>NZ_CP117782.1:3574622-3899588 GCF_028657905.1 Burkholderia sp. FERM BP-3421 | reverse complement strand
CGCCTTATACCTACACATTTGATAGTACCGGCTTTAATTGTACCTTCTTGTCATCATCACCCTACCGGTCGACAATCGCCTCGCGTGCTGCCCGTCGGCCGCGCCGCGCCCCGCCCCGGGGTCGCGTGCGCCGGCGCGCCGCCTGCCGTCCCAATCCACCGCGTCCCCGCCGCCATCCCGGGCGGGACGCCGCTTCCTCAAGGAGTTCCGTATGAAAGCCATCACCCTGCGCGCGCCCGGCGGCCTCGATCATCTCGTCCGCGTCGATCTTCCCGATCCGGGCGCCCCGCGCGCCGGCGAAATCCGCGTGCGTCTCCACGCCAGCTCGCTGAACTTCCACGATCTCGGCGTCGTCATGGGCCGTCTGCCGGCCGCCGACGGGCGCATCCCGATGTCGGACGGTGCGGGCGTCGTCGAGGCGGTCGGCGAAGGCGTCACGGAGTTCGCGGTCGGCGACGCGGTGGTGTCGGGCTTTTATCCGCTCTGGCTCGACGGCGGCCCGGCCGTCGCGGACTTCAAGACCACGCCCGGCGACGGCGTCGACGGCTACGCGCGCGAAGCCGTCGTGCGGCCCGCGCAGTGGTTCACGCACGCACCGCGCGGCTACAGCCACGCGGAAGCCGCGACGCTGACCACGGCCGGGCTGACCGCCTGGCGCGCGCTGGTCGTCGACGGCAACCTGAAGGCCGGCGACAGCGTGCTCGTGCTCGGCACGGGCGGCGTGTCGATCTTCGCGCTGCAGTTCGCCAAGCAGATGGGCGCGACGGTCATCGTCACGTCCTCGTCCGACGAAAAGCTGGAACGGGCGCGCGCGCTCGGCGCCGATCACCTGATCAACTACCGGCGCGATCCCGACTGGGCCGCGAAGGTGCTCGACTACACGAACGGGCGCGGCGTCGATCACGTGATCGAGGTCGGCGGCCCCGACACGCTCGCGCAATCGATCGAGGCCTGCCGGATCGGCGGCCACATCGCACTGATCGGTGTGCTCACGGGCATCGCCGGGCCACTGTCCACCGTCACGCTGATGACGCGCCAGCAACGGCTGCAAGGGCTCATCGTCGGCAGCCGCCAGCATCAGATCGAGATGGTGCGCGCGCTCGACGCAACCGGCCTCAAGCCGGTCGTCGACCTCAGCTTCCCGCTCGACGAGATCGCCGACGCGTTCCGCCATCAGGCGGACGGCAAGCACTTCGGCAAGATCTGCCTCGCGATCTGACGCCGACCGCGCCTCCGCGGCCGTCCGCGCGCGTCGGCGCGCGGACGCGTCACGCGACGCAGAGCCGATGAGAAAAGCGCGCGGCCCACGCGGGCAGCGCGCGCTTGTAGAAAAAGTGGAAATTCTCGTTGAACGAGCCCGCGACGAGCCCGTGCGGCGCGCCGAGGCGCGCGAGCGCGCGCGACGCATAGAACGAGATATGCCCGTTGCGCGGCGCGCAATACCACCAGCGATCGATGCCCTCCGCCATCACGGCGTCGTCGGCAAGCATCGTGCTGAACAGGATCGCGCCGTCGTCGTCGAGAAAGCCCGCCAGTTCGGCGATCAGCTCACGCGGTTGCGGATGATGCTCGAACACCTCGAACGCAACCACCGTCCGGTACGCGGCGGCCAGGCCCGCGCGCGTCGCCTCCGCATGCGCCGCGTAAGGATCGTAGGAATCGACCTGGCTGAAGCCGCGCGCCTTCAGCTCGCGCTCCAACTGCCCCAGCCCCGAGCCGAAATCGAGCACGTTCGCCTGCGCCAACTCGGGGAAACTCTTCGCGATCAGCTCGGCATTCTCGAACGGCCGCTTGCCCAGGTAGTCCGGATCGTGCCGCCCGTAATCGTCGTTGTAGATGTGCGCCGCGTAATCGGCATGGGTCCACGCGTCGAGCGCGCGCGTGAACACGAAGCCGCATGCGTCGCAACGGTGGAAATACACCGGCACGCCGACATACGGATCGACCTTGCGCCCGCCGAGATGATCGGCGCCGCAGCGCGAGAAATCGACGACGCCGCACAGGCGGCTGTCGCCGCCGCAGCATTTGCAAGCGGTCAGCGGCAGCGCGACCTGCATCCGATCCAGTGACATGGCGGCCCCCCGAAATACATGATGACGGAACCGCCAGCATGCCAGATTCCGGCGCCGCCGCACCGCGCGTCGCTCAGCGCGCCGACCTGCGGCGCGCGTGAACGATCGGATTGCGGTGCGCGACGAGACTCATCGACGCCTCCAGCCGCGCCAGCGCCGCCGCGCCGTCCCGATCCAGCTCGCCGGTCGCGGGCAGCGCAAGCAGCGCGTCGAGCCAGCCGCGCCACGCATCGCCGTAGAAATGCCGCCCCATCTCGCGCATCACCTCGGGCGCCGCGATGCGGATGCCCGCCAGCAGGTAGTACGCCCAGAAGCTGCCCGCGTCGGTCACCTGTTCGAGACGGCACACCGAGAGCGCGGCGAACAGCCCATCGATCGACGCGAGATCGCCGCGCTCGCGCCAGATCGCGCGCGCGACGCTGTTGTGATCGCCGCCATAGGCCGCGGGCGTGATCGGCGTCTGGGTGGCGATCGCCGCGGCGAATTCGACGAGCGCGGCCATCGTGTCGAAGCGGCGCTCTTCTTCGTCCGCCTGCCAGGCGCGACCGATCACCGTATCGATGATGCGGCTCGCCGGCTGCCCTTCGTCGCGCGCCGCGCGGATCGAGGCCGGCTCGGGCGGCGCATCGCTGTCGACCGGCTCGTGGCCGATGCCCGCCTCGATCGCTTCGAGCGCGGCCCAGCCGAACTCGGGATCGCGCCACGCATACGCGTCGATCACGCCGCGGGCGACGTCGAAGGCGCGTTTCGAGCCCGGCACGTAGCGTTCGATCAGCAGCAGTTCGCGCCGCGCGGGCGCCATCGCGAGCGTGCCGTACGCGGTGCCGGAACAGCGGCCGTGATCCGCGTCGTCGCCCAGGATCGCGGTGAAGAGCGGATCGAGCAGGCTCGCGTCGAGACGCGGCGTCGACCGCGCGACGCCTCGCAGGCGCGCGAGCGTCTCGTGGCCCGCCGCGGCCATCGCCGCGTTGCCGCCCGCGATCATCGCGTGCGCGACGCGCTCGAGGCGATCCAGCAGATATTGCAGCCACGCAGCCGTGCGCAGGCGGTCGAGCGGCAGGCTGCTGGCGTAACCATACTGCGTGTTGTAGGTGAGCATGGGTCATCCATCTATGACGACGCGCGCCGCGATCCGTCGGCCGGCCTCCTCGGGAGGCCGGCCCGGTTACGCTGTCGGACCGCCGCCGCGCCAGGAACGATCTATGTTGTTATGCGCCCCATGTCCGGCCCCGGCGCGGCGCGGACGGTGGCCCCCGTCCGCGCCGCGCCCGCCTGTCGGTTCGGCACCCCGTGCTCATGTCGCGCGCCGGCCCATGCGTCGCGGGATGGGCGGCGCGCCCTCGGCGGCGCGCCGGTTCCTGCATCCCCTTTCGCGGTTCCTGTCTCGCCGCCCTCACGGCCGCGGCCTGCCGCCATGCGTCCCGGTTCGCGGGACGGCGGCGCGGCGCACCGGACAGGTTCCAGTACGGCTCGCTGCCAGGCAGGCGACCGGCTCTTGGCCCGTCTGCCCGCCTCGCTCCTCCATGCGCATCGCGGCCCGTGATCGACAGGCATCGCATCGCCGGAACTCATTACTGCTGCCGCTCAGTCCACGCGCAACTTCGGCGACGTGACGAGCGATCCCGATATCGTGCAATTCGGCGTAAGCAGCGCCGAAGAGAAAGTCAGCCCCGACGGGTTGTCGGCCCAGGGCAGCGCGTTGCTCCAGGCGGTTGTCACCTGGTTCGGTCCGCATGGACCGAACAGATTCCAGTTGATCGCCATGTTGTTGATGCTCAGCTGGGTCGACGTCTCGATCTGGCCGGTCCACATCGACGCGCTCGACGCGCTCGGCTGTGCCAGCTGGCAGAGCGGCGCGCCCGTCAGGCTCGCGGATGTGATCCACACGATGCCCGTCGGCGTGACCGTGCCGTTGATGCGCGTCGTGCAGTTGATCACGATCGACCCTTTCAGGTACGTCGTCGCCCCTGCCGCGGAAAAGGGCTCGCCGTTCGGATTCATCGGCTGTCCATCGGCGCGGGTCACGGTCACGGCCTGCGCCTGTGCCGTCATGGCGGCCGCGAGCGCGAACGCGACCAGCGACAAGACAAACTTGCTGGATTGCATAGGATTCCCCATCTCCAATGTCGGCAGCTCCGGCACCAGCCGTCTGCCGGTCCGTTCACCAGGCGGTGAACACATCACGATGCAACGACGTACCCAGGCTGGCTCGTGCGGGCGGACCCACCCCGGGCGGAATCTGAATCTGCAACTGAAACAACTGAAACGGCGGCGGCAAGGCACACGTGCCGCTCATCCAGCGGGCCCACGGAACGACGTATCCGATCCCGCAACACCGTCGCGCCCCTCGCCGGGGGCGTCGACGGCTTCCACACGGCACGACGCCATCGGGCGCGGCCACACCCCGCGCCCTTTTCCGCCGCGGCCCGGGCCGCCCGCCTCGCGACGAGCAGCCCGAGGGCCGGAATGGCGCCGTCATGCATGCGGCGGCTTGCCGGGCCGCCGCACGTCACGCCTTACTGCACTTTGAACGCCGGCGACGTCGTCAGGGTGCCGTTGATCGTGCAATTCGGCGTCAGCGCCGCATTGTTGAAGGCCAGCGACGATGCCGTGTCGTTCCACGTCGTCGTGACCTTGCTCGGCCCGCAGGTGCCGAGAATCGACGCATTGACCTGAGCGTTGTTGATGGTCAGGTGCGTCGTGTCGTCGGCCTGGCCGGTCCACGGGTTGGTGCCGGTTGCGCTGCTCGTGATCAGGCCGCACAGGCCGCCGCCCGAGAACTGCGCCGAGGTGACCGTCACGATGCCGGACGACGTGATGGTGCCGTTGAAGGTCGACACGCAGGCGGCAGCCACGCCGCCCTTGTTGAGGTTGGTGGCGCCCGTCGCGGAGAACGGCTCGCCGTTCGGGTTCATCGCCTGGCCGTCGGCACGGGTAACCGTGACCGCCAGCGCGGGTGTAGCTGCAGCCGTTGCGAATGCAAGCGCGACAACGAACGAAACGATCTTACGAGTGCTCATGGGAACTGCCTCACTTGACGAATGGCGGCTTGCCGCCGGTTAAGCGACTTCGCGGTCCGGTGAACCCGGCCGCTCGGTCGCGGGATACCCGGGCGCCTCGACTGCGCGCCCGCGGATCAGAACTTGTAGGAAATCCCGACGAAGGTGATCAGCGGATCGGCCTTCAGACGCGTGCGCGTGTTCGACAGCTCACTCCCGTCGGCCGCCTTGACGATGATCGACGAGTAGGTCTTGAGCGGCATGTAGGTCAGCGTCGCCGTGAGCCCGAGGTGCTTGGTCAGCGCATACGACGCACCGATGTTGTAGACCGGGGTCCACGACGACGACGCCTTGGCCTCGACCGAGGTCGGCCCCGGCTTGTTCGCGCCCGCCGCGAGCACGCTGCCGAGGTTCTCGTTGACGTCTCGCACGAAGTTGCCGTTCAGCTCGATGTTGGTGAACCAGCTGTACGCCACGCCGATGCCGACGAACGGCCGGAAGCGCGCGTTCGCGTTGTTGAAGTAGTACTGCAGGATCACGGTCGGGCTCCACTGCCGCGCGTTCTTCACGGCCGGCTGGTTCGCCGGCTTGTCGAGATCGACGTTGCCGAGCGAACCCGCCGGGCCGAACGGCTTGATCACGCCGTGGCCCGTCAGCGAGAACTCGGGCGGCACGCCGAGCACCGAGGTCACCGCGATGTGGTCCGTGAAAAAGTGCGTGAGCGTCAGGCCCACCGTATCCGCGTTGTTGACGGTCAGGCTCGTGCCCGGCGACGTGAACGAGCCGGGCAGCCGCAGCGGCGCGTTGATCGGCATGTTCGCGACCGTGGTCGTCAGGCCGTTGGTCGAATCCTGCGGCATGATGTGCAGCCAGCCGAGCGTCGCGACGTTGTCGCCCGCCTGCTGGGCCAGCGCGCCCGTCGACGCGCAAGCGACGACGCACGCAGCAATCAGCTTCTTCATGTGATCTCCTCGTCCTCTGCTCCGACGGAGCGCGCGCCGCGCGCCCCGCCTGTCTCCTTGTTGTATTTGCACGCTCACTGCACGAACGCGCCCACGGTGAAGTACGGGCTGCTCGCGTTGGCCATGTCGAGGAAGCCGAAGACGCCGCCGGTGAAGATGAACTTGCCGGTCGCGGGCCCCGAGGCCGCATCCGCGTGCACGGTCGTGACCACGCCCGGCACCGTCTGCGCGAAGTTCAGGTTGAGCGGACGCGTGAGGCCGGCCTGCGACGCGTTGAACGGATCGAGCAGGGTCGCCTGCGAGCCGACCATCGCGGTGGCGCGGTAGTCGAACTGGCTGTCGACGCCGGTGTACTCGCCGTCCTGCGAGCCGACCGACACCCGCGGGCTCAGCAGCGTGATGCCCGACTCGTCGTCGGCGACCGGCGAGCCGTTCTGCAGGCTCGCGTTCGCCGCGCCCGTGCGGATGAATACCGGCACCAGCTGGTTGCGCAGCTTGCCGACGATCAGGATCCCCTTGCCCGCCTTGGTCGGATCGAGCGACGCCTGCGTCGCCGGAACCTGCGGCTGGTAATTGAGCGTCTGGAACGCCGACGCGTCGGAGCGCAGCTGGAACGGCTGGTTGACGATGGCCGTCGAGCTGAGCGGCTGACCGCCGTTCTTCTTGCCGAAGTTGTCGGTCTCCGTATAGCTGCCGTCGCCGCGAATCACGAACTGCTGGTCGATCGCGACCGGCGCGAACTTCTGCGACGGCACCTGGTGGTAGCCGAGCTGGTTGTAGGTGCCGGCGATCTTCGTCAGATCCGTCTCGACCGACGGGAAGGCGATGAACGGGTAGTACGGGAAAGTCGTCTTGTCGATCTGGCCGACGCCGATCACGCCGTCGAACTGGATCGTCGCGCCCGGGATCGCCCCGCCCATCACGCCTTCGCCAAGGAAAATCCGCGCCGGCCGGCTCGGATCGAGGCTGCCGTTGTTGAGGCGGAACGTGCACTGGTTGAGCTTCACGGTCGGCAGGCCGGTCTCGTCGCTCAGCGTGCCCGACATGACGTTGTTCGGCGCCGTGTCGCGCGTCGGCTGCACCGTGCCGGTCGTCTGCGGGATCGGCGACGCCAGGAAGGTGATCTGGTACGTCATCCTGGTGGTGTCGAGCTGCACCTTCACCAGTTCGCCGGAACCCGAGCCGCCGGTGAAGACGGTGTTGTAGTCGATGGTCTGCGGGCACAGTCGCACCACGGGCGCGGGCGGCGGGTCGCCGTCGCCGCCGCACGCGGTCAACACGGGCGCCAACACGGCAATGGTCATCCACTTCTGCCAATACATAGGAATCCTCGATATTTTGATAACCGCGACGGCGCGCGCTGCGCCGTCGCCTGGTCCTGCGTTAGCGGACGAATGCGCCGACGGTGAAGAACGGATTCACCTGGCTGTTGTTGACCACCATGCCGTAGACATTGCCGACCTTGATCAGGTAGCCGGTGTCGCCCTTCTTGAAGATCGACACGGCGCCCGTGCTGCCCTGCGCGCGGAAGTCGCTCAGGACATTCACCTTGATCTTGCCGGGCGAGGCCTGCGAGTAATCGAGCGAGAGCTGCGAGCTCACCTGCGAGGTCTGCGGATCGATCAGCCCGGCGGTCGTGCCCTGGAACAAGGTCGAGGTGTAGTTGGCCGCCATCGTCGACACCGCCGTGCCGTCGTTGCACGAGCCGGCCTGCGATGCGAATGCGCCGTTCGCGAACACGCCCGGCAGGTCCGGATGCGCGATGTTCGGGTTGAAGGACGGTCCGGCCGCCGCCGAGGTGCCGAGGTTGCCGGTGAAACTCACCACGCCGCACGCGGAGGCGCTCGTCGCGCCGATGAAGCCGCCTTGCAGCGAATTCGCGGCGATCGGCGTGGACGGCGCGAGCACCGAGATGCCGACTTCCGCATCGGCGACCGAGGAGAGCAGCGAGTTCGGATCAATGTACGCGTAGCCGACGCGGATCACGACCGGCACCAGCACGCCGTTGAGCTTGCCCACGATCATGATGCCCTTCGCCTGGCTCGGGGTCACGATCACGAGGCCCGGCGCCTGCCCCGCGACCGGATACGACACCGCGCCGAACTGGTTGGCGACCGCATTGCTGACGAACACCGTATCGTTCGAGCCGTCGGCGTTCTTGCGCAGCGTCCACGGCGAGCCGGTCGTCTGGCACGAGTAGTCGCTGCCCGGGGTGATCGTGCACGAACCGTCCGCGTTGAAGGTCTGGTTCCAGTTGACCACGTCGGGTTCCCAGCCGATCGGCGACGAGCCGCTCTGGTAGTTGCCGCCGACGGGCGACATGTGGACGCCCAGTTCGTTGTAGTTGCCCGCGACCTTCGTGAAATCCGTCTCGGTGCTGGTGAAGCCGATGAACGGATAGAAATCGAAGGTGCGCGACGGCACTTTGCCGAGCCCGCCGAGCGCGGCGATGCCCGGGTAGGAGATCGTCGCACCGGGGATGGAGCCGCCCATCACGCCGCCGTTGCCGACGAAGATCATCGGCGGATCCGCGGGATTGATCGTGACCTTGTAGGTGCCGTCCGCCGTCGCGCCATTGTCGAGCACGAACGAGCAGCGGTTCTGCTCGGCGGTCGGCAGCGTCGTCGCGTTGTGGAACGTGCCGTTGATCGTGAGGCCGGCGCGCGTGGTGTTGATTTCGTCCGGAAGCGTCGGCACCGACGATTCGATGAACTGCATCTGGTAGGTCTTCTTGGTCGTGTCGAACCGGACCTTCAGGTATTCGCCGCTGCCGGCGCCGCCCGAATAGGTGCTCGTGTAGTCGAGCGATGCCGGGCACAGCGTGACATTCTGGCTCGGCGTCGTGTTCGATCCGCTCGCCGGGCAATTGCTGCCCGAGCACTGCGAGGCATTGATGGGACCCGGGTCGTCGCTGTTGCCGCCGCCGCATCCGGCGACAAACGGCATGGCGACCACCACGCAGGACAGGACGGCCGCGCGCAGATTAGGAATGCAGAGCATTTCCCCTCCTTTTTCTTGAATACTGTTTCTCTTCCAGTGTCGCTCGACGGCGCACCGGTTGGTATGACGCCCGTCGCCGGGCGGGATTCGACTGCGTGTGGGAAGGCGCAACCGCCGCGATGCGCGAGCGTCACCGCGACGCGGCGCTTGCGCGCGGCGCCCTTGGGCGGTGAAAGCAGCTGGAATCCGGCGGCTCGCCGGTCACTCGGTCATGCGAAAACACGCGGTGAATAAACTCGCGCGTCTCCGATCAGATGGAAACGGTCGTCCTGACAACCCCTCGTATCTACGTATCATCCTTGTCTCCGTAGTCTGCGCTCGTCGTTATCGTGGCGCTTTGTTTTGTGTGACTATGATCCGACGATTCGAACAAGTAAATTGATACAGAATTCCAAACGTCGATCAGCCGCGAAGCCTTGTCCAACCAAGGCTCTTCACGTTTTTTCAAACACCATACTGGGTGTTGTCGAAATCATCCGTTCGCGCTTTCCCCCTGCTTTCGAACAGCTTGTGAATAAATGACGCGACGCGTCAATTTCACATCGATCATCAATGCGATTCGGCATTTTGGTTGTGGATGCAACGAGCGGTGTCGCGCGCGTCGTCCGACTCGCGCGATCGACGTATTCAGTTCGGGAAATACGACAGGCCCAGCGCGCCCTTCACCTCGCCGAGCGTCGCGGCGGCAACCTCGCGGGCGCGCTCCGTGCCCCGCCGCAGGATCGCCAGCACTTCCCCGCGCTCCTGTTCGAACGCGCGACGACGCGCGCGAATCGGCGCGAGCAGCGCCTGCAGCCGCTCGTCGAGCGCGCGTTTGACCACGCTGTCGCCGAGGCCGCCGCGCCGGTAATGCGCCTTGAGCGCCTCGACCGCCGCGACATCGGGTTCGAACGCATCGAGAAACGCGAACACCACGTTGCCCTCGACCTGGCCGGGGTCGCTCGCACGCACATGCCCGGGATCGGTGTACATCGCGTTCACGGCCCGCGTGATCTCGTCCGGACTCGCGCCGAGCGCGACCGCATTGCCGAGCGACTTGCTCATCTTCGCCTTGCCGTCGAGCCCGGGCAGGCGCGGCACCTGCGACAGCACCGCCTCGCATTCGACCAGCACCGGACGCTCGACCGTGGCGTTGAAGCGGCGCACCAGCTCGTTGGTCTGTTCGAGCATCGGCAATTGGTCCGCGCCGACCGGCACGTGGGTCGCCTTGAACGCGGCGATGTCGGCCGCCTGGCTCACGGGATAGGTGAGAAAGCCCGCGGGGATGTCACGCTCGAAGCCGCGCAGGCGAATCTCCTCCTTGATCGTCGGGTTGCGTTCGAGGCGCGCGACCGTGACGAGATTCAGCAAGTATTGCGAGAGCTCCGCCAATTCGGGCACCTGCGACTGGATGCAGATCGTCGACAGCTCGGGGGCGATGCCCGAGGCCAGGTAGTCGAGCGCCACCTCGATCACGTTGGCGGTCACGCGCCGATGGCGACCGACGTTATCGGTCAGCGCCTGGGTGTCCGCGAGCAGCAGGAACTGCCGCGCTTCGTGCTGGAGCCGCACGCGCTCGCGCAGCGAGCCGATGTAGTGGCCGAGATGGAGCGGGCCGGTCGTGCGATCGCCGGTGAGAATGACGGGGAGGGGTGTGGACGTCATGGTCTGGCATTCCTGGTGGAAGCGACGTCACCAGCCATGAGTATCGATCGTTCAACGAACCGCCGCCATGACTGGCGGCATCGTGGTTTCGAAGTACGTAGGGAAACGGGCCGCCCGGGTCAGGCGCGCCACCAACGACGAAGAAGGAAAAGAGTCGGGGTCGTACACATGGCGAAAAGTATAGCGCAGCCGCAGCGGCGGCGCATTCGCGCCTTCCGTGCCCCGGCCCGCCACATCACGGCGCGCACCCGGTCGATCGCGCGGCGCGCCGCGACGCACCGCGCGACGAACCGCTACAATCGCGCATCCGCTTCTCCACGCCCGAATCCGCGCCATGAAACCCTCCCTCGCCGCCGCGCTCGCCGCTCTCTTCATCTCGGCGAACGCGGCCGCCGACGCGGCCCCGCTCGCGTGCTCGACCGTCTACATCACCGGCGTCGCCGGGGCCGCGCAGAACGTCCGCGAGTACCTCGCGAGCGCCAACCGCTACCGCTATCTGGCCGACAACCCGATCCACTGCCAGGTGTCCGATGAAGGACGCGCCTCCGCCTGCGCCGGCGTGACCACCCTGTCGCGCGAGCGCGCCAGCGTGTACGACGACACGGACGACGACACCCTCGTCACCGTATCCGTGCGCGTGGAACTCGATCGCGGCACGTATCCCGTGATCGTCGCCGTGCCCCGCGCCGACGTGCGCTGCTCGCAGTAAGCGCGGCCGGCGGCGCGATGCAGGCCGCCCGGACGCAAGGCCGGGAGTCCGTTTCAGATGCGCGAGCCAGTCTCCGTATCGCGCATGACGTGTCCTGTCTCGTGAAGGCGTGAGATCGGGCGGGCCGCGTCGGTGTCGCGCGCTCAGCGCGTCGGTGGAATCAGCAGCGTGTCCGCCTGCTCGCCGCGCACGAGGCCGAGCGGCACCCGTGCGTCGGCAAGGTAGCGATAATCGCGCCGGCTCGCGGCAAGCTGCTCGCGCGCGATCCGCACGCGCAGCGTCGTCGGCCCCCGGCCGGCCGACGCGACGCACTCGCCGAACGGATCGAGCAGCGCCGATTCGCCGGCGAAGACCAGATCGTCGTCGCCCTCGCCGCAGCGGTTCACAATCACCGCGAACACCTGGTTCTCCATCGCGCGCGCGGCCATCGCACGGCGATGCACGGGGCCCAGCGGCTCCATGTTGCCGTTGGTGACGATCAGCAGATCCGCACCCAGCGAGGCCAGCGCCCGCGCGCCTTCGGGAAACTCGATGTCGTAGCAGATCTGCAGGCCGACCGTCATGCCGTTCCAGCGGCAGGTCGTGAAGCGATCGCCCGCCGTGAACACGCCGACGTCGGTCGCCCACAGATGCACCTTGCGGTAGCGCAGCGCGATCTCGCCGCGCGCATCGATCAGGACCGAGGTGTTGTAGCAGTGCCCGCCGTCGCGCTCCGCGAGCCCCACCGCGACCGCGACGCCCACCCGCCGGGCCGCCGCGCGGACCGCGCCGAGCGCCGCGCCGTCGAGCGGCTGCGCGATCGCGAACACGGTGTCGCGGGTCGGGAACCCGGACAACGTGGTCTCGGGAAACACGATCAGCGCCGTGCCGCCCGCGACATCCGCGGTCTCGATGCTGTCGATCACGAGTGCGGTATTGCGCTCGACGTCACCGTCGGTCAGCGCGAGTTGCGCGAGTTCCACCTGCATGTCGCCATCCTTTCGTCTGACGGGCCGCGGCCGCGTGCCGGCCGCGCCACCCCATGCCCGGATTATCGCGGCATTCTTTTTTTCGGTAACGCCCAATCGGGTTGCCTCATCGGAGACAGGCATGCGGCTCGAATGGCAGGATCTCGCCTTTCACCGCGAGACCGGCACCGTGATCGACGCGCTGGACGGGCCGCATTTCCGGGCGCGTCTCGTGCGCGTGCTCGAACGGCACGTGGCCGTGGACGCCTGGGTCGCGCTGCGCTTCGGCCGGCATACCGCGCCGCATGTCTGCGCGGAGCAGAGCCTGCCCGACGGACAGGTCGACCCGCGGTTCCAGGCCTACCTGACGACCTTCTGTCAACTCGATCCGTTCTATCTCGATGCATTCGGGCGCCGCGCATCGGGTTTCTTCACGCTGGCCGACGTCGCGCCCGACGCCGCGTGATGCGCGACGCGGGCGCGGGCTGCCCCATCCGCCGCGCGGACTACCGGTGGCCCGCGTAGTAGCGCGCGGCGGCGGCGATCTCGTCGAAGGTCATCTGCCGCGCGACGTTGCGCATCTGTTCGCTGATGTCGTTATGCCGCGCGCCCGACGCGAACGCCTGCAACTGCGCCGCGATGTAGACCTCGGGCTCGCCTTCGAGCCACGGCCCGCCGACCTTGTTGTCCATGCCGCCGTGGCACGACGCGCACGGCGCGATGTTGCGCATCGGCGCGCCGCTCGCGACGATCAGCGGCGGATTTGCAGCGGGCTTCGTCGCCACGCGCGGCAGATACGCGTAGTACGCCGCGAGATCGCGCATGTCCTGATCGGACAGATTCACGACCATCGGCTCCATCACCGCGTTGGTGCGCGCGCCGCTCTGGAAGTCCTTCAGCTGCTTGTAGACGACGGCCGCATACTGGCCCGCGAGGTTCGGCGAATTGGCGTCGCTCATGCCGCGTTCACCGTGGCACATCGTGCAGCGCATCGCGAGTGTCGCGCCGCGTCCGATCGACAGGCTGTCGGCCCCCGCCATCATCTGCGGCGTGACGACCACCCCGCTCGTCTTGATCACGGCGGGCTCCGGCCGCGACGGCAGCCACGCGCCCGGCACGCCGGCCGCGGAGCAGATCGCATTCCAGAGGCCCTGGAACTGCGCATCCTTCTGCGCGGACGGCAGCCAGACGAAGCCGATCAGCACCGAGCTGACCACCGCGAGCAGCACGAGCCCGACGCTCACCGTGAACCAGCGGTTGCGAAGCGAAAACAGACGTTCCGTGCTCATCGCGGCGTCCCCAGGTAGATGGCCGGCACCGACGGCTGCTTGAGCGACATCAGTTGCGCGATCGGATAGCCGTAGTTGACGGCCGTGAGACAGATCATCAGCGCGATCCACAGCGCGAAGCTGTTGAGCGCGACGGGCAGCGTCTTCGGTTCGTGCACGGCCGCGCTGAACGTGAACTCGGCGGGCTTGACCTTCGGGCCGCGATGGCTGCGGATCAGCACGACGAAGAACAGCACGGCCGATGCGACGAGGATCAGCGCGCCGATGACCGACAGGATCACCCAGATCGCCTGCGGCGCGAGCGCGGGATCGCTGTAGTCGTAATAGGCCATGCGGCGCGGCATGCCGAGGATGCCGACGTAGTGCCACGGGAACGTCGTGACGATCATGCCGATGAACCACAGCCACAGCTGCGTTCGCACGAGGCGCACGCTGGCGAGCGCGCGGCCCGTCAGGTGCGGCCACAGTTCATAGGCGATCGCGAAGTACATGATGACGACCGCGCCGCCGAAGATCAGGTGGAAGTGGCCCGTGATCCACTGCGTGTTGTGGATCGTCGAATCGAGCTGGTAGCTCATGTTGATGATCCCGCCCGCGCCGCCGAAGCCGAGCATCACGAACGAGAACGCCACCGCCAGCATCATCGGCTCGCGCCACGGCAGCGCGCGCAGCCAGCCGAACATGCCCTTGCCGCCGCGCAGCCGCGCGGCGATCTCGACCGAGGCGCACACCGTGAACACGGTGAGGATCGTCGGCACCGCGACGAGCGCCGTGAACACCGACTGCAGGAACTTGAACCCGGAGCCGATCTGCGGATCCGCGAACAGATGGTGGATGCCGATCGGCATCGCGCCGACGAGGAACAGGATGAACGAGATGCGCGCCATCCCGTCGCTGTACAGCTTGCCGCCGATCGCGCGCGGCACGAGCGTGTAGTACGCGATATACGCGGGGATCAGCCAGAAGTAGACGATCGCGTGCAGCGTCCACGAGAAGAACACGCGCGCGAGCCCCGCGTCGATCGTGGTCGTGAGCCCGACCGCGGCGGGCAGGATCTGGAACAGGATCTCGATCGCGGCGCCGATCGAGGTCCAGCCCCACAGATACGCGCCCGCGACGTTCGCGAACATCGCGAGCGGAATCGGCGCGCCCGGATGGGCCCTCTTCCACACGTAGAGGTTCGCCGACATCAACGCGACCCACACCCACGAGCCGACGACGACCAGCACGACGCCGAGGTAGTAGAACGGATTGCCGATCATCGGCGGGTAGAACGTATAGAGCACCGACGACAGGCCGAGCGACACGGGCGCCATCGCCACGACCGAGCCGACCGCGATCAGCCAGAAACCCGTCCACGCCCAGCGGCGGCCGACGAGCGGCATCTTGAGCGCGAGTTCGCTGATCGCGTAGCCGAAGCCCATCGCGATCATCGTCGGAAACACGTAGCCCATCACCGAGCCGTGCGCGGTCACCGAGCGGTAGTACAGCTCGGGATTGCCGAGCCAGGGATGCAGCGGGCTGCGCGCGAGCATCTGCCACGCGCCGAGCAGCAACGCGACGCCGAACAGCGCGAACGCGAACCAGAAATGGGCGAGCACCAGTCGATTATTCTTTAACACAGCTCAGTCTCCGCGCGCCGGACGCGAGTTTGTCGAATTCCGCACGGTCGATCACCTTCACGTGCGCCCACATCGCCTCATGCCCGGTGCCGCAGTATTCGTGGCAAGGCATCAGGTGATCCCGCGGCTTGTCGAACGTCGTCCTGAAGGTCGCGACGTAGCCGGGTTCGAGCATCGAATTGATGTTGGTGTCGGTGATCAGGAAGCCGTGCACCACGTCGGCGCTGGTCGCGCGGAACGTGACGGGGGTGTTCGCCGGCACCAGGATGCATTGCGGCGTGAACGAGTACTGCTGGCCGATCACGCGCACCGTGACCGAGCCGTCGGGCTCGCGCGCGGTGCCGAGATTGCTCTCGATGAATTCGCCCGAGACATGCAGGGTCGTCGGGTCGATGGTCTCGACGCGCGACGGCGGCATCATGGCCCAGTGCAGGCCGGTGAACACCGTGACGGCGACGAGCAGGATCATCAGGCCGACGGCCAGGATCGCCCACCTGCGTTCGATCCGCGCCGCGAGCTGCGCGCCGTCGAGACGGTCTGGCAAAGGTTGTTTTGACATGGGAGCCGGATTACTGGATCACGCCGCGAGGCAGGAAAACGAAGAAATAGAAGACGAACCACAGCGCGATCACGATCGCGGTCGCGGTGCCGGCCAGCGCGAGCGCGCCGCGCGGGCCCGCGCGGACGATCTCGTCGACCGCGTCGTCGTGCGCGGCAGGGTCGCCGCCCTGGCGTTGGGAAGAGTCGCTCATGATGTCCTCAGTAGAGCGGGGCGGAACGCAGCGCATTGGCTTCCTTCGCGGAAACCGGCGCGCCGCGATTGCCCCAGGCGGTCCGGATGAACGTCGTCACGGCCGCCACCTCGTCGTCCGACAGCGACTGGGCGAAAGGCGGCATGCCGTAGGGTTCGGGATTCTTCGCGGTGCCGGGCGCGTAGCCGCCGTTCAGCACCATGCGGATCGGGTTGACCGCGGAGGTCATCTGGATCGACTGGTTGCCCGCGAGCGGCGGGAACGCCGGCGTCTTGCCGAGCCCGTTCCTGCCGTGGCAGCTCGCGCACTGCGCGTCGTAGATCTTGCCGCCGAGCTTATAGAGGCGCGTCTGCTCCGAGGCGGACATCGTCGTCTTGCGCGCCGGCGCCGCATCGCCGCCGCGCGGCGCCAGCGACTTCAGGTAGACGGCCATCGCGCGCACGTCGTCGTCGGACAGATGCTGCAGGCTGTCGTAGACGACTTCCGCCATCGGGCCGTACACCGTGCCGCGATGCGAAGCGCCGGTTTGCAGCAGCGCCGAGATCTCGACGATGCTCCAGTCGCCGAGCCCCGCCTCGCGGTTCGACGTGAGCGACGGCGCGTACCACGCCTGCATCGGGATCAACCCGCCTTCGAATGCATTCGCCTCCGAACTGCCGCCGAGCGCATTGATCGCGGTGTGGCACATCGAGCAGTGGCCGAGCCCCTGCACGAGATACGCGCCGCGGTTCCATTCGACCGATTTCGTGCTGTCCGGCCGATACTCGCCCTCCTTGAAGTACAGCGTGCGCCAGCCGATCAGCAGCTGACGGTTGTTGTACGGGAAGCGCAGGTCGTGCGGCCGGTTCGCGAACTTCACGGGCGGCACCGAGCGCAGGTACGCGAAGATCGCGTCGGAATCCGCGCGCGTGACCTTCGTGTAGGCGCCGAACGGCATCGCCGGATACAGCAGCGAGCCGTCGCGCGAACGGCCGGTGTGCATCATCGTGTAGAACTCGTCGGCGCTCCATTTGCCGATGCCGGTCGCGTCGTCGGGCGTGATGTTCGGGGAGTACAGCGTGCCGAACGGCGTCGGCATCGCGCGGCCGCCCGCGAAGAGCTTGTCGCCCGGGATCGTGTGGCAGGCGATGCAGTCGCCCGCGCGGGCCAGGTATTCGCCGCGCCGGACGGTCGACGCATCGCTCGACGGCTGCGCGGACACCGCGCCCGCGGCGGTCAGCAGCATGCCGACGAAGGCGAGCGCGCGGCGCAGTTTCGTGATCAGTTGCGTGTGCACCGAGGTCTCCATTAGCGGATCTCGCCGCCGCACACGAGCGGCATGGTGAGCGAGCCCGCGGGCGCGGGCGACGGGTTGGCCGGCGCGGGCCGCGACGCGAGCCAGGCGGCGATCGCGGTCACGTCGGTGTCGGTGAGCCCGGAAGCGACCTGCTGCATGCAGTCGGGCGCGCGCGAGGTGCGCGTGCCGTAACGCCAGGCGCCGAGCTGTGCGCTCAGGTATTCCGCGTGCAGGCCGAGCAGCCCGGGTACGCCGGGCTCCATGCCCGTGAGCGCCGCGCCGTGGCATGACACGCACGCGGGCAGCTTGCGCGCGGGGTCGCCCGTCTTCACGAGCTGCTGGCCGCGCGCCAGCACCTCGGGCGCGACCGTGGACGCCCCGAGCGTCGGGAACGGCGGACGCTGGCTCGCGAAGTGATCGGCGATGCGCTGCAGGTAAGGGTCCGGAAGGTAGGCGAGCAGGTAGTTCATCGGCGGGTACTTGCGGCGGCCGTCGCGGAACGCGACGAGCTGCTCGTACAGGTAGCCGGCCGGCTTGCCCGACAGGCGCGGGAAGTAGTCGTTCGACGTCCCCTCGCCCTGCTGGCCGTGGCATGCGGCGCAGGCCAGCACGCGGGCTTCCATCGTGTCGGGCGCGCGCTCCTGCGGCTCCCGGGCGGACGCCGACTGGCTCAGCAAGCCGCACAGCACGGCGAGTACTGCAGTGGATCTCAAGGTCACTGTCATCTTCTCTGGCGAGGCACCCCGTTCCCGCTGTCACGCGAGCGACCCCCCGCGAATCGTTGGCGCGAGCGGGCACGCCGCCGGCACCATCGCCTTCGTTGGTCTTAAGGGAACCTGTTATTCAAATTTTTCTGCGCCCCGAAAATCTCACGGGCGTCGTGCGCTCGTATTGATGCACGTCAATTGAATGCGCGACTTCGTGGGCAAGGGGTGGAACTGCGGTCGCGGTTTGGACGTTTTTGGCGGCGGGTTGTTTGCGCGCAAGGAGGGCGCGGTGGGGGCTGTTTGGGCGGGTGGCGACGCATGGCACGATGGCGGAGGCGGAAGCCGCGCCGCGGGGGCGGTTGATGCGCCACGGGCGGGCGTGGATCGAGACTGCGTGCCCTGCGCGGACGAGATGCGGCGCTCAGCGCTGATTCGCGGCGACTGCGCGCGCGGGTTCGACGCGCTCGTCGCGCCTTACTTCGTGCCGAAGCGCTCCATCGTGGAGCGCAGCGTTGCGCCGCAGCTCGTGCGGTGGCCGTCGAATGCCACGGCCCGGCCGTCGATCACGAAGTTCGGATCGCCCTCGACGATGACACAGGCTTGATGTCCGGCGATCGGACACGTGCAGCCGTCGCCGACGCGGGCGACGGCGCGTCCGTCCACGACGAATCCCACGTCGCCGGTTTCCACGACACCGCCGTGGCTGGTCGGGTCGCCGACGCGTATGACGTTCCTCATAGGGCACTCCGTGGAAGTGGATTGGATTCAGGCGGGGTCGTCGTCAGGCATTCGCGCAGGCGTCGCGTCTGTGTCGTTCGTCGGATCGAATCCCACGAGTCGCCACGTCGTCGGCACGTCGTATCGGGCCGGCTTTCCGAACAACCGGTCGGCCAGGGTCCGGCCGCGCAGGATCGTCGCGACCGGCATCGGCGATCCTGCGACAAAATACCGCCGCCCGCCTCCGGCGAGTTCGTTGCCGTTTGCTTCGGGACACGTCCACCAACCGGTTTGAGGACACGCCGAACCTGTTTGCACGAGCGTGCCCAACGGCATGGTCGGAGGCGGTGCGGCGCGCGATACCTTCGCATCGCTGGTCGGGCGCAGACGGATCGATTTCACCACCGCGTCGAATATCGCGATGGCTTCTTCGTCGCTCAGGTTCGGGCGCTGCCACTCTCCACCTTTCGCTTGCAGTCCGCTCTCGAATTCCACGGTCAAATCGGCATTGAGCGGTTGGCGCAGCGTGCCTTGCGCCTCCCATTGGAACTGATGCGAACGGAATCCATGGTTGGTCGGGAATGACCACAGGATCTCTTCGCCATCACGGCCGTTCACCGTACGCTTGCCACGGCGCAGCGTCTTGACCAGGATGAAGTTGGTGGGCAACCAGGCGCTGCCGACACGCTGGAGCAGGGTCTTTTCGCCGGCTTTGGTCGTGGTGCTCGCGCTCACCGTGATGAGGATGCCCGGCCATTGTGGAAACTTGAAGCTCATCCCTGAGTCTTCGTATTGCTCGGTCGTGCCGTCGTCGTCGATAAATCCATCCTTGAGACAAAACCCCGGCTGCGAAGGGATATCGTCGGCATCACGCGCGTGGAGATTCGGCAGCACCCTTGTTTTCATTGTGGACAAGACTTCGTCATATTTATCCAGCATCGTGGCCGCTTGAGTCATTTCGAACGCACGCCCCCCATCCCATCGATGGGCCTCAAACCCCAGCGACTGACGAGTCAGCAATTGGCGCTCCAACTCGAAAACCCAGATTGATTCGCTTATCCGCCCGCCTCCCCTCAGCGAGTATCCATTCTTTTGCTTTCCCGACCTGATCGCCGCTTCGCGCTGCTCGACGTACCTATCAAACTCGCCCTTAGACAACGAGGACGACTTTATATATTCATACTTGTATCTCGATGCGTAGCCATTAACTTGAGCGCCAACCGGAATATCCGCCAAATAGCGCCCGAAACAATAGGTTTTTGTTTCACTCATCACAGGCTCTCCCGCATGACACACCGACAATAAAAAGCAGACACAAAGAATTTGAATAACCGATCGAATGAACACATCAATCCCCGTTTGATGAAGATTTACCTACAACCGGAGCCAACTGCACAATCTTCGCGATGCAATAAATTGTATTACTGAGCACATTTTTATTTCCGTAACTCCCCGAGTGATCGAATCCGATCATGCCGAATACTTTGGGTGTCGGCGTCGCATCGGCAATCAATGCCCCAGATTCGAGAGCGACAGTCCCATCGCCTGAATTGGCGGCACCACTCGTAGCCGGACTTTGGTGATTTTCCAATCTCATGCTTACTTTCTGCTCACCAAAGGCGAGCACTGCACGACCAAGCCGCGTGAACGACTGTGACTTAGCATTGTTCAAATCTGATTCCACTTCGGCCCCCACTTCATCCGAAGTCGCCCACACCACGCGACCAAACGACACCTGTCCTGGATCGCTGCCATAGTGTGCGAATGTGACGGGATGACAATCTAACTGGACTCGATCATGAAATAGCCGTGCATCTGCAATGGCGTCTTCGTACATCGCGAAAGCACTTGTATTGTTTTCTTTGGCAAGATCCGCCGGATCGATCAACGTCTCATCGATCATCCCCCACCACACATCCTGCACTCGCTTCGCATAGATCTCCGCATACGGATCGGAGATCGGCATCGGCGGCATCAGCTCCCGTGTTTCCCCGTTCCTCCGCTGCTCGAAGCGGAGCCAGCCGGGAGGATGGTGTTTCGTCGGCAGCAGTTCCAGCGGGCCCGGGGAATTCGCCATCACGCACGTCACATCGGCTGCGCTCCACCCCGTCACGACGGCTGCTGCCGCCCCGCCGATATCGGACCAACCGTTCACTTCCGTCCCCGAGCGCAGGCGCCGATAAACCACGGGAGCGCCACCGACGGGCTGCACCCCGTGTACGACGCCCAGAATGCTGTCGGGCGCCTTCTGCGCCGCGCGCCGAGCGACCATTCCGCCCATCGAATGCGTAACGACGATGACCTTGTCAGTCGAAATCCAGTAGCTATCCTTCTTATACCAATCGATCGCCTCTTGAATACGGGCGATCAGTCGATCAGACGACAGCTCGCTGCTTTCGAGCCAGTTATAGCCGCATGCCCATACCGGATAGAAATAGTCGTCCAGCCGATTGAACTCCTGCTCGCTCAACGGCGGAACGTCGGTATTCACCGGGCGCCAATCCTGCTCCACGACATCGACCATCTCCTCCGACGTGGAACCGCTTTTGCGCTTCGGCGTCCGTGCAATCTCCCAGACGGGTAATGGCTTGCAGTCCTTCGTTCCAGCATCGGCGTATTGTTCGTTCAGCGCCATTTCCAGTTCGGCCAGGACCGTGCCGTAACTGCCGAGGTGGATCTCTCCCCATCCGCGACGTTTCGCTTCGCTTTTCGTCAGCGTGTACAGACTCCGAGGCACGTGAACGTCGCCATCATCATCCACCTCGACCTTTGACGAAGTCATCTGGATCTGCCGATCCTTCGGACTTTGCCTGATCCTGCGTCCCACTTCGATCAAGCCATCGATGATTCCATTGGGCGGTCTCCACGCTGGTATCCCAGGCCTCTCTCGTTGGCTTTCAGATTGCTCCCCATGATGCCCGGCACGAAGATGACCGGAATCACATGACGCGGCGGCATCACGCACAACGCCCGCATCCTGAAGCTCTCGGGACTCGCCACGCTCCCGAAATACGGATGCCCGTTCTCGTCGAACTGCAGCGGGACCCGGCGGCGGGCCTTTTCATGCACCGGCCGGGTTGCACAGGTATCAGCGGAGGAAGTCGTCATAGGGAATCGGCCATCAAGGTTTCGGAATGAAGGTAAGCGGGCGAATCTGCGCGTCCTGCACGACGTTCCGATTGGTTCCGTCCGTTGCCAGCGCGCCCGCATCGCGCGTGTCCCGGGTCTCGTCGATCACCTCATGCCGGAATGGCGGATAGGCGTTCCCATTGCGCGAGGCCACGGCGAATTACTCATCCGTTCGTATCATCGACGCAGGCGTCGTGTCCGCGTCGTTCGCCGGATCGGATCCCACGAGTCGCCACGTCGTCGGCACGTCGTATCGGGCCGGCTTTCCGAACAACCGGTCGGCCAGGGTCCGGCCGCGCAGGATCGTCGCGACCGGCATCGGCGATCCTGCGACAAAATACCGCCGCCCGCCTCCGGCGAGTTCGTTGCCGTTTGCTTCGGGACACGTCCACCAACCGGTTTGAGGACACGCCGAACCTGTTTGCACGAGCGTGCCCAACGGCATGGTCGGAGGCGGTGCGGCGCGCGATGCCTTCGCATCGCTGGTCGGGCGCAGACGGATCGATTTCACCACCGCGTCGAATATCGCGATGGCTTCTTCGTCGCTCAGGTTCGGGCGCTGCCACTCTCCACCTTTCGCTTGCAGTCCGCTCTCGAATTCCACGGTCAAATCGGCATTGAGCGGTTGGCTCAGCGTGCCTTGCGCCTCCCATTGGAACTGATGCGAACGGAATCCATGATTGGTCGGGAACGACCACAGGATCTCTTCGCCATCGCGGCCGTTCACCGTACGCTTGCCACGGCGCAGCGTCTTGACCAGGATGAAGTTGGTGGGCAACCAGGCGCTGCCGACACGCTGGAGCAGGGTCTTTTCGCCGGCTTTGGTCGTGGTGCTCGCGCTCACCGTGATGAGGATGCCCGGCCATTGTGGAAACTTGAAGCTCATCCCCGAGTCTTCGTATTGCTCGGTCGTGCCGTCGTCGTCGATGAATCCATCCTTGAGACAAAACCCCGGCTGCGAAGGTATATCGTCGGCATCACGCGCGTGGAGATTCGGCAGCACGCTCGTTTTCATTGTGGACAAGACTTCGTCATATTTATCCGACATCGTGCCCACTTGAGTCATTTCGAACGCACGTCCGCCATCCCATCGATGGGCCTCAAACCCGACCGACAGGCCAGTCAGCAATTGATTTTCCAGTTCGAAAATCCAGATTGACTCACTTATCCGCCCACCTCCCTTCAGCGAATATCCATCCTTTTGCTTTCCCGATCTGATCACCGCCTCACGCTTCCCGACGTATTCATCGAATTCCACTCTAGACAACGAAGACGATTTTATATATCCATACTTATACCTCGAAGCGTAGCCGTTCACCTGAGCGCCAACCGGGATATCCGCCAAATAGCGTCCGAAACAATAGGTTTTTGTTTCACTCATCACTGGCTCTCCCGCATGACATACCGACAATAAAAAGCAGGTGCAAAGCATCTGAACAATCGATCGAATGAACACATCAATCCTCGCTTGATGAAGGCTTACCCACAACCGGAGCCAATTGCACGATCTTAGCGATGCAATAAATTACATTGCTGAGTACATTTTTATTTCTGTAACTACCCGAGTGATCGAATCCGATCATGCCGAATACTTTGGGTGTCGGTGTGGCATCTGCAATCAATGCCCCGGATTCGAGAGCGACAGTCCCGTCCCCCGCGTGGACTGCGCCATGCGTAGCCAGGCTTTCGTTATTTTCCAATTTCATGCTTACTTTCTGCTCACCAAAGGCGAGCACTGCACGACCGAGCCGCGTGAACGACTGCGTCTGCGCATCGCTCAATCCTGATTCCGCTTCAGCCCCCACTTCATCCGAAGTCGTCCACACCACACGACCAAACGACACCTGTCCCGGATCGCTGCCATAGTGCGCGAATGTGACGGGATGACAATCAAGCTTGATTCGATCATGAAAGAGCCGCGCCTTTTTAAGGGCGGCTCCGTACATCGCGGAAGGATTTGTATTGTTTTTTTGGGCAAGATTCGCAGGGTCAATCAACGTCTCATCGATCATTCCCCACCACACATCCTGCACTCGCTTCGCATAGATCTCCGCATACGGATCGGAGATCGGCATCGGCGGCATCAGCTCCCGTGTTTTCCCGTTCCTCCGCTGCTCGAAGCGAAGCCAGCCGGGGGGATGATGCTTCGTCGGCAGCAGTTCCAGCGGGCCCGGGGAATTCGCCATTACGCATGTGACATCGGCGGCGCTCCACCCCATCACAACAGCTGCCGCAGCCCCACCTATATCAGACCAGCCATTCACTTCCGTCCCCGAGCGCAGACGTCGATAGACCACGGGAGCGCCGCCGACGGGCTGCACCCCGTGTACGACGCCCAGAATTCTGTCGGGCGCCTTCTGCACCGCGCGCCTTGCGACCATCCCACCCATCGAATGAGTGACGACGATGACCTTGTCGATCGAAATCCAATAGCTATCCTTCTTATACCAATCGATCGCCTCTTGAATACGGGCGATCAGCCGGTCGGACGACAGCTCGCTGCTTTCGAGCCAGTTATAGCCGCATGCCCATACCGGATAAAAATAGTCGTCCAGCCGATTGAACTCCT
Source organism: Burkholderia sp. FERM BP-3421 (assembly GCF_028657905.1). Taxonomy (NCBI): domain Bacteria; kingdom Pseudomonadati; phylum Pseudomonadota; class Betaproteobacteria; order Burkholderiales; family Burkholderiaceae; genus Burkholderia; species Burkholderia sp. FERM BP-3421. Next base: position 3,875,194 of record NZ_CP117782.1, on the reverse strand, counting down.
GCTCGCTCAAGGGCGGCACATCGGTGTTCACCGGCCGCCAATCCTGGTCCACCACATCGACCATCTCGTCCGACGCAGAGCCGCTCCTGCGTTTCAGCGTCCACGCAATCTCCCAAACGGGTAACGGCTTGCAATCCTTCGTTCCTGCATCGGCATATTGCTCGTTCAGCGCTATTTCCAGTTCGGCCAGGACCGTGCCGTAACTGCCGAGATGAATCTCCCCCCATCCGCGACGTTCCGCTTCGCTTTTCGTCAGCGTGTAGAGGTTCCGAGGCACATGAATGTCGCCGCTACGGTCCACCTCGACCTCTTCCGGCGTCATCTGGATCTGCCGGTCCTTCGGACTTTGCCTGATCCTGCGTCCCACTTCGATCAAGCCATCGATGATTCCATTGGGCGGTCTCCACGCTGGTATCCCAGGCCTCTTGGCCATCTCGTTGGCTTTCAGATTGCTCCCCATGATGCCCGGCACGAAGATGACCGGAATCACATGTCGCGGCGGCATCACGCACAATGCCCGCATCCTGAAGCTCTCGGGACTCGCCACGCTCCCGAAATACGGATGCCCGTTCTCGTCGAACTGCAGCGGAACCCGGCGGCGAGCCTTTTCATGCACCGGCCGGGTTGCACAGGTATCAGCGGAGGAAGTCGTCATAGGGAATCGGCCATCAGGGTTTCGGAATGAAGGTAAGCGGGCGAATCTGCGCGTCCTGCACGACGTTCCGATTGGTTCCGTCCGTTGCCAGCGCGCCCGCATCGCGCGTGTCCCGGGTCTCGTCGATCACCTCATGCCGGAATGGCGGATAAGCGTTCCCATTGCGCGAGGCCACGGCGAATTGCTCGTCCGTTCGCATCGTCGACGCCGGCATATGCGGCAGATCGGGAGTGCCGCCCCCTCCACGCACATGGCTGAATCCCGACGATTGGATCGTGTGCGCGCCGCTCGATGAAGTCAGCACCTCACCGTCGGCAAACGACTGCGTGACGCCGTTCGAGCGGAACACGATGCTCGGCGCCTCGATCACCAGCTCCTTCAGCGAATAGAGATGCATGCGTTCGGATGCGCCGATTTCCGCGCGGCCCTGCTGTGCCTGCACGACGACATCCCCGGTGCCCGCGATGAGCTTCATGCCCGCCTTCGCGAATGCCGACAGCCCTTGCGCCGCGCGCATGAGTATCCGGCGGCCCGTACTGACGTTGACGTCCTGAACCGCGACCACGTCGACGTGGGTTCCAGCCGACGCCATGACGCCCTGCGGGCTCGACAGCGCGATGCCGTCCGGCGCGGACAGCGCGATGGCCGCGCCGTCCTGGCTGCCGCCGTCCCATTGCTTGATCCGCTCGACGAGCTTTTCCTGCGGCGCGGTATCCGTGCCGTCCGCTTCATGCACGGACGACAGGTCGGCAAGCTGCTTCGCGATCGCGAGCGCCGCTTCGAGCTGCCCGATCAGTTCCTGTCGATCCAGCACCGCGCCCTTCGCATTCGGCCGGGCATCGGTGGAAATCAGCAATTGCGATGCGCGAATGGCCCCCGGCAAATCGGATCGCAGCTCGAACCCCTCGCCGCGCGGTTCGGACAGGCCGTCCTCGCGTGGATGGCCGATCCACCCTTGATTCAATTGCGTCTTGCCGTGCTCGGACGAGAGCTTCGTCTTGATCTCGCGCGACGTATCGTCGAACAGCAACTCGCCATAGCCCGTCCCTCCCACCTCCTTCGAACGAATGCCGTACAACGCGGCGTTGGCGGGCAAGCTGCCCGCGCCGGAAAATTGCGCGGGCGCATGATGCGCATCGTGCATCGTCGCAATCGCGATGGGTTTGTCGGGATCGTTCTGCTGAAATACGACCAGCACCTCGCTTCCGACCCGCGGCCACAGCGCCGTACCTGCCCGGTTGTCCGCCCACGGCAGCGCGTAGCGGATGCGCGCGGAATCGCGCGGCGTTCCGCTCGCGCCCGCGCGCGGATGCTCGTCGCTTCGCGCGAAGGGAAACCGGACCGCGATGCGGCCGTCCGCGTCCACGTCGATCTCCAGCCCCTGTCCGCCGACGACGCGCGCGCTCATCGGGCCGACGGACGGCACGGCGGACGGATCGAAAGCCGGGACGATCGGGATATCCGCGCGAACGCACTCGAAGCGGTTCAGATAGTCGGCGCTGTCGGCATCGAGCGCCAATGGCCCCTTGCCCGGCGAAGCGGTCAACAGATGATTGCGCACGCGCGTTTCGACGCGGGTGAGTACGAGGCGCCGCTGCTCGGCCGGATGCTGATCCATTTCCGCATGGCCGGACAGCGAGAAAACCGTGCCCGCGCCGCCGCTGAACGCGCGCACGACGCCCTCCCCGGTGAAATGCTTGGTCCGCTGCTCGTGCGCCTGCTGACGCCGCCGGTTGATCTGTTCGTAGTGCCGGAGGTCGTCCGCGACGTGCGGCGAGTCATAGCGATAGTCCGTCAGCGTGACGGCGAACGCGTTGCCGTATTTGCCCTGATCCCGGATGCCGGTTTCGCCGACTTCCCGGACACCCGCCACCCGATAGTCAGGTGAAGCGGAAAACACCGCGCCCGGCATGAGATGACGATGGGCCTGAAACGACGTGATCGTATCGTCCCGCTCGGTCGCATCGGCGCGGTGAAAGCGAACCGTCCCGGCCGGGTTGTCGCGCCACGCATGAACGTTATCGACCAGATGCAGCGTATGAACCGGCCATCCGTCCTTGATATCGTGGGTGAAGTACCAGCAGATTCCCTCGAATCGCCAGTGGCGCATCAGGAAGGCCGCATCGCTTTCGCCCGCCTGCATGGTGAAGGCGCGGACGGGATAGGTCGAAGTCAATCCCGTCATGTCGAATTCGAACGCGTTGCCGAGCACGCCGTTGCCGTCACGATGCGCGGACAAGATGTCGCGCGTGATGTCGATGATCGACACGGCGCGATAGACGCGCCACGTCGTCCGGTGTTCGAGTATCGTCAAGGCATCCCGGCAGACGAACTCGTTCAGGACGAACCCGCCGTCCGACGCCAGCTGATGCGCGCTCGTGACGATGGCGCTGACGGTTCGACGCGCCCCCGTGAAGTCGCCGACCCGGAACGCAATGGGAACGCCGTTGAAGGCCTTGAGCGGCAAACGCACATCGGTCGACAGCCAGCGCAGCGTGTAATGCAGCGGCTCGCAAATCCCTTCGCTGCCGACCAGCTCATGCGGGAGGATCACGTTGCCCGGCAGGCCCGCGCTCGGGGCCAGCTGCACCTGCAACTGCCGCTGCGATTGACTGAAGATCGACCACAACTGGTCGAAATTCGCGAACATCGAGGACAGCCCTTCCAACGGATTCGAGGAAGACGCGGGTGTGAACGACGGTGTCGGCATGGTCTCATCGGTAAACGGAACGCATGTGTGAGGTGCGCTCCATTTCCGCCCCGGAACGATGGATGGACAAGGCGACCGTCATTCAACGGCCGCCGCTCGGCGTCATATCTCGAATTTATTCATCCGGAATCCTAAAATTCCGATATATTTTCCACGCCTTATCGCCAACCAGCCGGCTCTTGCCGACACCCTCGATCATCGCAAGGGCAAGGTGGCATGAGGAAACGCGATCGCCGTGAAAGCGCATGACCGCGGGATTCTAGCCGAGCGCGGAGGAAAATCCGCGGACCTGAAGCAGTTTTATCGATTTTCCATACTCGTTCTAATATTTGATCGATAGCGCTGCGTGTGAAATGAACCGGCCTCACATTTATCCGAGACGATTGCCGCGAGCCTGCCTGTCGGGACACACTTCGCGCATCCCGACCCGGCCTCGACATCTCCCTACTCCACCGTCACCGACTTCGCCAGATTCCTCGGCTTATCGATATCCGTGCCGCGCGCCAACGCTGCGTGAAACGCAAGCAGTTGCATCGGCAGCGCATGCAGAATCGGCGACAGCGGCCCGTAGTACTCATCCATCCGGATCACCTCGATGCCCTCGCCGGCGGCGATTCCGCAATCGCTGTCCGCGAACACGAACAGCCGGCCGTTGCGCGCGCTGACCTCGTGCATGTTCGAGCGCAGCTTCTCGAACAGCCGGTCGTTCGGCGCGACCGCCACCACCGGCATCTGGTCGCTGACGAGCGCGAGCGGCCCGTGCTTGAGCTCGCCCGCCGCATACGCCTCCGCGTGGATATACGAGATCTCCTTCATCTTCAGCGCGCCTTCGAGCGCGATCGGGTAATGCATGCCGCGACCGACGAACAGGATGTTCTCGCGGCGCGTCAGCTGCTCGGCCCACGCCATGATGCGCGGCTCCAGCGCGAGCACGCGGCTCATCGCATCGGGCAGATGACGCAGCGCGCGCAGGTGCGCGTGCTCGTCCTCGTCGCTCAATCGCCCCTTGGCCTGCGCGAGCGCCAACGCCAACAGGAACAGCGCCACCAGCTGCGTCGTGAACGCCTTGGTCGACGCGACGCCGATCTCGACGCCCGCACGCGTGATGAAGTTCAGCGCGCAGTCGCGCACGAGCGCGCTCGTCGCCACGTTGCAGATCGCGAGCGTATGCGGCATGCCCAGTTCGCGCGCCTTCTGCAGCGCGCCGAGCACGTCGGCGGTCTCGCCGCTCTGCGACACCGCGACCACCAGCGTGCGCGGATTCGGCACGCCGTCGCGATAGCGGTACTCGCTCGCGATCTCGACATTCACCGGCAGGCGCGCGAGGCTCTCGATCCAGTAGCGCGCGGTCAGTGCCGCGTGATAGCTGCCGCCGCACGCGAGCAGCAGCACCGAATCGATGCCGTCGAACACGCGCCACGCGCCGTCGCCGAACCACTCGGGCATCACCGAGGTCAGTTCCTGCAAAGTGTCGGCGACGGCCCGCGGCTGCTCGAAAATCTCCTTCTGCATGTAGCAGCGGTACAGGCCGAGATCGGCGGCGGCGCTGTGCGCGGCCACCGTGTGCAGTTCGCGTTCGACCCGCCGCCCCGCCGCATCGACGATCCAGTGCCGGTGCAGCTGCACGTCCACCACGTCGCCGTTCTCGAGGTAGGCGATGCGATCGGTGACGTTCGCGAGCGCGATCGCGTCCGACGCCAGGAAGTGCTCGCCGTCGCCCACGCCGACCACGAGCGGCATGCCGTCGCGCGCGCCGACCAGACGGTGCGGCTCGTCGCGGCACAGCACCGCGATCGCATAGCTGCCGCGCAGCCGGGCGACCGCGTCGCGCACCGCGTCGAACAGGTCGCCGTTGTACAGGCTGTCGACCAGATGCGCGATCACCTCGCTGTCGGTCTGGCTCGCGAACACATAGCCCTGCGCCTCCAGCTCCGCGCGCAGCGCTTCATGGTTCTCGATGATGCCGTTGTGCGACAGCGCGATGCGCGGCCGCGCGTCGTCGGGCGAGACGTGCGGATGCGCGTTCTCCGTCGCGGGCCGGCCGTGCGTGGCCCAGCGCGTGTGCGCGATGCCCGTGTAGCCCGCGAGCTCGCCGTCCGCGATCGCCTGCCGCAATTGCGCGACCCGGTCGACGCTGCGCGCGCGCACGAGCCGCCCCGCCTGGTGCAGCGCGACCCCGCACGAGTCGTAGCCGCGATACTCGAGCCGCCTCAAGCCATCGACCAGCACCGGCAGGATGTCCCGCTGCGCCACCGCCCCAACAATTCCACACATGCCGTCTTCTCCCCGGAACGCTCTTTCGAGCCCATGGCGGCGATACTAAGATGGCTGAAATGGAATTTAATTTCGAAATTGTTGCTTCGGTGAAATAATGAGACATGTATCGATGAATCTGAAATTTTATTTCACCGCGTCCCGCTCCCGGATGGAGACTGCCCGTGCCCGCCGTATCCCTCGACGACCTCGACCTGCGCCTGCTCCGTCTGCTGCAGGCCGACGCTTCGCTGACCAACCTCGAACTGGCCGAGCGCGCGCATGCGTCGCCGCCCACCTGTCTGCGACGCGTACGGCGCCTGCGCGAGCTGGGCGTGATCGTGCGCGAGATCGCGCTGCTCGACGCGGCGGCGTTCGGCCCCACCCTGACCGCGCTGATCGAGATCACGCTCGATCGCCAGACTGCCGAGGATCACGCGGCGTTCGAAACCTACATCTGCGCGGAGGCGGCCGTCACGCAGTGCTATCGCGTGTCGCCGGGGCCCGACTTCGTCGTGATCGCCGAACTGCCCGACATGGACGCCTATGACGCGCTCGCGCGACGCCTGTTCACGCATGCCGCGAACGTGCGCAACGTCCGCACTTTCTTCTCGACCCACCGCGCGAAATTCGAGGCGAACGCACCGGTGCCGGGCGCCGCGCCACAGCGTTGACGGAACGCCGCGTCCGCACGCGGCAGCGGCCGCTCAACCGGTCGTGCAGCCTATGGCACGCTCATCGTAGGCTTCGCGCGCGGCCAGCACCGCGTCGATATGCGTCTCGGCCCACGCGATCAACGGGCCGAGCGCGCGTGCGAGCGTCGCGCCCAGCGGCGTCAGCGCATATTCGACCGACACCGGCACCGTCGCATGCACGGTGCGGCTCAGGAGCCCGTCGCGTTCGAGACGCTTGAGCGTCTGCGACAACACCTTCTGCGACAGCCCCTCGACCTGCCTGAGCAGCGCATTGAAGCGCAGCGGACGATGCACGAGCAGCGCGAGGATCAACACGGTCCATTTGTCCGCGATGCGATCGAGCACGAGCCGCGTCGGACATTCCGCGGCATAGACGTTGCCCGGCTGCGGCGCGTCGAGCAGCGACGGTTTCCCGGCGGTAACCAACTCACTTGGCAGTGCGTTCTTCCCCATCTTCCTCATCCCGACTATAGTTTCCAACCGTTACCACGTATCCCGAAGATACCAGCAGTCGCGGCGACGCCCGCCTTCGGGCTGCCTCGTCCACGCGTTCCGGCGCATCGCTTGGCAACGCCAAGCGTCCGCGCCACCGCCAGCCTTCACCCTCACCTATGGAACTGCCCATGATCCTGCGCTCCCTCGCGACCCTGGTCGCCGCCACCGCCCTGCTCGCGGGCGTCGCCGCGCCTGCCCGCGCGGCCGACGCCGCCGCGCCGCTGCACATCTCGGTCTACAACCCCGGCGAAAAGAGCCTGTTCCCGGTGTCCTCCGAGATCGTGACCGGCAGGACCGGCGCGATCCTCATCGACGCGCAGTTCCAGCGCAACGACGCCGAGGCGCTGGTGAGCCAGATCAAGGCCACCGGCAAGCCGCTGAAGCTCGTCTACATCAGCCACAGCGATCCCGACTACTACTTCGGCCTCGACACGATCCGCGCCGCGTTCCCGAACGTCCGGATCCTCGCGACGCCGCAGACGGTCGCCGCGATCCGCGCGAACAAGGACAGCAAGCTCGCGTACTGGGGGCCGATCCTGAAGGACAACGCGCCGCGCGCGCTCGTCGTGCCCGACGCGCTCGACGGCGACACGCTCACGCTCGACGGCCAGACGCTGCGCATCGTCGGACTCGACGGCCCCGCGCCGGACCGCACGGTGGTGTCGATTCCGTCGGCGCACGCGGTGGTGGGCGGCATCCCGGTGGCCGCGAACATCCACGTCTGGATCGCCGATACGCAGACGCCCGCCTCGCGCGCGAACTGGCTCAAGACGCTCGATCACATCGCGGCGCTGCGGCCGCATCGCGTGGTGCCCGGCCACTACCTGCCGAATCCGAACGGCAGCGCGCCCGACACGCTCGCGTCGGTGCGCTTCACCCGCGACTACCTGAAGGCCTTCGAGGTCGAGGCGGCGCGCGCGCCGGACTCGGCCGCGCTGATCGCGGCGATGAAGAAGCGCTATCCGGGCCTCGCCGACGAGTCGTCGCTCGAACTGAGCGCGAAGGTCATCAAGGGCGAGATGCAGTGGCCGGCCCCGGCCAACGATGCCGCGACGCCGACCGCCGCCGCGGACGCGCCGCCGGCGCACTGATCGCGCGCCGACGCACGCTTGCGACGCCCCGCGGCCCGCGCGGGGCGGATGAACCGAAGGCCGGGACGACCTGATCCGCGTATCCGGTCGTCGCGCGGCCGGCTTCACCCCCCTTGGCGAACCCTCGCCGACCTGATGAGCCGACGATGCGGCGGCTTTGCCGGTGCACTGCCTTGCCGATCGACGCTTCGCCGATGTGACGCCTTGCAGGTGAGACGCCTTGCCGGTGCGAAACCTCGCTGGCGTGACACCGCGCCGATGCGACACATCGCCAGCCCTCCAGCGCACCCGCCTCGCATCACCCCGCCGTTCCCCGCCCCTCCACCCAGCCCGCCTCTCGTCATCGCTTGTCCGATGAAACGATATATTATATCTTTTCATCTCCACCACTTGCCGCCGCCTCCGATGATCCGCCGCAACCCGTCCGGCCACCTGCCGCGCATCGCCCAGTCCGCCTACGTCGACCAGACCGCCATCATCTGCGGCAAGGTCATGATCCATGACAACGTGTTCGTCGGCCCGTACGCGGTGATCCGCGCCGACGAGGTCGATGCGTCGGGCAACATGCAGCCGATCGTGATCGGCGCGAACTCGAACATCCAGGACGGCGTCGTGATCCATTCGAAATCGGGCGCGGCCGTCACGATCGGCGAGCACACCTCGATCGCGCACCGCTCGATCATCCACGGCCCCTGCACCGTGGGCGACCGCGTGTTCATCGGCTTCAACAGCGTGCTGTTCAATTGCGTCGTCGGCGACGGCTGCGTCGTGCGGCACAACGCGGTCGTCGACGGCTGCACGCTGCCGGCCGGCTTCTACGTCGCGTCGACCGAGCGCATCGGCCCGCGCACCGATCTCGCGCGCCTGCCAAAAGTCAGCGTGTCGGCCACCGAGTTCTCGGAGGACGTCGCCCGCACCAACATCGATCTGGTGCGCGGCTACAAGGCGCTGCACAACGAGTTCTGAGATGACGAGCCTATTGATCCGGAATGCGCGGCTCGTCAACGAGGGGCGCGAATTCGACGCGGACCTGCGCGTGCGGCACGGCCGCATCGACCAGATCGCCGGCAGCCTCGCGGGCCGCCCCGGCGAGCCCGCGCTCGACGCGCGCGGCGCGTGGCTCGTGCCGGGCATGATCGACGACCAGGTGCATTTCCGCGAACCCGGCGCGCCGCGCAAGGGCACCATCGCGACCGAATCGCGCGCGGCCGTCGCGGGCGGCATCACGAGCTACATGGACATGCCGAACACCGCGCCGCCGACGCTGTCGCTCGACGCGCTCGCCGACAAGGAACAGCGCGCGGCGCGCCACTCGGTGGCGAACTACGGCTTCCATTTCGGCGTGAGCCTCGACAACCTCGACACGATCGCGGCGCTCGATCCGCGCCGCGCGGCCGGCGTGAAGGTCTTCATGGGCGCCAGCACGGGCAACCTGCTGGTCGACGATCCGGCCGTGCTCGAACGCCTGTTCGCGGTGTGCCGGCTGCCGCTCCTCGCGCATTGCGAGGCGACGCCGCGCATCCGCGCGCGCGAGGCGCAATGGACGGCGCGCCACGGCGCCGAGATCCCGCCCGACCAGCATCCGCTGATCCGCGACGAGGCCGCCTGCTTCGAATCGTCGAGCCTCGCGGTGTCGCTCGCCCGGCGCTTCGGCACCCGGCTCCACGTGCTGCACATCACGACCGCGCGCGAGCTCGCGTTGTTCGCGCCGGGCCCCATCGCGGGCAAGCAGATCACGGCGGAGGCGTGCGTGCACCACCTGCTGTTCGACGACGGCGACTATGCGCGTCTCGGCCACCTGATCAAGTGCAATCCGGCCATCAAGCGCCGCGCCGACCGCGACGCGCTGCGCGCGGCGCTCGTCAGCGGCAGGATCGACGTGATCGGCACCGATCACGCGCCGCACACGCGCGCCGAGAAGGCCCGCCCCTACCTCGACGCGCCGTCGGGCCTGCCGCTCGTCGAGCATGCGCTGCCGGCGCTGTTCGAACTCGTCGCCGACGGCTGCGTGCCGCTCGCGACGCTGGTCGACAAGACCAGCCACGCAGTCGCCGCGCGCTTCTCGATCGAACAGCGCGGCTATCTGCGTGAAGGCTATTGGGCGGATCTCGCGCTGATCGAGCGGCTCGCGCAACCGCGCGCGGTGCGCGATGCGCCGGTGCTCGCGCGCTGCGGCTGGACGCCGTTCGTCGATCACGCGTTTCGCCACGCGGTGCGCGCGACGCTCGTGTCGGGCCAGATCGCGTGGCTCGATGGTCAGTTGTACGACGATTGTCAGGGTCTGCCGCTGCGCTTCGCGCGCTGACGCCTCGGGATCCGCGCGGCTCGGACGCATGGCGCGTGCGCCCGGCGTCCGCTCAGGCGATCTCGCGCCCCGCCGCCGCGACGCCCAGCGCCGCCTCCACGAACGCGACGAACGCGCGCGCCTTGACGTTCGCGCCGCGGCCGCCTGGAAACACCGCCCACAATTCGACGGGCGGCAGGGTCCAGTCGGCCAGCGCCACCGTCACGCAGCGGCGGCGCAACTCGTCCGCGAACAGCCATTCCGACGCGATCGCGAGCCCGAGATCGGCCAGCACCGCCGCGCGCACGCCCTCGGCCACCTGCACGCGCAGCCGCGCCGAGGTCTCGACCGTCACCTCGGTGTGCTCGCGCCGGAATTTCCACGCAGTCGGGCCGCGCGGGTCATGCACGATCACCTGGTGCCCGAGCAGATCCTCCGGCTCGCACGGCAGGCCGGCGCGCGCGAAATAGGCGGGCGTGCCGAACACGCGGCGCGGGCTCGCACCGAGCTTGCGCGCCTGCGCGCCGAGGTCGACGGGCCCGGCGCCGGTGCGCAGCGCCACGTCGATGCCGTCGGCGTCCGGATCGACCGGCCGGTCGTCGAGCACGAGTTCGACCGCGAGGTCCGGATGCTCGTCGAGAAACGCCTGCATGCGCGGCACGATATGCAGCCGCGCGAAGGTCACGGCGGCGCTCACGCGCAGCACGCCGGCCAGCCCGCTGTCCGCGCCGCGCGCCGCGCATTCGGCCTCCTCGGCCGCGTCGAGCGCGCGTTTCGCGCGCGCATAGAACTGCTGCCCCGCCTCGGTCGGCGTCAGGCCCCGCGTCGAACGCGCGAGCAGCCTCACGCCGAGCCGCGACTCAAGCTGCGCGACCGACTTCGACACGGCCGGCTGACCGACCTTCAGGCGCCGCGCGGCGCCCGAGAACGAGCCGGTGTCGATCACGCTGATGAACGTTTCCATTGCGGTCAGGCGGTCCATGGAATCATTCCTCCGTGGCATGAAGGATAGCAATCGCAGCAGAAAAGTCAGGGAGTCGACATGGGGTCCGACGACTCCGAATTCCATTGTTCTGGAATTTTTTTCCATTAAACTGGAGACATGGACATCAATCACCTGATCGCCCGGCGGGTGCGCGAACTGCGCGACCGCGCCGGCTATTCGCTCGATGCGCTCGCCGAACGCAGCAAGGTGAGCCGCTCGACCATCTCCCTGATCGAACGCGCGCAGAGCAGCCCGACCGCGGTCGTGCTCGAACGGCTCGCGACCGCGCTCGGCGCGCCGCTCGCGTCGCTGTTCGAGGCGGGCGCCGATACCGCGCCCGCCTCGCCGCTCGCGCGCGCGGCCGACCAGGTGCTGTGGCGCGACCCGGCCTCCGGCTACGTGCGCCGCCACCTGTCGCCGGCGGTCGCCTCGCCGCTGCAGCTCGTCGAGGTGCGCTTTCCGGCGGGCGAGCGGGTCGCCTACGACACCGGCGTGCGCGAGGCCGAGATCCACCAGCAGATCTGGATGCTCGAAGGCGAGATGGAGATCACGAGCGGCGACGTGCGTTGGCGGCTCGCGCCGGGCGACTGCCTCGCGATGCAGCTCGACCGCCCGACCCTGTTCCACAACCCGACCCGCAAGGCCGCGCGCTATCTCGTCGCGCTGAGCCCGCGGTCCGGGCCCGCCGCCGCGCGGAGCGCATCGTGAGCGCCGCCGTCACGGTGCGGCGGCTCGACGGCGACGCCGCCGCCGCGAGCGTCGATGCGCTCGCCGACGTGCTGATCGACTGCGTCGCCGGCGGCGCGTCGGTGAGCTTCATGTGGCCGCTCGCGCGCGACCGGGCGCAGGCGTTCTGGCGCGGCGTCGCGGCGGGCGTCGCGCGCGGCGAGCGGCTGCTGTTCGTCGCGGAAGACGCCGCCGCGCGCCTCGTCGGCACCGTGCAGCTCATCGTCGACCTGCCGGAGAACCAGCCGCATCGCGCCGACGTCGCGAAGCTGCTGGTGCACCGCGACGCGCGCCGCCACGGCGTCGCGCCGCGCCTGCTCGACGCGCTCGAGGCGGCCGCCCGCGCGGCCGGCCGCACGGTGCTGGTGCTCGACACCGTGACGGGCGGCGACGCCGAGCGCGTCTATGCGCGCGCCGGCTGGCAGCGCGTCGGCGTGGTGCCCGACTATGCGCTGCTGCCCGACGGCGCGCCCTGCGCGACGACCTTCTTCACGAAGCGGCTGGACGCGGCCTGACGCACCGTTCGAGCCGTGCATCAATAGACAGCGAAACGTAATACAGATGTAATGACGGCCTGCGAGGATCCCATCCCGCCCGCGTGGCGCCCCTGCGCGCACGCATCGCCCTCATCGACTCATGTACCCAGGATCGTCATGTCCAAGCGTCCGTTTGCCGTGCTCCCCCTCGTCCTCGCCTGCGCCGCCGCGCTGGTGTCCGTCACCGCCTGCGGCGGCGAGGACCCGCCCGACGTCCCCCGCCCGCTCGTCGCGAAGGCGCAGGTGGTCGGCCATCGCGGCGCGAGCGCGCTGCGCCCCGAGCACACGCTCGCGTCGTACCGCAAGGCGATCGAGGACGGCGCCGACGTGATCGAGCCCGACCTCGTGTCGACGTCCGACGGCGTGCTGGTCGCGCGCCACGAGAACGAGATCTCGGGCACCACCAACGTCGCGACGCTGCCGCAGTTCGCGAACCGCAAGAAGACCAAGACCATCGACGGCGCGCAGCTGACCGGCTGGTTCACCGAGGACTTCACGCTGGCCGAGCTGAAGACGCTGCGCGCGCGCGAGCGGATTCCGCAATTCCGTCCCGCCAACACCGCCTACAACGACCAGTTCGAGATTCCGACCTTCGACGAGATCGTCGCGCTCGCGAAGGACATGTCGGGCCGGGTCGGCCGCACGATCCACCTGTATCCGGAAACCAAGCACCCGACCTACTTCCAGTCGATCGGCCTGCCGCTCGAGGGCCGCCTCATCGACGCGCTGCGCAAGGACCCCTACACGGCCCGCCAGGCGACCGTCTACATCCAGTCGTTCGAGGTCGCGAACCTGAAGGCGATCCGCGCGCGCGTGGGCGGGAGCCAGCCGAACTGGAAGCTCGTGCAGTTGATGGACGAGGCGCAGCAGCGGCCCTACGACTTCGTCGTCGCGGGCGACAAGCGCACCTACGGCGACCTGTCGACCGAGAGCGGCATGCGCGAGATCTCGACCTATGCGAATGCGGTCGGCCCGTACAAGACCTCGATCATCGCGGTCGGCGCGGACGGCGCGCTGCAAAAACCGACGAACTACGTGCGCGACGCTCATCGGGCCGGGCTGCTCGTGCATCCGTACACGTTCCGGCCGGAGAACAATTTCCTGCCGAAGTCGCTCAAGAGCGCGGGCACGCCCGACACGCGCAACCCGGCCGGCTCGGTGCAGGAAATCCAGGCCTATCTCAACGCGGGCATCGACGGCTTCTTCACCGACGATCCGGCCGTCGGCCGCCAGGCGGTCGACACGCTCAAGCGCTGAGCGCACCAACGCACCGAACGCACTGCGATCGCAGCGCGGCCGCGCGGTCGCCCCGCGCGGCTACTGACAAAAAACGGCAGCAAGCCTCCCTGCCGTTTGCCTACCATTCACTATCCCAATAATAATCCGCGAGGCAATTTCCCCCATGACACATGGCCTGCATGGCGAACGGCGCTGGTACGCGCTGTTCGTGCTCTGCCTGGGCGTGCTGATGATCGTGCTCGACTCGACCATCGTCAACGTCGCGCTCCCGTCGATCAGCGCCGATCTCCATTTCTCCGAAACCGCGCTCGTCTGGGTCGTCAACGCGTACATGCTGACCTTCGGCGGCTGCCTGCTGCTCGGCGGCCGCCTCGGCGACCTGTACGGCCAGCGCCGCATGTTCCTGCTCGGCCTGTCGCTGTTTACGCTCGCGTCGCTCGCCTGCGGGCTCGCGCAGACCCAGCTGATGCTGATCGCCGCGCGCGCGGTGCAGGGCTTCGGCGGCGCGATCGTGTCGGCCGTGTCGCTGTCGCTGATCATGAACGTGTTCACCGCGCCCGGCGAACGCGCCAGGGCAATGGGCGTCTACGGCTTCGTGTGCGCGGGCGGCGGCAGCATCGGCGTGCTGCTCGGCGGCCTGCTCACGAGTTCGCTGAGCTGGCACTGGATCTTTCTCGTCAACCTGCCGATCGGCGTCGCGGTCTACGCGCTGTGCGTCGCGCTGCTGCCCAGGGGCGACGGCGTCGCGGCCGGCGCGCGCCTCGACGTCGCGGGCGCGCTCACCGTCACCGCCTCGCTGATGCTCGCCGTGTACGGCATCGTCAACGGCAACGATGCGGGCTGGCTGTCGGCGCAGACGCTGTCGCTGCTCGCGGGCGCAGCCGTCCTGTTCGCCGCGTTCATCGCGATCGAGGCGCGCGTCGCGCATCCGCTGATGCCGCTGTCGCTGTTCGCCAAGCGCAACATCGCGCTCGCGAACCTCGTCGGCGTGCTGTGGGCCGCGGCCATGTTCGCGTGGTTCTTCCTGTCCGCGCTCTACATGCAGCGCGTGCTCGGCTATGGGCCGCTGCAGGTCGGGCTCGCGTTCCTGCCCGCGAACCTGATCATGGCCGCGTTCTCGCTCGGGCTGTCCGCGAAGATCGTGATGCGCTTCGGGATCCGCGGGCCGATCGCGGTCGGCCTGCTGCTCGCCGCGGCCGGCCTCGCGCTGTTCTCGATCTCGCCCGCCGACGGCGACTTCGCGCTGCACGTGCTGCCCGGCATGGCGCTGCTCGGCATCGGCGCGGGCGTCGCGTTCAATCCGGTGCTGCTCGCCGCGATGAACGACGTCGGGCCCGGCGAATCGGGCCTCGCCTCGGGCATCGTCAACACCGCCTTCATGATGGGCGGCGCGGTCGGGCTCGCGGTGCTCGCGAGCCTCGCCGCCGCGCGCACCGGCGCGCGGCTCGCGGACCACGCGCCGCTCGCCGATGCGCTGAACGGCGGCTATCACGTCGCCTTCGCGGGCGGCGCGCTGTTCGCCGCCGCCGCCGCGCTGATCGGGCTCGCGCTGCGCGTGCGCCCGCAGCCGGCGGACGCGGACGGCCTGTCGCACACGGCGCACTGACGCCCGCCCCGCGCCCCGGCGCGGGGCATTTCGGCGTCGCCTCGCCAGTTTTGCGACAATGGCGGATTCCGTTCCGCCCCGCCCCGGCTCCGATGACCCTCCCCCATATCGACCTGCTGTACTCGCTGTCCGGCCTGTTCGTCGGTTTTCTCGTCGGCCTGACAGGCGTCGGCGGCGGTTCGCTGATGACGCCGATCCTCGTGCTGCTGTTCAACGTCCATCCCGCGACCGCGGTCGGCACCGACCTCCTGTACGCGGCCGCCACCAAGGCCACCGGCACCTTCGTGCACGGCGTCAAGGGCACCATCGACTGGCGCATCACCGGCCGCCTCGCGGCAGGCAGCGTGCCGGCCGCCGCGCTCACGCTCTGGGTGCTGCACGCGTATGGGCTCGAATCGCACGGCACCAACCGGATGATCCAGATCGTGCTCGGCGGCGCGCTGCTGCTGACCTCGATCGCGCTGCTGTTCCGCCCGCAGCTCGCGGCGTTCGCCGCGCGTCGTGCACGCGCGGGCAGCCCGACCCGCACGCTGGCCGCGACCGTGTTCACGGGCGCCGTGCTCGGCGTGCTGGTGTCGCTGACCTCCGTGGGCGCGGGAGCGATCGGCGTGACGGTGCTGCTGCTGCTCTACCCGACGCTCGCGACCACGCGCATCGTCGGCTCGGACATCGCGCACGCAGTGCCGCTCACGCTCATCGCGGGCCTCGGCCACTGGCTGCTCGGCTCGGTCGACTGGAGCATGCTGCTGTCGCTGCTGGTGGGTTCGCTGCCCGGCATCGTGCTCGGCAGCCTGCTGTCGACGCGCGCGCCGGAAGGCCTGCTGCGCCGCGTGCTGGCCGCGACGCTGGTCGCCGTCGGCGCGAAGCTCGTGCTCGCCTGACGGCGCGGCGGGCATCACGCCCGCCGCAAGAGGTCCGCGCGGCGGGCACAAGGCCCGCCGCGCGGAGCACGCTGATTACTGCCCCTGCTGTTTCTGCTGCTTGAGCTGCAATGCCTTCTGCTGCAGCGCGAGCACGCGCTGCAGCCCCGAGCGGTTCGCCAGGATGCCGTCGTAGAACGCGCCCAGATCACCCTTGAGCGCGACCCGCGACGGATCGTTCAGATAGATCATGTGGCCCGACGGATAGAACTTCATCGTCAGGTTCTTCGCCTTCAGCGTCGGGTCGAGCGCCATCTGCTGCAGCGTCAGCTCGGTCTGGTGGAACGGCGTGACCGAATCGAAATACCCGTTCGCCGACAGCACCTTCAGGTCCGGGTTCAGGCTCATCGTCGCCGCCAGGTCGCCCGCGGTGTACAGCGTGTTCGCCCCGCCCGCGTTGGCCCCCGTCGGGTCCGTGTGGCTGAAGTTCCAGTTCGTGAACACCAGGTTGTTCAGATCGACGAACGAAGACGTCGAGGTGTACTTGAGATCGGTGTTCAGGTAGCTGTTCCACAGCACCGTGTACGCGCCGCCGACATTGTTGATCGACGGATCGTTGCCGCCCGCGTTCGGCAGGATGAACGGCGCGATGCCGAGGCCCGTGTAGTTCGCGCGACCGTCGTACTGGCCGATCTGGATGCCCGGCACGAGCGTCAGGAAGAACGTGTACGGCGGATTGTTGTCCGACGACGGCACGTTGCCGAGCGCGGCCGGATTGCCGAAGGTCTGGATCAGCGACACCGGATCGGTGCCGATGTACGCGCCCATCTGCTGCGCGGCCGCGAGATTCAGGTTCAGCCGCACGTTGACGAAACCGCCGTCCTGCGGATTCGGCGCCTGCGCGAGCGGCGCGAGCACGGTGTCCGCATACTGGCGCGCCTGCGCCATGTAGGCGTCGAGGTCGGTCGGCGTCGGGCTCAGCGTCGTCTTCTTCCAGTAGAACGCATCGGCCGCGAGCGTCGGGAACGTGCCGACCGCCGACAGCGCATTCGCGTAGTCGAGGATCGACGACTGCAGCGTGATCCCGTTCAGTTCGATGCCGTCCTCATGCAGCACCCACGACACCACCGCGCTGCGCGCCGTGCCGTACGACTCGCCGTACAGGAATTTCGGCGAGTTCCAGCGCGAATACTTGGTCAGGTAGCGCTGGATGAAACGATCGATCGAGAGCGCATCCTGGTCGGTGCCCCAGAAATCCTTGTTCTGCGCCGGGGCGATCGCCGCCGAATAGCCGGTGCCCACCGGATTGATGAAGACCAGGTCGGAGCGGTCGAGCAGGCTGTCCGGATTGTCGAGCAGCTTGTACGGCGCGGGCGGCGTGAAGTTCGGGAACGACGACTGCAGGCGCTTCGGCCCGAACGAGCCGAGCAGCAGGTAGACCGACGACGAACCCGGGCCGCCGTTGTAGAAGAACGTGACCGGGCGCGGCTTGCTCGGATCGGGATTGTCCTGGGTGTACGCGACGTAGAACATCTTCGCGTTCGGCTTCGACGTCACCGGATCGATGGTGGTCAGGTGGCCGGCCGTCGCCGTGTACTGGACGACCTTGCCGCCGATCGTGACCTGGCGGTGCACGACCGACGCGCCTTCGGTCGCGTCGCTGACCGAAGCGGTCGGGCCGGTGCCGTACACATCGTTGTCGACATAGGGCTGGTCGGCCGGGACGGCCGCCGTCGCTTGCGGCGCCGCCGCCGAATTGGCCGCCGAATTGGCCGTCGCGTTCGTGACGGCCGCCGCCGCGGGCGCACCGCCGCCGCCGTCGTCGCCGCCGCAACCGGCGAGCAAGAGCGCGGCCACCGCCGCCGCCGCGACCGGCCGGGTCGCCTTGCCGAGGAATAGCGCGAAACCGTCTTTCAAGGACTTCTGAGTCTTCATTATTGCCTCTCGAACAGAACGATAAATGACGCGACTTGAAATGCTTGATTCCAAGCAGCGCTCCGCACTTGGATCGCGATCGTTATGCGATGTACGACCCGAGTATTTCTCCCGGCGATTCAATATTCACCGGATCACCGATTTCCCCACCTGAATTTCCATTCAATCCGATTGGAATCAATTCCAGCCGCGCGCACCGGCCGGATTCGCGCGATGGCCGCGCCAAGGCCGCCGCGCGGCGTTCCGCGCGGACAAGACCGCCCCCTGCGCAGGCGGCCGCGCCGCGCGCATCATTTTTTTTGAACAAAACACCCCCCGATCTTCAATTCGATACGATTGGTCGAATTGAAAATCAAATATACAAAATGAAAGGGTTTTCAATTAAACAGAAAGGATCGGACTTTCTGCCTTTTTAAAATACGAACAAATACGGGCGCATATTAGGAGCGCCGGGCGGCAACGTAAAGTAAGAATTTGTTACAGCGGAAGCGGGGCGTCCGGCGCGTCCGCGACAGGACAGCCGGCCGCCTGTTCGGGCGGCCGGGCAGCGGATCAAGCGGGAATCAGAACGGCACGTCGACGACGCCGCCGCCCGCGCGGATCGCGTTCGCGCCCGGCGACGCCGCGATCGGCGGCAGGTTCGAGGCGGTCAGCGGCGGCGCGGCGCCCGGCGTGCCGCCGCGGGAAATCGTGCGGATCACCTGCGACGGCGGCAGCGCGGCGCCGTTCTTGAGGTGGTTCCACATCAGGTTGAGCGCCTGCAGGTTGTAGTAGTGGAGCGGGATGAAGCGGGTGTCGAAGCCGGCCACCGGCAGGAATGCATCGAAGTGCTGAGCATTGGTCACTTCATAGAACGCCAGCTGGCTCGCCCCGCCCTCGCTCAGGCTGTTCTGCGCGACATAGGCGCGCGAGGCGTGATTGACGGGCACGAGCGCGTCGCTGCGGCCGTGCACGATGATCGCGGGCTTGCGTTGCAGGTTCGCGTTCACGCGCACCGCATCGACGTTCGCGCCGATGCCGAGCTGGTTGGCGGTCCACAGCTGGCGCAGGCACAGCGCCCCCGCGAAGCTCGCGTCGGGCGTCGCGAGCCGGTGATCGACGCCGCCCGCCGCGCCGTTGAAGACGAGATTGATGCCGTTGGTCGGCGGCACGCCGTTGCCGAGCCCGAACAGGTTGCCCATCGGCGACACGGCCGGCGCCGCGACCGCGCCCGTCGCAGCCTGGGTGGTCGCGAAGCTGAAGTTGCACAGGTTGTCGCTGACGCGCGAGCGCGTGTAGGCGTTCGCATAGGTCACGGCGATCGCCGGAATCGCCTGCGAATCCCACATCGGCGCCTGCAGCAGGTCGGAATCGGGCAGGTAGCCGGCCGCGTGCAGCTGGTTGAGCGCGTCGTTCGCCTGGCTCGCCTGATCCTGGCCGGAGACGATCCCCGCCGCCGCGAGCGTCGCGCAGCGCTGCTGGCGCAGGGCCTGGGTCTGCGCCAGCGGCAGCGCGCCGAGATAAGGCGCGCCCGCGGCCGCGCCCGCCGCCGCCGCGCACGGTTGCAGCAGGTTCGCGAGGCTCGCGTAGTCGGCGAGCGGACGGCCGAACGACGGCACCGCGCCGCCGTTCTGCTGCACCGCGACATTCGGCGCGAGCCGCACGTTGATTTGCGGCTCGCCGACCACCACCGCGGTGATATAGCCCTGCGTGTCCTGTTCGGCCGCCGCGAGCGACGCGCCGCCGCCGTTGCTGACCGAGGCCGCGATCGTCGTGATGTCGCCGGGCCGGTAGCGGATGCCGTGGCGCCCGCCGCCCACGGTGGGCCCGAATTGCTGGTTCAGCACCCAGTACGCGAACTGCACCGCCTGCAGTGTCACGCGCCCCCAGTCCTGCTCCGGATTCTGCTGCGAATGCGCATGCTTGTACGCGTAGCGGTTCGGGTAACGGGTGTTGAAGCTCGCGAGGTCGGACAGCGATTCGCTCGCGCTGAACTGGCTCTGGCCGCCCGCGCCCGCGACATTGGAAAGCGTGCCGTCGATCAGCGCGACCGTGCCGCTCGCGACCTCCTGCGCGCCGTTGCCGCCGCCCTTGTCGTTGTAGGCCACGGCGCAGCCGCGCTTGAGCGCCCATTCGCCCGCCGCCGAGATCGCGCCGTACACGCCGCGCGAACCCGAGGCCGTCGCGGTCACGATGCACGGATTCGCCGGGTCGAAGCGCGCCGGCACCTGCACGAGCAGCGTGACGTTCTTGCGGCCGCTGCCGTCGTCGGAATAAGTCAGGTATTCGGTGCCGGCGATCTTGCCTTCGCCAAGGGTGTCGTTGCCCGCCAGGTCGACGTTCGGCCCCCAGAAGCGGCCGTAGCCGCCGTTCGGGGTCATGTCGACGAGCGCGCGGTAGTTCGCGTAGATCGCGAGCCGCCGCAGCTCGGCGGCGGTCGGCCGCGCGGGATTGGCGATCGGCGGCGGCGTCGCGCTCGCGAGGCCGGTCTTGCCGAGACCCGCGGTCAGCAGGTCGTCGCTGACGCCGTCGTACGCGGTCGTGCGCACGCTGCCGGAGGCGAAGCCCGGCAGCACGTTGGTCGACGCATCGCCGTCGCCGTTGCATGCGCCGAGCAATGCCGCGCCGCTGATGAGCGCCGCGGCGGCCGCCGCGCGCATCGGTCCGCCCCTGCCGCTCGTCATGGCCGTCCCTCAGTCTGATGTTCGGTTCGCGTCCCGGCGGCAGCCGGGCCCGCCGGGGCCCGAACCCCCGCGCGGCCTGCACGGGGGCACCGGGGGCTCACTGCTGCTGCACGCTCAGCTTGTTGTTCACCGAGGTCACGCCCGACACGCCCTTCGCCGCCTCGACGGCCTTGTCGATCTGGCCCGCATCCGGCACCGTGCCCTCGAGCGACACGACGCCGCCCTTGCTGCGCACCGTGATGTTCGACACGTCGACGCCGTTGACCTTCGAGATCGCCTTGCGCACCGCGTAGCCGAGCTTGCGGTTCGTCTTCTTCGCCGTTTTCGCGGCCGCCTTCGACGCATCCTGTGCGGCGGCCGGGGCCGCCATTGCCGCGTCGCTCGCCTGCGCATAGGCCTGGCCGCTCAGACACGCGGCGACCAGCGCCCCACCCAACGCCTTCCATACGATCGACTTCATACTTTCTCCTTGTGACTTCGAGATGAACCGCGACAGCGAACGGTTGCATGACCCCCAAAAAAACGGACGGCGGCGCGCAGGCTGCCGGCCGGCGCTTTTCACGGCGATGCGAGAGAGGCGAGGCGATGGCCCGGCGCCGCGACGTCGCACCGGCGGAAGCCGGCGACGCGTGCGCCAGGCGGCCGCGCCATGCACGGGACGCGCCCGGTCTGGTCGGGAAGCCGGGTCGCGCCGGCACGGTCTGGATGCGCGGCTGCGTCGCACAATTTAATCCACACCGTCAGGATACGCAAAGGATTTGCGCGGCCGCCGCAGCGGCGCCGAACTCGGGTACCATCGCCGCGAACAGACTGTCCGCCGGCGCGCCTCCGCCCAAGCCCCATGAAGCCATCCCCCCATCGCCCGCCGCCCCGGATCCTCGCCCGCTTCGTCGCCGTATCGTGGCGCGACCTCGCGATGTCGATCGGCCCGACCCTGGTGCTCGCGCTCGCCGCGATCTGGCTCGCGTACTCGCTGATCCAGCCGTCCCCGCCCTCCTCGCTGACGATCTCCGCCGGGCCGCCCGGCAGCACCAACTGGCTCGCCGCGCAGCGCTACAAGAAGATCCTCGCGAAGAACGGCGTGACGCTCAACGTGCTGGCGTCCGAGGGCTCGGCCGCCAACCTGAAGCGGCTGACGGCGCCGGACGACGCGGTCGACGTGGGCTTCGTGCAGAGCGGGATCGGCGACCGTCAGCACGACAGCGGCCTCGTGTCGCTCGGCAGCGTCGGCTACGTGCCGCTCGCGATCCTGTATCGCGGGCCGGTGATCGAGCGGCTGTCGCAGTTCAAGGGTAAGCGGCTCGCGCTCGGCGCGGAAGGCAGCGGCGCGCGCGAGCTGGGCCTCGCGCTCCTCAAGATGAACGGCATCGCGCCGGGCGGCCCGACGCCGATCCTGCCGACGGCCGGCGAGGACGCCGCAACCGCGCTGCTCGACGGCAAGATCGACGCGGCCTTCCTGTCCGGCGATTCGACCGAGATCCCGGTGATGGCCAAGCTGTTCCGCGCGCCCGGCATCCATTTCTATTCGTTCACGCAGGCCGAGGCCTACGCGCGGCGCTTTCCCTACCTGACCGACATCACGCTGCCGATGGGCGTCTACGATCCCGGCGCCAACCTGCCGGCGACCGACCTGCACACGATGTCGCCCACCGTCGAGCTGATTGCGCGCGACACGCTGCATCCGGCGCTGTCGGACCTGCTGATCGAGGCCGCGCGCGAAGTGCACGGCCACGCGACGATCCTGCAGCGCGCGGGCGAATTCCCGTCGCCCGTCACGCACAGCCAGTTCCCGCTGTCCGACGACGCCGCGCGCTACTACAAGTCGGGCAAGACCTTCCTGTACCGGCAACTGCCGTTCTGGGTCGCGAGCCTGGTCGACCGGCTGCTCGTGATCGTGCTGCCGCTCGTGGTCGTGCTGATCCCGGGGCTGCGGCTCGTGCCGACGCTGTACGGCTGGCGCGTGCGTTCGCGGATCTACCGCTGGTACGGCGCGCTGATCGCGCTCGAGCGCAGCGCGCTCGGCGAGCATACGGCGCAGGAACGCGTCGCGCTGCTCGAACAGCTCGACGACGTGGAGGAATCGGTCAACCGGATGAAGATGCCGCTCGCCTACGCCGGCCAGTTCTACGTGCTGCGCGAACACATCGGCTTCGTGCGCGACCGCCTGCTCGCGCACGATCACGAGCGCGGCTCCGACGCGCCGCCGCCCGGGCCCGCCCCCGCCGCCTGAGCGGACGATCCGGCGCAGCGGCTGCATTTGGCCGCGCCCCCGCGTAACATGCGGGGTGAGACCGCTCGTCGCGCTTTTCCTCTGGATTCAGGAGACACTTACTTATGACCGTCGGCCTCGACGCCTCCCAGCCGGTATGGTTCTACGACTTCCTGTCGCCGTTCACCTACCTGCTGCTCGAACAGTACGACAAGTGGCCGAACATGCCGTTCGCGCCGCTGCCCGTGTCGCTGCCCGAACTGCAGCGCCACTGGGGCCAGCGGCCGGCCGCCGAGGTGCCCGCGAAGCGCATCTTCACGTACCGGCATGCGCTGTTCCGCGCCGAGCAGCTCGGCATCCCGTTCAAGATGCCGCCCGCGCATCCGTTCGATTCGAGCAAGGCGCTGCGCCTCGCGATCGCGCTGAACGCCGACCTGCCGACCGTGCGCGAGATGTTCCGCTTCATCTGGCGCGAGGGCCAGGATCCGTCGACGCCCGACGGCTTCGCCGCGCTGTGCGCGCGGCTCGGCGTCGAGCACGGCGACGCGCTGATCGACTTCGAGGAGACCCGCGAGCAATTGCGCCGCAATACCGCCGACGCGATCGCGCTCGGGGTGTTCGGGGTGCCGACCTTCTGGCTCAACCGCCAGCTGTTCTGGGGCGAGGACGCGCTGCCGATGGTGCTGTACTGCGCGCGCACGCCGAACTGGCTCGAATCGCAGGAAGTGAAGCGGATCAGCGCGCTGCCGTCCGGGCGCGCGTGATACCCGCCATAGCGTCCCCGCGCGCACAGCCCCGGCGCGCGCGGGTAACGTGAAGCCCCTCGACGCCGCCCCCGCGTTCCCACCCGACCGATGCCACCCGTAGACGACCCCGCCGCCTCGCTCGACATCTGGCTCGTGCGCGTGCTGCGCACGCTGCTGCTCGAGCGCAGCGTCACGCAGGCCGCGCTGCGCCTGAACCAGACCCAGCCGGCGATCAGCACCGCGCTGCGGCGGCTGCGCGAGACGCTGAACGATCCGATCCTGGTGCGCGGCAAGGCCGGCATGGTGCCGACCGAATACGGCGCGTCGCTGCTCGACGCCGCGCAGCGCGCGCTGCGCGAAGTCGATTTCATCGCCACGCCGCACGGCGAATTCGATCCCGCGCGCTCGCGCCGCACGTTCCGGATCGCGGCGCCCGACTACCTGAACGACTTCTTCATGCCGACGCTGATCGCGCGCTTCCGCACGGCCGCGCCGCACGCGCACCTGGAGATCGATTCGCTGAATCCCGCGCTCGACCACGCGGCCGCGCTCGATTCGGGCGCGCTCGATCTCGTGGTCGGCAATTGGCCGAAGCCCGATCCGCACTTCGTGCGCGACGACCTGTTCGCGGACACCGTCGTCTGCCTGATGCGCGCCGATCATCCGCTCGCCGCGGCGCCGCTCACGCGCGAGGCCTACGCGGGCGCCGCGCACCTCGCGCCGACGCCGTACACCGGCGCGAAGCGCAACGCGATCGAGATCGGCCTCGCGCGCGCGCAGCTCACGCGGCGCGTGGTCGCCACGCTGCCGTACTTCGGGCTCGCGCCACAGGTGCTGCTGCAATCCGATCTGATCTTCACGACCACGCGCCGCTTCGCCGCGCACTACGCGCAGTTGCTGCCGCTCGTCGTGGTCGAGCCGCCCGTGCCGTTCCCGCGCATCAAGTGCTATCTGCTGCGTCATCCGCAGCCGGACCGACCCACCGACATCGACTGGCTCGCCACGCTGATGGCCGAGGTGTCGGCCGAGCTGACCGCGCGCGGCCGGCGGCGCTGAACGCGCGGCGCCGCTGATTCAGCGCGCTAAAGCGCACACCGTCGAACAACGCGGTGGCCGCGGCGATCGGCCAATCCTCCGCAGCGGACAGCACGCGCGCGGCGATGTGCGCTCACGCCAACGGCATCACCTCCAAGCGCATCGGGTCCGCTCCGCGCGCTCGATGCCGGCGATCAGCCCGTGCGCGGCAACCTCCGACCGCGCCAACCGCGTCGCCCCGAACGCATGGGGCCTGCGCCTCGCGCTCAGCGCCTCGCGCTCAGCGCCGCCGCATCAGCGCAATGAAGCACGCGCCGCCGAACAGCGCGGTCACCACGCCGATCGGCAGATCCTCGGGCGCGATCAGCGTGCGCGCGGCGACATCCGCCCACACCAGCAGGATCGCCCCCGTCAAACCCGCGACCGGCAGCAGCCGGCCGTGCTCCGCGCCGACCAGCCGGCGGCACAGATGCGGCGTGACGAGCCCGACGAAGCCGATCGCGCCGCTCACCGCCACCATCGCGCCCGTCGCGAACGAGGCGATCACGAACACTTCGCGACGCGTCGCCGCGACCGGCACGCCGAGCGCGACCGCCACCCGATCGCCCGACATCAGCGCGTTCAGCGCGCGCCGCCGCGCCTGCAGCGCGAGCGCGGCGAGCGCCGCGCAGCACGCGGGCGCGGGCAGCAGGTCCCAGCGCGCGAGCCCGACGCCGCCCAGCATCCAGAACAACACCGACGACGCCGCGCGCTGGTCGCCCAGGTACAGCAGCAGATTCGCGATCGCCGTCAACACGAACGACACCGCGATGCCCGCGAGCAGCAGCCGGTCCGACTCCAGGCGCCCGTGCCGGTGCGCGAGCGCGATCACGCACGCGGTCGCGAGCAGCGCGCCGCCGAACGCCGCGAACGACAGCGTGAACGGCCCGAACGCCGCGCCCAGCCCAAGCGTCGCCGCGACCGCGCCGAGCATCGCACCCGCGCTCACGCCGAGCAGGTGCGGATCGGCGAGCCGATTCGCGGTGACCGCCTGCAACGCGACGCCGACCAGCGCGAGCGTCGCGCCGACCAGCGCCGCGAGCAGCGCGCGCGGCAGGCGAATCAGCCACACGATGCTGTCGGCGCCGCCGTCGGCCGCATCGAACGCCGCGGGCCACGCGTGCGCGGCGATCACGCGCAGCGCGAGCCCCGGCGCAACCGGGCTCGGCCCGAAGCCCGTCGACATCACGATCGACAGCGCGAGCCCGACCGCCAGCGCCAGCGCGATGAGCCGGGCGCGCGCGCGGCCGCTCACCGCGCCGCCTTCGCGAACGCGTCCGGATGGAGGCCGCGCGCGAGCGTCTCGACCGCGCCCGCGTTCGCCACGCCGGGTGTCGCCGCGTCGTACGGCAGCACGATGAAGCGGCGCGCGCGGATCGCCTCGACGCGCGCGAGCGCGGGCTGGCTCAGGAGGAACTGCTTCTTCTGCTCGGCGGTCACCGCCGAATAGTCGACGATCACGATCGCCTGCGGATCGCGCGCGACCACGCTCTCCCAACTCACCTGGGCCCAGCTGCGCGACACGTCGTCCATCACGTTGCGCCCGCCCGCCGCCGCGAGCAGCGCGTTCGGCATCGCGAGCGCGCCCGCCGTGGTCGGCTTGTCCTGCCCGCTGTCGTAGACGAACACGCGCAGCGGCGGCGCGCCCGCCAGCGCGCGCCGCACCGCGTCGACGCGGCTGCGCATCCCCGCGACCACCTGCTCCGCGCGCGCCTCGACCGCGAAGATCCGGCCGAGATTGCGCAGGTCGCGATAGACATCGTCGAACGACGCGGGCGGGCGCGTCATCACGTGCGAGCACGATTCGGTCAACTCGTAGCTACGGATGCCGAAGCGTTCGAGCGAGGCCGGCGTGACCGGACCGCCGACCCGCATCCCGTAGTTCCAGCCGGCCAGATAGAAATCCGCGCGCGCGCCGACCAGCACTTCCAGCGACGGATACTGGATCGCCAGCTCCGGCACGCCGCGCAGCGCGACACGCAGCGCCTCGGTGCCGGTCTTCCAGCCGGCGACGCCGGTATAGCCCGCGAGCCGGTCCTTGAGCCCGAGCGCGAGCATCATCTCGGTCAGGTTCACGTCGTTGCTCACCGCGCGCGCGGGCGCGCGCTCGAACGTGACGTCGCGCCCGCAGCTGCGCACCGTCACCGGATAGGCGGCCGCGGGCAGCGCCGCCCCCGCGAGCGCGAACGCGCAAATGGCGCGCGCGGCACGCCGTCCCAGTCGATTCAGCATGATTCGTCTCCCTGCGGATGCAGCAGCGTGATGCGCGGCCGGCCGGACGCCGGATGCGGATCGATCAGCGCCGCGACGCCGAACACGTCCTTCAGCAGCGCCTCGGTCAACACCTCGCCGGGCGCGCCGCTCGCGACCAGCGCGCCGTCGGCGAGTACATAAAGGCGGTCGCAATACGCGGCCGCGAGATTGAGATCGTGGAGCGCCGCGAGCGTCGCGATGCCGAGGCGTCGCACCCGCGCGAGCAGCTCGAGCTGGTGGCGCACGTCGAGATGATTGGTCGGTTCGTCGAGCAGCAGCAGCGCCGGCTGCTGCACCAGGGCCCGCGCGAGCAGCGCGCGCTGCTGCTCGCCGCCCGACAGCGACGCGAACGGCTGCGCGCGGCGCGCATCGAGCCCGACGTCGCGCAGCGCGGCGTCGACGAGGCGCGCGTCGTCGGGCGTATCGCCGTCGAGCAGACGCTTGTGCGGCGTGCGCCCCATCCACGCGACCTGTTCGACGGTCAGCCCGAAGTCGTCGGGCGCGTCCTGCTGCAGCACCGCGATGCGCTGCGCGCTCCAGCGCGGCGACGCGCGCCACAGATCCTGCCGATCGAGCCGCACCGCGCCCGCCTGCGGCCGCGCGAAACGGAACGCGCAGCGCAGCAGGCTCGTCTTGCCGCTGCCGTTCGGGCCGATCAGCCCGACGAACTCGCCGGGCCCGACCGTCAGCGACAGCGCGCGCAGCACGGCCGGCCCGCCCGCGGGCCCCCAGCTCAGGCGCTCGACATCGAGCGTGATGGACATCGCGCGGCCCCGTCGCGCTAGAAGCGCAGCGTCGCGACCAGCTCGCCCGAACGCTCGGGACCGAGCAGCCACTGCTCGCCGCCATTCGAGGTGCTGACCGCATAGCTGCGGTTCGCGAGATTGCGCAGATACAGCGCGAGGTCCAGCGTGCGCGTCGCGCGCCATTGCAGCGATGCGTCGAACACCGTGCAGGACGGCACGCTCACGCGGTTCGCATCGTCGCCGTAGCGGCGGCCGACATAGCGCACGCCCGCGTTGGCGCGCCAGCCCGGCGCGAACGCCCAGCCGAGCCACAGGTTCGCGGTCTGCCGCGGGATGCCGTAGGGCACGTTGCCCGCGCGCGAGACGGTCGCGCCGCCGACTGCCTGGTCGTAGCGGTCGTAGCGCGCGCGCAGGAGCGCGGCGTTCGCATCGAGGGTCCAGCCGCCGCCCAGCTGCGCGCCGCCCGTCAGCTCGATGCCGCGCGACGACTGCTGGCCGACCTGCTGGCGCCGGGCCGGATTCAGCGGATCGGTGCTGACGAGATCGCGCTTGACGATGTCGTACACGGCGAAGGTCCAGTACGCGCGCCCGTCGAGCCATTCCTGCTTGACGCCCGCCTCCCATTGCCGGCCGGTCGCGAGCGTGTAGTTGGCCTGCGACGACGCCATCGTCACCAGCGAGCCGACCCCGTCCGCTCCCGTCGAGTACTGCGCATACACCGACAGCGACGGCGCGACCTCGAACACGAAGCCGGTGCGCCAGCCGGTATGCGCGAGCGTCTTGTCGAAGCCCGCGCCCGTCAGCACGTCGTCGCGATGGAACGCGATGTGGTCGTAGCGCAGCCCGCTCACCCACGCGAGGCGCGGCAGCACTTCGAGCCGGTTCTCGGCGAACACGGCCGCCTGGTTGGTGCGCGTGCGAAAGCGCAGCCGGGTCGGATCGGGGCTGTCGAAGCGACCGGGCGAGAACGCATCGGCGTCGACCACCGATTCGCCGCGATACGGCGAATTGTTCGAACCGTCGAAGGTGATCCGGTTGAACTCGGCGCCGACCACGAGCCGGTTCGCGCGGCCGAACAGCTGTCCGTCGAGACGCATGCTCGCGCGGTCGCCGATCTGGTGTTCGCGGTGGAAGATCTCCAGATAGTCGCTGCGCGTGACCTGTCGCGTCGCGGGATCGAGCGCGTAGGATTCGGCGTCGCGCCAATGACGGCTGGTCGCGAGATAGTAGAACTGATTGTCGACCGTGACGCCGGCGGCGGGCCGCCAGGTGGCCGCGAGCCGGGTCCACTGGTCGTAGTAGCCGATCGTCGCGTCGCCGACGTTGTAGTTGCGCTTGCGCAGCGTGCCGTCGAGCACCCCGTTCGTCACCGGCACGCCGAAGTAGGTCGAGGGTTTCTGGCGGCCGTAGTCGTAGTCGAGCGTGACACTCAGCTGCGGGCTCACGTCGAGCCGCAGCGCGCCGCCGACCGCGGTCGAATGCGCATCGCCGCGCTCGACCGTGCCGTTCGAACGCGTGTCGTTCAGGTAGAAGCGATAGGACAGCATCGGCCCGAGCGCGCCCGTCGTGTCGAACGCGACGCGCTTGCCGCCGTGGGTGCCGACGCCCGCCGCGACGGTGGTTTCGCGCGTGCGGCGCGGCGCCTTCGGCACCACGTTGACGACCCCGCCGATCGCCCCCTCGCCGTACAGCACCGAGGCCGGGCCGCGCAGTACTTCGATGCGCTCGGCCGACCACGCGTCGAACGGGAACGTGACGCTGCCCGCGCCCGGATAGAGGCGCACGCCGTCGTACAGCGTCATCACCGATTCCGATCCCGAGAAGCCGCGCACCGACAGCGAGGTGCCGCCGTTGCCCGGCGCCGCGTCGTTCGCGAAGCCGGCCGCGCGCGTGACCGCCTCGAGCACCGTGCGGTCGCCGCGCGCGACGATCTGGTCGGCGCGGATCGTCTCGACGCTCGCGGGCGTATCGAGGCTCGCGAGCCCGAGCCGCGAGCCGGTTTGCAGCGGCGTCGACAACGGGGCGGCCGCCAGCTCCGCCGCCGCCGACACGCGCACCGCCGGCAACGCATGATGCTGCGCGTCGTCGCGCGCGGCGGGCGGCTCCGCATCGGCCGCGAACGCGCCGGACGCCGCGAGCGCGCAACCGAGCGCCAGCATCGGCGCGCGTGTCAATCCGGCCCGCCGACCCGCTGCCGCGAGCCGGCGGCGGCGCGCCGGATGGCGCGCGCCGCTCATGCGCGCCTCCCGTCCATCCCGTTCATATCGTTCATATTGCACGGCCACGCCGCCCCCCCGCTCTCCCGCCGCGCCCCCGCGCGCGCCATGCCATGCCGATCCACGTCTTCTCCGCTCCCACGCTGTTGCTCGACGGCGTTCCAGCCGAACGCCGCGCCCTGCGCGAACTTTACGGTTCGCCTACATGCCGCGCGATGATATGACAGATCGCGCGCCGGACGAAATGCCGGCGCGCTGTGGCGTCGCTTTGTCCATCATTGCGGGAGGTTTCCTGCGGATACCCCGGCGCGGCGCGGCGCCGGGATTGCGGCTCGCGCATATCGTCAGTCCTTGCAGAAGGTTTCTTGCCGATACGCCCGGCGCACCGCGCCGTCCGCAGCGTCATGCACCAGCACGACCGCCACGCGCCGCGCCGGAACGAGGCCGGGCTTGCGGCCGATGCGCTGCGTCAGTCCTTGCAAAAGGCCCCTTGCCGATACGCCCGGCGCACCGCGCCGTCCGCCGCGTCATGCACCAGCACGACCGCCACGCACCGCGCCGGAACGAGGCCGGGCTTGCCGCCCGCGCGCATCCTCAGTCCTTGCAGAAGGTCTCTTGCAGATGCGCCCAACGCACCGCGCCGCCCGCCGCGTCCCGCACGAGCACGACGGTCGCGCGCCGCGCGGGCAGTTCCCCCGTCGCATCGGTCTGGTGCTCGCAATAGCTGGCCACCGCGCCGCCCGGATAGGCGCTCAGCACGTGCAGCTCCGAGAAGGTGATCACGAGGCCGGGCTTGCGGCCCGCGAGACGCGCGAACAGTGCACGGGTCGCCGCGTGGTCGTACAGCGCGCCGTCGGTGCCGATCATCGTGAACTGCGGCGCGAAGTGCGCCATCATCGCGTCGAGCGCCGCATCCGACGTCGCGACGCCCGCGAGCCAGTCCTGAATCGCGGCGCAGCCCGCGACGATTTCATCCAGATATGCCTGTTGCCCGCTCATCCCGCCGCTCCTGTCCGATCCGCGCGCGGCCCCATGCCGCGCGGCAAACGGCGAGTGTAGGCGAAGCAGGCCGCGCGCGCATCAGCGCGGCGGCACGGGATCGAGCCCGGTGCGCGCGACGTCGGCCGCCGCCTCCGGCGAGGCGAGATAGTCGAGCAGCGCGCGGGCCTCGCGCGGATGCCGCGCGCTGACCGGCACCCCGCCCGCGAAACGCGTCACCGATTGCAGCGATTCCGGCAGCTTGCCGACGAAGTGCGCGCCCGGCACCGGCAGCAGTTCGCTGACCTGCTGCAAGCCCAGCGCATAGGTGCCGTCCGCGACCTTCGACGCGACCGGGATGCGCGGAATCATGATTGCCTTCCCGCGCACCTGCGCGTCGATGCCGAGCCGCGCGAACAGCACGTCGCGCACGTAAACCCCGCTCGCGCTGTCCGAGTACGCGATCGACGGCGCGCGCAGCAGCGTCGCCTTCAGCGCGTCGGGCGTGGCGATGTCGGGCGTCGGCGCGCCGGCGCGCACCACCATGCCGATCCGCGAATCGGCCAGCTCGACGCGCGAGGCCGGATCGACGCGCCCTTGCGCGATCAGCGCATCGAGCGCGTAGCCGACCATGATCACGACGTCGGCCGGCTCGCCGCGCGCGAGCCGGTTCGGGATCGCCTCGGGCGTGGCGCCCATCGACGGGCCGTATGCGATCGTGAGGCGCTGGCCGCTTACCGCCTCGTAGCGCGGCGCGAGCAGCTTGTACGCGGCGGTGAAGCCGCCCGAGTTCATCACGTGGAGTTCGAGCGGCGGTGCGGCGGCCGGCCCGGCCGGCGTTTGCGCGAACCCGCCCGCGCTCGCGCCGAGCAGCAGCGCGCAGGCCAGGGATTGCTTCAGGATGGCGATCATGAGGGAGCGGCGCGGTGCGCGGCGGAGAACCAGGGGCCTCCATCATCGGCACGCGGCGCCCGCCTGAAAAGCCGGGCAATGCCCGATGCGCGACGCGGCGCTTCGTGCTCAGCGCCCGCCGGCCAGCGCGACCGCGGGAGCCGGGCAGTGCGCGGGCGCGTCGCTGCGCACGCGCAGCAGTTCCGCGCACACCGCGATCGCGATCGCGGCGGGCGCCTTGTCGACGATCCCCGTCACGCCGATCGGACAGGTCATGTCGGCGAGCCGCGCCGGTTCGACGCCGCGTCCGAGCAGCCGTCGCTCGAACTTCACGCGCTTGGTGCGCGAGCCGATCATGCCGAAATAGCGGAAGTCGCGCCGCCGCAGGATCCGCTCCGCGAGCGCGAAATCGAGCGCGTGGTTGTGCGTCATCACGAGGAAGTACGCGCCCGGCGGCGCGGCGTCGACCAGCGCGGCGGGCGCGTCGGTCGGCTCCGGCTGCACGTTGGGCGGCACTTCGTCGGGAAACTGCGCGTCGCGCTCGTCGACCCACTGCACCACGCACGGCAGCCGGCCGAGCAGCGTCACGAGCGCGTGGCCGACGTGGCCCGCGCCGAACAGCACGACGTGCATCGGCGGCGACGGCGCGCGCGGCGGACCCCGGCGGCGACCGATCTGCACCGTCATCGCGTCATGCTCCGCGCGCGGCGCGCACCGCCTGCACCGCGCGCAGGATCGCCTCGCCCGTCGCGGGGGCGTCGAGCGGCGGATTGACCTGGTGGTCGCCCACCGCCGCGACCGCGTCGCGCACCGCGAAAAACACCGAGAACGGCAGCAGCAGCGGCGGCTCGCCGACCGCCTTCGAGCGGTGAATGCTGTCCTCCGCGTTGCGGTTGTCGAACAGCCGGACATGGAATTCGGGCGGACAGTCGTTGACGGTCGGGATCTTGTAGGTCGACGGCGCATGCGTCATCAGCTTGCCGTCCTTGTTCCACCACAGCTCCTCGGTGGTCAGCCAGCCCATGCCCTGCACGAACGCGCCCTCCACCTGCCCGATGTCGAGCGCCGGATTCAGCGACGCGCCGACGTCGTGCAGCACGTCCGCGCGCAGCACGCGCATCTCGCCCGTCAGCGTGTCGACCACGACCTCGGCGACCGCCGCGCCGTAGGCGTAGTAGTAGAACGGCCGCCCTTGCAGGCGCGCCTGGTCCCAGTGCAGCCTGGGGGTCGCGTAGAAGCCGTCGGACCACAGCTGCACGCGCGCGAGGTAGGCCTTCGCGACCACCTCGTCGAACGGCACGTCGATCTCGCCGATCCGCACGCGCTCGTTCGCGAACCGCACCTGCGCCGCCTCCGCCGCGCCGCCGCCGAAACGCTCGGCCGCGAACGCCGCGAGCCGTTCGCGCAGCTGGCGCGCGGCGTCCTGCGCGGCCTTGCCGTTCAGGTCCGAGCCCGTGGAGGCGGCGGTCGCCGAGGTGTTCGCGACCTTGCTGGTGTCGGTCGCGGTCGCGCGGATCCGCTCGAAATTCACGCCCAGCTCGTGCGCGACCACCTGCGCGACCTTGGTGTTGAGCCCCTGCCCCATCTCCGTGCCGCCGTGATTCACGAGGATCGAGCCGTCGGTGTAGATGTGGACGAGCGCGCCCGCCTGGTTGAAATGCGTGACGTTGAACGCGATGCCGAACTTGACCGGCGTGAGCGCGAGGCCCTTCTTCAGCACCGGGCTGCCCGCGTTGAACGCGCGCACCTTCTCGCGCCGCGCGCGATAGCCGCTCGACGCCTCCAGCTCCGCGAGCAGTTCGGGCAGGATGTTGTCCTCGACGGTCTGGCCGTACGGCGTGACGTTGCGCTCGGTTTTGCCGTAGAGATTCGCGCGGCGCACGTCGAGCGGATCGAGATCGAGCGTGCGCGCGACGTTGTCGAGGATGTACTCGATCGCGAACGCGCCCTGCGGGCCGCCGAAGCCGCGGAACGCGGTGTTCGACTGCGTGTTGGTCTTGCCGCAGTAGCCCTCGATCGCGACGTCGGGCAGCCAGTACGCGTTGTCGAAATGGCAGACCGCGCGCGTCATCACCGGCCCCGACAGGTCCGCGGAAAAGCCGCAGCGCGAGGTCATGTCGATCGCCACGCCGTCGATCCGTCCGTTCGCGTCGTAGCCCACGTCGTAGCGATAGTGGAAGTCGTGGCGCTTGCCGGTGATCATCATGTCGTCGTCGCGATCGGGCCGCAGCTTGACGGGACACAGCAGCTTCCAGGCGGCGAGCGCCGCGCAGCACGCGAACAGGCCGGACTGCGATTCCTTGCCGCCGAAGCCGCCGCCCATGCGCCGGCATTCGACCTGCACGTTGTGCGACGCGACGCCGAGCACGTGCGCGACCAGATGCTGCATCTCGCTCGGGTGCTGGGTCGAGCAATAGACGTGCATGCCGTCGTCGTCCTTCGGCACCGCGTAGGCGATCTGTCCTTCGAGATAGAACTGCTCCTGGCCGCCGAGCGTCATCTCGCCCGCGTCGCGATGCGCGGCCTGCGCGAGCCGCGCCGGCGCGTCGCCGCGCGCGAGCCGCAGCGGCGGGATCACGTACGACTGCGCCGCGCGCGCGGCCTGCGGCGTCAGGATCGCCGGCAGCGCCGCGTAGTCGATCTTCGCGCGCCGCGCGGCGAGGCGCGCGGCCTCGTGCGAAGTCGCGACCACCATGAACACCGGCTGGCCGACGAACTGCACGACGCCGTTCGCCAGCACCGGATCGTCATGGACGATCGGGCCGCAATCGTTGACGCCCGGGATGTCCTCGGCCGTGAACACCGCGACCACGCCCGGCGTCGCGCGCACCGCGTCGAAACGCATCGAGACGATCCGCGCATGCGCCTGCGTGCTCAGGCCGAGCGCCGCGTGCAGCGTGCCGGCGAGCAGCGGGATGTCGTCGGTGTAGGTGGCGCGCCCGCTCACGTGCAGATGCGCGGATTCGTGCGGACGCGATACGTGGACCTGGGTGAAGGTGTCGGCATCGCGGCCCGTCTGCAGGAACGGCTCGGCTTGCTGATTCATGATCGAAGGGTCTCCTTGGCGGCGGGCCGGTCAGCGTCCGGCCGCTTCGGCGGCCACGCAACGCACGTTGAGCGCCGCGGGTGGCAGCGGATCGCGCGGGCGCGTTTCGAGCCAGAAGCGGTACATCAGGTTGCGCGCGGCTTCGAGTCGGTACGCGTCGCTCGCGCGCATGTCGGTGAGCGGCGCGTAGTCGTCGCCGAGCGCCTGCATCGCCGCGCGCGCGGTCGCCTCGTGCCAGTTCGCGT
Organism: Burkholderia sp. FERM BP-3421; assembly: GCF_028657905.1. Lineage (NCBI taxonomy): Bacteria > Pseudomonadati > Pseudomonadota > Betaproteobacteria > Burkholderiales > Burkholderiaceae > Burkholderia > Burkholderia sp. FERM BP-3421. Next base: position 3,840,057 of record NZ_CP117782.1, on the reverse strand, counting down.
CGGTCAGCGCGGCCTCCGCGCGCGACGCGCGCTGCGGCGTCGCCGCCATCCCGCCGAACGCGATGCGCGGTGCGCGCACCGTCTCGCCGTCCGCGATGAACGCGAACGCCGCGCACACCGCGGAAATGTCGGAATCGAAGCGCTTCGACAGCTTGTAGGTGCGGAACCGCAGGTTCGCGCGCGCGCCGGTCCGCGTCGGCACCTTGAGCGCGGCCACGAATTCGTGCGGCGCCATGTCCTTCTTCTGGTAGCCGAGATACAGGTCCTCGAGCGCCAGCTCGCGCGTCGTCGCGCCGGCGCGCAGCACCACGCGCGCGCCGAGCGCGATCAGCCCCGGCATCGAGTCGCCGATCGGCGAGCCGTTCGCGACGTTGCCGCCGAGCGTGCCCGCGTTGCGGATCGGCAGCGACGCGAAGCGCTTCCACATCTCGGTCAGTTCCGGATAATGCCGGGCCAGCTCCGCATAGGCCGCCTCGACCGTCACGCCCGCGCCGATCTCGATCCAGTCCGCGTCGACCGCGATCCGGCGCAGCGCGCCGACCTGCCCCAGGTAGACGAGGTCGCCCAGCGCGCGCATCTGCTTGGTCACCCACAGGCCGATGTCGGTGCTGCCCGCGAGCAGCCGCGCATCCGGCTTCGCCGCCTTCAGCTGCGCGAGCGCATCGAGCGTGCGCGGCGCGTCGAACGACTGGCCCGCGTGTTCGTAGTGGAAGGTGTCGTCACGCCGCAGCGACGCGAGCGCGCGCGCCAGCGCGGCGCGGTCGATGCCGACGCGCGGCGCGGGCAGCGCGAACATCCGCTCGGCCGCGTCGACGATCGGCCGGTAGCCGGTGCAGCGGCACAGATTGCCGGTCAGCGCATCGGCGATCTCGTCGCGCGGCGGCGCCGCGCACGGCGCGCCGCCCTGCCGGTCGTACAGCGCCCACATCGACATCACGAAGCCCGGCGTGCAGAAGCCGCATTGCGAGCCGTGGCACTCGACCATCGCGGCCTGCGCCGGATGCAGCGCGCCGTCGGGTTCGCGCAGATCCTCGACCGTGAACAGCGCGCGGCCGTCGAGCGTCGGCAGGAACTGGATGCACGCGTTGACCGCCTTGAACGCCACCTCGCCCGCATCGGTCAGCTCGCCCACCACCACCGTGCACGCGCCGCAATCGCCCTCCGCGCAGCCTTCCTTGGTGCCGGTGCACAGCGCGTCCTCGCGCAGATACTGAAGCACCGTGCGGGTGACGTCGGCGTCGCTGACTTCGCGGACCGCGTGGCGATGGTAGAAACGGATCGGCTGGCTCATCTGGGATCGTCCGGGAGGATGCGGGGCAAGCCGGTCGTGCGCCGGCCCTTGTTGTGCTCATGTTCGAACGCTATCACCGTCAATTTCGCGAACCCATAGCCGGTGACACATGCGGGTCATATTGCCGCGGCGATATGTCGTCTCGACAACGGGTAACTAAGCGGTCCCTGCATGCGGACCGGTTCCATGCAAGAATTCGCCTTTCGCCACCGGCACGTCGCCCCCCTTGATCCGTCCCCATGTCTACCGACTCCGCCGCCTCTCACAGCGCATTCAAGACGACACTTCAGATCGTCTCCGTCGTTTCGTTCACCTTCATCTGCTACCTGACCATCGGCCTGCCGCTCGCGGTGCTGCCGGGCTTCGTGCATGACGACCTCGGCTTCAGCGCGATCGTCGCCGGCGCGGCGATCAGCGTGCAGTACTTCGCGACGCTCGCGTCGCGCCCGCTCGCCGGCCGCTTCGCCGACACGCTCGGTCCGAAGCGCACGGTGCTGCGCGGCCTGGTCGGCTGCGCGGCGAGCGGCGCCTGCCTGTTGATCGCGCTGCTGTTCGCACGCTGGCCGGCCGCGAGCCTCGCGCTCCTGGTCGTGAGCCGCCTGGTGCTCGGCGTCGGCGAGAGCCTCGTCGGCACCGGTGCGATCCTGTGGGGCATCGGCCGGGTCGGCATCGCCCACAACGCGCGCGTGATCTCGTGGAACGGCATCGCGACCTACGGCGCGCTCGCGCTCGGCGCGCCGCTCGGCGTCGCGATCGCGCACGCGCTGAACCCGGCGCTGATCGGCGCGCTCGTGATCGCGCTGGCGGCCGGCGGCTACCACCTGGCCCGCCTGATCGCCCCGGTGCCGGTCGTGCACGGCGAGCGCATGTCCTATGCGAGCGTGTTCACGCGCGTGCTGCCGCACGGCCTGGGCCTCGCGCTCGGCTCCGCGGGCTTCGGCTCGATCGCGACCTTCATCACGCTGTACTACGCGGCGCGCCATTGGGACAACGCCGCGCTGTCGCTGACCGTGTTCGGCACGCTGTTCATCGGCGCGCGCCTCCTGTTCGCGAACACGATCAAGACCTACGGCGGCTTCCGCGTCGCGATCGTGTCGTTCGCCTTCGAATGCGCGGGCCTGCTGCTGCTGTGGCTCGCGCCGCTGCCGCACGTCGCGCTCGCCGGCGCCGCGCTGACCGGCTTCGGCTTCGCGCTGATCTTCCCCGCGCTCGGCGTCGAAGCGGTCGCGCTCGTGCCGCCCGCGAGCCGCGGCGCGGCCCTGTCGGCCTACTCGGTGTTCCTCGATCTGTCGCTCGGCCTCACCGGGCCGCTCGCCGGCTACGTCGCGGGCGCGTTCGGCTATCCGCAGGTGTTCCTGCTCGCCGCCGCCGCGTCGGCGGCCGGCGTCGTGCTGTCGGTGCTGATGTTCCAGCGCCAGGCGCGCCCGCGCGGCAGCGGCGCGGCCGCCTGAGCGGCCCCGCCGCTACAGCCCCTCGGCCCATGCGGGCGGCGCGCCGTCGACGCCCGCGAGCGCGCCGACCAGCGCGCCGATCTTCAGCGAACACTGCCGCGACGGCGGGTAGACCAGCGACACCGGCATCGGCCGGCGCACGCAGTCCTCGAACAGCGGCACGAGCTGCCCGCGCCGGAGCGCGTCGTCGACCATGAAGGCGGGCACGTGCGCGATGCCGTGCCCGAGCAGCGCGGCCTGCGCGAGCGCGTCGCCGATGTCGAAGGTCAGGTTGCCGCGCACCGCGAAACGCCGGAGCCGCCCGTCGATCCGGAACTGCCAGTCCACCGGCTTGCCCGTGCGCGCGTTGCGCACCACGATGCAGTTGTGCGCCTCCAGCGCGTCGGGATGCGCGGGCGTGCCGCGCCGTTTCAGATACGCGGGCGCGGCCACCGTGACCCAGCGCAGCGCCGTGAGCGGCCGCGCGATGATCCGCGCATCCTGCACCGCCCCGAGCCGGATCGCCGCGTCATACCCTTCCTCGGTCAGGTCGACCACCCGGTCCGTCATCGACACCTCGACCTGCAGATCCGGATAGCGCGCGGTCAGGCCCGCGATCACGGGCAACAGCACGATGCGGCCGAGCGCGAGCGGCGTCGTGATCTTGAGCGGGCCGGACGGCGCGCAGCGGCGATCGACCAGCAGCTGCTCGGCCGCGTCGAATTCGACCAGCAACGGTGCGCAGCGCTCGTAGAACAGCTGGCCGTCGGGCGTGAGGCTCACGCTGCGCGTGGTCCGATGCAGGAGCCGCACGCCCAGCTCGGTCTCGAGCCGCCCGATCGCGCGCGACAGCCCCGACTGGGTGAGCGCGAGCGCGGCGGCCGCCGCCGTGAAACTGCGCGTCTCCGCGACCTTGACCAGCATGCGCACCGCATTCAGGTCCATCGTTCGCCATCCATGATTTTTCTCATTACTGAAAGCAACAAGCAGCCATTTATCAGCATGAAAGCATAGATCAGACTGGCGGCTCCGTACACTTCCCCTTTCGATCATGACGGCCTGCGCCACGCTTCCCGCCCACTCCTCCCGCCGCACCGCCTGGATGCTCGCGCTGCTCGCGCTCGCGCAGCTGATCATCGCGCTCGACGCCACCATCGTGTTCGTCGCGCTGCCCGCGATCGGCGCGGCGCTGCGGTTTTCCGCGCAACAGCTGCAATGGGTGATCAGCGCCTATACGGTCGCCTTCGGCGGCGCGCTGCTGCTCGGCGGCCGCGCGACCGACCTGCTCGGCCGCCGCCGCATGTACGTGCTCGGCCAGGCGCTCTATGCGCTGTCGTCGCTCGCGGCCGGCCTCGCGCCGACGAGCGGCGCGCTGATCGCCGCGCGCGCGGCGCAGGGGCTCGGCGGCGCCTTCCTGTTCCCCGCGACGCTCGCGCTGATCAACACGCACTTCGCCGAGGGCCCGGCGCGCAACCGCGCGCTCGCGATCTGGAGCGCGGCGTCGGCGGCGGGCCTCGCGCTCGGCGCGCTGCTCGGCGGCGTGCTGACCGAGGGCTTCGGCTGGCAGGCGATCTTCTTCGCCTGCGCGCCGCTGTCGGGCGCGGCGGCGCTCGCCGCGGGCGCGCTGATCCCGCGCGACGCGCCGCGCGAACGCGCGCGCCGCTTCGATCTCGCGGGCGCGCTGACGGTCACGTCGGGCGCGACCCTGCTCGTGTTCGGGCTGGTGCAGGGACCGGACGGCGGCTTTCTCGCGCCGCCCGTGCCGGCCGCGCTGGCCGGCGCGGTCGCGCTGCTCGCGCTGTTCGTGGTGATCGAGCTTCGCGGCCGCGATCCGCTGATGCCGCTGCACCTGCTGCGCAACCCGAACCTGCGCGCCGCGATGGTGCTGACCTGCGTGTTCATGAGCAGCTTCGGCGCGCAGTACTACTTCCTCGCGCTCTACTACCAGCAGGTGTACGGCTACAGCGTGCTGCAGACCGGCCTCGCCTACCTGCCGGCCACGCTCCTGTGCACCGTCGGGATCCATCTGTCGACGCGGCTGCTGCCGCGCCTCGGCGCCCGCGCGACGCTCGCCGCCGGGCTCGCGCTCGGCGCGCTGGGACTCGGCTGGATCGTGGCGGCGCTGCCGGCCGGACGCGGCTTCGCGCTGCTCCTGCCCGGCATCGCGATCCTGAGCGTCGGCCAGGGCATCACCTGGACCGCGATGTGGATCACCGCCGCGAGCGGCGTGGCGCCGCGCGAGCAAGGCGTCGCGTCGGGCATGGCGTCGACCGCCCAGCAGATCGGCAGCGCGCTCGGGCTCGCCGCGCTGGTCGCGCTCGCCAACCACGGCACGCTCGGCAAGCACGGCGCGGCGCTCGCGCTCGCGACCGAGCAGGGCCTGCGCGCGGCGCTCGCCGGCACCGCGCTCGTCGCGCTCAGCGGCGTGCTGGTGGCGCTGCGGATCCGGCGGACGGCCGCCGCGCCGGCGCAGCCGCTGCAGGTCGGCTGACGCGCGGGCGGCTTCGCGCCTGCGTCAACCGCGGCGCGACAGCTCCTGCTCGAGCGCCGCCACGCCGGCGGGCAGATCCACCGGCACTTTCAGGTCGACCATGGTGCGGCCGAACGCATGCAGCGTGCGGAACAGGTTGTGCTCGCGGCACTGCTCGCCCATCTGGCCGATCCGCACGATCGGCAAGCCGAACGAGCCCGAGATCTCGACCTGGTGATGCTTCGAGATGTGCCCGCAGATCAGGCCGGGCGTGAGCCCCTCGGGCACCTCGATGCCGACCACCGAGTTCAGGCGGCAGGACTCGGGCGCGTACAGCGCGAGCCCCATCGCCGCCACGCCCGCCTGCAGCGCCGCCGAACAGCGCTGGTGGCGCGCGTAGCGGTTCTCCAGCGTTTCCGCGCAGACGAGCCGCAGCGCCTCGTGCAGCGCCAACACGCCCGACACCGGCGCCGTGTAGTGGTAGCCGGCGTTGTGCCAGAAATTCTCGGCGAGCGACATGTCGAGACACCAGTGCGCGTTCGGCTCCGGGCGGCTCTTCATGCGCTCCCACGCGGCGTCGGAAAACGCGATCAGCGACACCCCCGGAATCGACGACAGGCCCTTCTGGCCGCCGGTGATCACGGCGTCGATGCCCCACGCGTCCATGTCGAGCGGCATGGTCGACAGCGTGCACACCGCGTCGACCACCACCAGCGCGCCGGCGGCCTTCGCGAGCGCCGCGACGTCCTTCAGGTCGCGGTTCCAGACCGTATTCGAGGTTTCGCCGTGCACGATCGTGACGATTTCGGGACGCTCGCGCGCGATCGCCAACGCGATCTCGTCGAGGCTCGCGACGCTGCGATCGGGCACCTCCAGGTAGGCGACCTCGGCGCCGACCCGCGTCGCCATCTCGCCCATCCGCGCGCTGAAGAAGCCATTGCGGATCGACAGCACGCGCGTGCCGCGCCACGCCAGGTTCGAGATCGCCATCTCCATCGCGGCGGAACCGGGCCCGGCGACGCCCAGCACCCATTTGGTGCGGGTCTGGAACACGTAGCGCGCCATCTCCTTCACCTGCTCGATCACCTTGGCCATGGTCGCGCCGAGGTGGTTGATCACGATCGTGTTGGCCTTGGCGACCGCGGCGGGGATCGGCACGGGGCCGGCGCCCATCATCAGCAGCGGTTCTTCGGGCAGGATCGCGTCGAGCGACACGACGACGGGACACGGAATCGGCGAGTAATCGGTGGACATGGGGCGCAGCGGAACGGGTTGGACGGGCCGCGCGGGCGGCGGCGAAGTGATCGATCATTCCCGGAACCGCCCGAATGCGCAAGCCCCGGCGCGCGCGGCGGTGCGGCCGCGCACGCCGGGCCGCGCGCCGCGCATAAGCCAAACCCATTCGCCGGACATTTCCGATTCCCGATAAGCGATCCGGATCCGGTTTCACGCGCGGCAAATGCGCTTCCCGGTCGGAAATTCCGCTCGCGCCGTGCGCCCGACGCCGCGCAAATTCGATTGCCCGGCCTCAAACAAATAATTCATCAAGCTGACAAACATCAATCATACGGTGCAGTGCAGCAATTCCGCTGCGCGCCCAAAAAATCAATCATGCGTTCCGCCATCCGCAATGCCTTCGACCTTCTCACGCTAAACTCGATGCACATGCACGCATACAATAAAACAAAATCTTCTTTTTGTTCATCAACTTACATAAAAATAAAAGAAAAATGAACAAAATTGTACGTGAGGCGCACCATTAGAATCTCGCGAATTTCCATGGGTGTCGGGAAAAAATCCTCCCCTCCGCCGACGCGCGGATCTTGCTGTTTCACTCCGCGCCGGGTTTATTTCCCGATACCCTGATGAAGTATGCAGTTGACTAGTCCCACCGCCTTATTGAACAATTTGCCCGGCAATCGATATTTCGAATTAAGGCGGTGCCGGCGTTGATCCGACAGCGGCGGCCTGCCTTATGGCAGGAGCAGTAAAGCAGGGCAGTAAAACACTACATAATCATTCAAACGGGCCGAAACCAAATGAACCAAATTCAAACCATGCGGGTGTTCGTGTGCGTCGCCGAACTGCAAAGCTTCCGGCGCGCCGCGCGCAAGCTGGGCGTCTCGAACGCACTCGTCACCCGCTCGATCGCAATGCTCGAGGCGCACCTGAACACGCGTCTCATCCATCGCACGACGCGCAATCTCGCGCTGACGGAAGCCGGCACGCGGTATCTCGACGGCTGCCGGGCGCTCTTGGAGGAATTCGATCATCTCGAAGCATCGGTCGCGCACGCGGTGCGGGAGCCGGTCGGCACCTTGCGGGTCGTGATCTCCGGCTCGCTATGTCCGGTCAAGGTCACCCCGCTCGTCGACAGCTTCCGTCGCCAATATCCGAAAGTCACGGTGCAGCTGACGATCGCCGAAGGGCCGGTCGACGTGCTCGACGCCGGCTATGACGTCGGCATCGTGACCGGCAGCCGCCTCGACGGCAATCCGGCGCTGATCGGCCACGCGCTCGCGCCGAACACGCTGGCCCTGTGCGCGTCGCCCGACTACGTCACGCGCCACGGCGAGCCGCATCGCCCGGACGACCTGTCGCGCCACACCTTCATCACGCTGTCGGCCGACCAGCACCGCACCAACTGGCGCCTCTCCGACCCCGAGCACTTCACCCACCTGGTGTCGCTGCACCCGACCTACACGGTCAACAGCAACTGGATGGTGCGGGCGGCCGCGCTGGCCGGCACCGGCGTCGCGCTGCTGCCGGAGAGCTTCATCGCCGAGGCGCTGGAAAGCGGCGAGCTGGTGCGGATCCTCGGCGAATTCCGGGTCGACGACCCCGACACCCAGCTGTCGATCGTCTACCCGAACCGCCAGTTCCTGCCGGCGCGCACGCGCAGCTTCGTCGAACACGCGCTCTACCACTTCGGCGGCCAGAAGCTCGAGGCGAACGGCCACTTCGCGTTCATGCGCGAATCGGGCGCGGTCGAGCGGCCGGAGATCGTCACCGGCCTGCAATAAGCGGCCTGCGTTACACTGCGCGCACCACCCGCAGGAGAAAGGCCGTGCGCGTCATCGTGTTCAGCAGCCGTCAGTACGACGTCGATTCGTTCAACCTGGCCAATCGACCGTTCGGCTATCGGCTGCATTTCCAGCCGTCGCACCTCGACGCCGAGACGGCGATCCTGGCGCACGGCTACGACGTGGTGTGCCCGTTCGTCAACGACTCGCTCGACGCCAACGTGCTCGCACGGCTCGCGGACGGCGGCACCCGCCTGATCGCGCTGCGCTCGGCCGGCTACAACCACGTCGACCTCGCGGCGGCCGAGCGTCTCGGCCTCGCCGTCGTGCGCGTGCCCGCCTACTCGCCCCATGCCGTCGCCGAACACGCGGTCGCGCTGATCCTCGCGCTCAACCGGCGGCTGCCGCGCGCCGTCGCGCGCACCCGCGACGGCGATTTCTCGCTCGACGGCCTGCTCGGCTTCGACCTGCACGGCAGGACCGTCGGCGTGATCGGCGCCGGGCTGATCGGCTGCGTGTTCGCGCGCATCATGGCGGGCTTCGGGATGCGCGTGCTCGTGCACTCGCTGCCGCCGTACGACGACGCGCTGATCGCGCTCGGCGCGCACTATGTCGAACGCGACGTCCTGCTCGCGGAATCCGACATCGTGAGCCTGCACTGCCCGCTGCTGCCGTCGACGCGCCACCTGATCAACGCCGGCACGCTGGCCCAGATGAAGCGCGGCGCGATGCTGATCAACACCGGGCGCGGCGGCCTCGTCGACGCGCACGCGCTGATCGGCGCGCTCAAGAGCGGCCAGCTCGGCCATCTCGGACTCGACGTCTATGAGGAAGAAGGCGGGCTGTTCTTCGAGGACCACTCCGACGAGCCCTTGCAGGACGACGTGCTCGCGCGGCTCCTGACCTTCCCCAACGTGATCGTCACCTCGCACCAGGCGTTCTTCACGCGCGAGGCGCTGGCCGAGATCGCACAGACCACGCTCGACAACATCCGCGCATGGAGCGAGGGTGCGCCGCGCAACCTCGTGCTGCCCAGCCACGCGTGAGCCCGCGCCCGGACCTCGACGCCTGAGCGTCCGGGCCCGCCCCCGCGCCGGTCTGCTATCGTGGCGGATCTTGCCGCCACCCGTTTCCAGCCGCCGTCCCCATGCGTTTCGACGAACCCGCGATCGCCGCCGTCTACCGCGCGATCTTCGAGCGGCGCGACATGCGCCATTTCACCCCGGCCCCGATCGACCCCGCCGTGCTGGCCCGCCTGCTGCGCGCGGCGCACCACGCGCCGAGCGTCGGCTTCATGCAGCCGTGGCGCTTCATCCGGGTCACCGCCCCCGCGCTGCGCGAGCGGATCCACGCGCTCGTCGAGGCCGAGCGCCGCGCCACCGCCGATGCGCTCGGCGAGCGCCACGACGAATTCATGCGGCTCAAGGTCGAAGGCGTGCGCGAATGCGGCGAGCTGCTCGTCGTCGCCCTCGCCGACCGGCGCGAAGCACATGTGTTCGGCCGCCGCACGCTGCCGGAAATGGATCTCGCGTCGGCCGCCTGCGCGATCCAGAACATGTGGCTCGCCGCGCGCGCCGAGGGGCTCGGCATGGGCTGGGTGTCGCTGTTCGACGTCGACGCGCTGCGCGCGCTGCTCGCGATGCCCGCCGGCGCGAAGCCGATCGCCGTGTTGTGCCTCGGCCACGTCGACGCGTTCTACGCGAAACCGATGCTCGAGGAGACCCGCTGGGCCGCCCGCCTGCCGCTCGAAGCCTGCCTGTTCGAAAACGCCTGGGACGGCGCGCCCACCCCGCCGCCCGGCGACTGATCCAACCCCTTATCAGCGCCCTGCATCCGGGTTTTTACTGAGCTAGAATCGCGGCTGTCCTGCCCGCGCGCCGCATCCCGCCGCCCGTGACGGCGGCGGCGCTCCTGCTCCCACACCGCGATGCCCCTGCCTCTCCTCGCCCTTGCCGTTGCCGCCTTTGGTATCGGTACCACCGAATTTGTCGTGATGGGCCTGCTGCCCAATGTCGCGCGCGATCTCGGCGTGTCGATCCCCGCCGCGGGGATGCTGGTGTCCGGCTACGCGCTCGGCGTGACGATCGGCGCGCCGATTCTCGCGGTCGCGACCGCGAAGATGCCGCGCAAGCGCGCGCTGATGGGGCTGATCGGCCTGTTCATCGTCGGCAACCTGCTGTGCGCGCTCGCGCCCGGCTACGCGGTGCTGATGGCCGCGCGGGTCGTCACCGCGTTCTGCCACGGCGCGTTCTTCGGCATCGGCTCGGTGGTCGCGAGCAGCCTCGTCGCGCCGAACCGGCGCGCGCAGGCGATCGCGCTGATGTTCACGGGCCTCACGCTCGCCAACGTGCTCGGCGTGCCGCTCGGCACCGCGCTGGGGCAGGCGTTCGGCTGGCGCTCGACCTTCTGGGCGGTGACCGGCATCGGCGTGCTCGCCGCGGCGGCGCTCGCGGTCTGCCTGCCGAAGCAGCTGGAGATGCCCGGCACCAGCATCACGCGCGAATTCAGCGTGCTGAAGAACCCGCAGGTGCTGATGGTGCTCGGCATCAGCGTGCTCGCGTCGGCGAGCCTGTTCTCCGTGTTCACCTACATCACGCCGATCCTCGAGGACGTGACGGGCTTCACGCCGCACCAGGTCACGCTCGTGCTGCTGCTGTTCGGCGTCGGCCTCACCATCGGCGGCACCGCGGGCGGCAAGCTGGCCGACTGGCGGCGCATGCCGTCGCTGCTCGCGACGCTCGCGCTGATCGGCGTCGTGCTCGCGCTGTTCTCGGCGACGATGCGCGAGCCGTACGCCGCGCTCGCGACGATCTTCGTGTGGGGCGTGCTCGCCTTCGCGATCGTGCCGCCGCTGCAGATCCTGATCGTCGACCGCGCGAGCCATGCCCCGAATCTCGCATCGACGCTCAATCAGGGCGCGTTCAACCTCGGCAATGCGACGGGCGCCTGGCTCGGCGGCATGGCGATCGGTTCCGGCGTGCCGCTCGGGCAGCTGCCGTGGCTCGGCGCCGCGATCGCCGTCGCGGCGCTCGCGCTCACGGCGTGGTCCGCGTCGCTCGAACGGCGGCCGGTGGCGGGCTCGACCGGCGCGGCATAAGCCCGGGCATCGCCCCGGGGCGCGCCCGCGGGCCGCCCCGCTCCGCCGGGCCTGACCCGCGTCATCCATCGGCCACGCCGATACTTCCCTGTTTGTTTTGGCCCGAACGGCCGGTGTAGCATCACGCCCGATGAAAACCGTCCTCACCCGCGACTTCCTCGCGTTGATCCTCAGCGTCGCCGTGGTCGGCCTCGGCACCGGCGCCACCCTCCCGCTCACCGCGCTCGCGCTGAACCAGGCCGGCCACGGCACCGACGTGATCGGCCTCCTGACCGCCGCGCAGGCGGGCGGCGGGCTCCTGATCGTGCCGTTCGTGTCGCGCATCACCGGCCGCTTCGGCGCGCGCCAGATGATCGTCGCCTCGGTGCTGCTGCTGTCGGCCGCCACCGTGCTGATGCAGTTCACCACGAACCTGGTGGCGTGGAGCCTGCTGCGCGTGCTGTGCGGCGCCGCGCTGATCCTGCTGTTCACGATCGGCGAGGCATGGGTGAACCAGCTCGCGAACGACGCGACGCGCGGCCGCGTGGTCGCGATCTATGCGACCACCTTCACGCTGTTCCAGATGACGGGCCCGGTGCTGGTCAGCCAGATCGCGGGCTGGACGGCCGGCCGCTTCGCGCTGTGCGGCGCGCTGTTCCTGCTCGCGCTGCCGTCGCTCGCCTCGATCCGCCGCGCGCCGCTCACCGACGGGCCCCACCAGGAACAGCACGATCACTGGCGCCGCGTGATGCCGATGATGCCCGCGCTGATCATCGGCACCGCGTTCTTCGCGCTGTTCGATACGCTGGCGCTGTCGCTCCTGCCGATCTACGCGATGGACCACGGCGTCGCGGGCGCGGCCGCGGTGCTGTTCGCGTCGATCATGCTGTTCGGCGACACCGCGATGCAATTCCCGATCGGCTGGCTCGCGGACCGGCTCGGCCGCGAGCGCGTGCATCTCGGCGCGGGCGTCGTGGTGCTCGCGCTGATGCCGTTCCTGCCGCTCGTGGTCGCGACGCCGTGGCTGTGCTGGCCGCTGCTGTTCGTGCTCGGCGCGGCGGCGGGCGCGATCTACACGCTGTCGCTCGTCGCCTGCGGCGAGCGCTTCCGCGGCGCGGCGCTCGTCACCGCCAGCTCGCTGGTGTCGGCGTCGTGGAGCGCCGCGAGCTTCGGCGGCCCGCTGCTCGCGGGCGCGCTGATGGAACGCTGGGGCAGCAATTCGATGGTCGGCGTGCTGGTCGCCGGCGTCCTCGTGTTCCTCGCGGCCGCGCTGTGGGAGCGGCGCGCGCTGCCGCAGGGCGACCTGCGCGCCGGATCGTAGAACGCCGCGCGCCGTTCTCGGCGCGCAGCGAAACGGCGGCCGCGCAAGGGCCGCCGTTTCGCTGCGGCCCCGGCATGGCGCCGGGGCCCCGCGCGTCAGCCGTGCGCCAACGCGGGCAGGATCTTCCCCGCGCAGACGCCGAACCCGACCCGGTAGCCCTCGCCCTGGCACCAGCCCGCGAGCGTGAGCTCGTCGCCGTCCTCGATGAACGCGCGCGCGCCGCCGCCGTCCAGCGCAACCGGCTCCTTGCCGTTCCAGGTCAGTTCCAGCAGGCTGCCGAACGAATCCCGGGTCGGCCCGCTGATCGTGCCCGAACCCATCAGGTCGCCCACCCGCGTGTTGCAGCCCGACACCGTGTGGTGCGCGAGCTGCTGCGCCATCGTCCAATACATGTGCTTGAAGTTGGTGCGCGCGATCGTCGTCGCGACGGACGCGCCCTCGGCGCGCAGGCGCACTTCGAGATCGATATCGAAACCGTGCGCGCCCGCGTGGCGCAGGTAGCCGAGCGGCTCCGGCTGCTGCGCGGGCTGCGCGACGCGGAACGGCTCGAGCGCGTCGAGCGTGACGATCCACGGCGAGATCGTGGTCGCGAAGGTCTTCGCGTTGAACGGCCCGAGCGGCACGTATTCCCACTGCTGGATGTCGCGCGCGCTCCAGTCGTTGAGCAGCACCATGCCGAAGATGTGCGACTCCGCGTCCTCGCACGCGATCGGCTCGCCGAGCGCGTTGCCGCGTCCGACGATGAAGCCCGTCTCCAGCTCGATGTCGAGCTTGCGGCACGCGCCGAACTGCGGACGCTCCGCATCCGGCAGCTTGAGCTGGCCGTTCGGCCGGCGCACCGGCGTGCCGCTCACCACCACCGACGACGCGCGGCCGTTGTAGCCGATCGGCATCTCCGACCAGTTCGGCAGCAGCGCATTCTTGGGATCGCGGAACATCGAGCCGACATTGGTCGCGTGTTCCTTCGACGAATAGAAATCGGTGTAGCCCGGGATCTCGACGGGCAGATGCAGCGTCGCGTCGCGCTGCGCCACGAGCACCCGCGCGCGCAGCGCGGCGTCGTCGCGCAGGCGCGCGTGCGCCGCCTCGAACAGCGTGCTCAATTGCACCCGCACGCCGCGCCAGACCTCGCGCCCGAGCGCGATGAAGCCGTTCAGCGCGGCGCGCTCGAACACGTCGCGCGGCGCGCCCTCCGGCAGGTCCAGCAGGCCCGCGCGCTGCAGCGCCGCGAGATCGATGATCATGTCGCCGAGCGCGACGCCCGCGCGCGGCGCGGGATGGCGCGCATCGCTGAACGCGCCGAACGGCAGGTTCTGGATCGGAAAATCGCAGTCGACCTCATTGGCCGACTGCAGCCAGCTCTTGCGCGCGGGATCGAGGGTCGCGCGCAGTTCGGGGGTCAAGCTCATCGTTGCTCCGGATTGAAGTATTTGCGGATGCCCTGCCAGCACTCGAAGTAGTTCAGCTGCCGCTGCGCCGAATCGAGCGCGTGGCGGGTCGGACGGATCAGCGTGCGGGTCTCGAACATGAACGCCATCGTGTGATCGACCTTGTGCGGCCGGGTCGTGTCGGCGGCGGACGCCTTCTCGAACGATTCGGCATCCGGCCCGTGGCCCGACATGCAGTTGTGCAGGCTCGCGCCGCCGGGCACGAAACCGCCCGCCTTCGCGTCGTAGGCGCCGTGCACGAGGCCCATGAACTCGCTCGCGACGTTGCGATGGAACCAGGGCGGACGGAACGTATCCTCGGCCGCGAGCCAGCGCGGCGGGAAGATCACGAAGTCAATGGTGTCGACGCCCGGCGTGTCGCTTTGCGACTGCAGCACGAGGAAGATCGACGGATCGGGATGGTCGTAGCTGATCGTGCCGATCGTGTTGAACACGCGCAGGTCGTACTTGCAGGGCGCGTAGTTGCCGTGCCACGCGACCACGTCGAACGGCGAATGGCCCAGCTCCGCGCGCCACAGCACGCCGTTCAGCTTCGCGACCAGCTCGAACGTCCCTTCGCGGTCCTCGTAGGCCGCGACCGGCGTGAGGAAGTCGCGCGGGTTCGCGAGCCCGTTCGCGCCGATCGGGCCGAGATCCGGCAGGCGCAGCAAGGCGCCGAAGTTCTCGCAGATATAGCCGCGCGCCTCGCCGTCCGGCAGCGACACCGCGAAGCGCACGCCGCGCGGGATCACCGCGATCTCGCACGGCTCGACGTCGAGGCGGCCGAACTCCGTCATGATGAACAGGCGCCCCTGCTGCGGGACGATCAGCAGCTCGCCGTCCGCGTTGTAGAAGAAGCGATCCTCCATCGAACGGTTCGCCGCATACAGGTGGATCGCGCAGCCGTTCATCGCCGCGGCCGAGCCGGTGCCGCCCATCGTCACCCAGCTGTCGATGAAGTCGGTCGGCGCGCTCGGCATCGGCATCGGATCCCAGCGCAGCTGGTTCGGCGGCGTCGGCGGCACGTCGGCCGAATCCGCGAAATCGCCGACGATGCGGTGCGCGCCTTCCAACCGCTCGAACGGCCGGTGCATCGAGGCCGGCCGGATCCGGTACAGCCAGGCGCGGCGGTTGTGGCCGCGCGGCGCGGTGAAGGCCGTGCCGGACAGCTGCTCCGCATAGAGGCCGTACGGCGCGCGCTGCGGCGAGTTGCGGCCCTGCGGCAACGCGCCCGGCAGCGCCTCGGTCGCGAACTCGTTGGCGAAGCCGCTCTGGTAGCCGGCCGCGCAGGGTGTCGAAAGGTCAAGCGTCATGGTTGTCGTTCTCCATCATCATTCTCAAGCGGCGCGCGGCGTCTGCCCGCCGCGCCGCCGCGTCACGCCCGCGAGGCCCAGCACG
Organism: Burkholderia sp. FERM BP-3421; assembly: GCF_028657905.1. Classification (NCBI taxonomy): domain Bacteria; kingdom Pseudomonadati; phylum Pseudomonadota; class Betaproteobacteria; order Burkholderiales; family Burkholderiaceae; genus Burkholderia; species Burkholderia sp. FERM BP-3421. The sequence continues at coordinate 3,824,621 of NZ_CP117782.1, read as the reverse complement.
AACAGCGCCGACCCCAGCACCGGCAGCGCGGCCGCGTGGAACAGGGCGCCGTTCGACCAGTTGAGCGCAATCAGTTGTCCGCCGACGAGCGGCCCGAGCACCGAGCCGATCCGGCCGATGCCGAGGCTCCAGCCGATGCCGGTCGAGCGCAGCGCGGTCGGGTAGTACTGGCCCGCGAGCGCGTTCACGGCCGGCTGGCCGCCCACCACGCAGAAGCCGCCGACGAACACCGCCGCCAGCAGCCACGGCAGCGAGCCCGCGACCGTGCCGATCAGCCCGACCGACAGCGCCGCGCACGCGAAGCAGGCGAACAGCACGCGCACGAAGCCGTGGCGCTCGATGAACCAGCCGAGCGACAGCGTGCCGATCACGCCGCCCGTCTGCAGCACGGTGCCGACGATCACCGCGACGCCCGGCGTGTAGCCGGCGTCGCGCATCACGGTCGGCAGCCAGTTCGACAGGAAGTACAGGTCGATCAGGTTCATGAAGCTGATCGACCACAGCAGCAGCGTGACGGGCAGCCGGCCCGCGCGGAACAGCTCCGCCACGGGCGCGCCCGCCGCCGCCGTCTCGCGCGCGACGAGCCGCGTGCCGGCGTCGAGCGCGAGGCCCGGCGCGAACGCGGCGAGCCACTGGCGCGCCTGCGCGTCGCGCCCCTTCAGCACGAGGAACTGCAGCGATTCGGGCAGGCGCGCGAGCATCACGAGCGCGAGCACGAGTGGCACCGCGCCCCCGACCACGAACACCGCGCGCCAGCCGAACGCCGGGATCAGCGCGGCGCTGACGAAGCCGCCGAGCGCCGCGCCGACCGTGAAGCCGCACGACACGATCATCATCCGCTTCACGCGATGCGCGGCGGGGCTGAACTCGCCGACGAGCGCCATCGCATTCGGCATGATGCAGCCGAGCCCGAGCCCCGTGACGAAGCGCAGCGCGATCAGCGCGGGAATCGTCGACACGAACGGCGTCGCGAGCATGCTCAGCGCGAAGAACAGCGTCGAACCGATCAGCACCGGGCGCCGGCCGATCCGGTCGGCCAGCACCGACAGTCCGAGCGCGCCGAGCAGCATGCCGAACAGGCTCGCGCTGAACACCGGGCCGAGCGCCTGCTTCGGCACGCCCCATTCGGCGATCACGCTGGGCGCGACGTAGCCCATCGCCTGCGCGTCGAAGCCGTCGATCACGAGGCACAGCCCGCACAGCGCGAGCAGCATCCAGTGGAACACCGGGCGATCGGTCTCGTCGATCACGCGCTCGATCTCGAGCACGCGCGCGGTCGCGGCCGGCGCGCTCATCGCGGCGTCTCCGCAGCGGGCGCGACGCGCGCCGCGCCGGCGCGCGCGAGCGCCATCGCCTCGCGCAGCACCGTCAGGTCGCCGACCTGGTTCGCGAGCAGCAGGATCAGCTTCGCATTGACGAGCTGGCTCTCGCTGTCCGACAGGTCGCGGTGCATGTCGATCAGCGCTTCATAGAACGCGTCGGGATCCGGCAAACGCGAACGGGTGTCGAGGGGCATCGAAGGTCTCCGCTTCATGGGGATGCGTGTGGCAAGGGCGCGCGCATCGGTTTCACGCGGCGCAGATCGCGCGCGCCAGCGCGGCGCGCACCGCGCCCGCGTCGAGCGCGCGCAGGCGCGCACAGACGTGCTGGTCCGGCCGCAGCAGATAGAAGGTGCCGGGCCGCGCGTCGTAGCGCCGCGCGGCGAGGCCGTCGGGATCCTCGAGCACGTCGACGCCGTCGGCCGTCCCGCCCTCGCCCGCCGGCACCACCAGCACCGGCGCGATCGGCAGCGCATGGCCGCGCAGCGCGTCGACGAGTGCCGGCGCATCGGCCAGCGCGCCGAACAGCAGGCCCGTGAAGCCGTCGCCGAGATGGCGCAGCAGCCAGGCGTCGCCGTGCGCCGCGCGCACCGGCGCGTCGGCCGCCGCCGCGCCCGGGACGAGCGGCCCCGCGAACGCGTCGCCGGGCCGATCGGCCGTGTTGAGCGGCGAATCCGCGAGCACGGCCGGCACCGACAGGCGTCCGCTGTTGACGAGCCGGCGCGCGAATTCGCAGTCGCGCGCGAGCGTCAGCGTCGCGTCGCGGAACACGCGCGAGATCGCGCTCTTCGGCGTGATGAAATCGGTCGCGCGGGTCGAATGGCGGATGTTCTCGTCGGCCGCGTACTCGCGCTCGCTCGCGTAGCTGTCGAGCAGCCGCTCGGGTGCGCGGCCGTCCAATACCAGCGCAAGCTTCCAGCCGAGGTTGTCGGCATCCTGCACGCCACTGTTCGCGCCGCGTGCGCCGAACGGCGACACGCCGTGCGCCGCATCGCCCGCGAACAGCACGCGGCCGTGGCGGAAATGCGCGATGCGCTGGCAGCGGAACGTATAGACGCTCACCCATTCGAGCGTGAAATCGACGTCCGGCCCGAGCAGCGCGCGCACCCGCGGGATCACCCGCTCCGGCTGCTTCTCGGCGACCGGATCGGCGTCCCAGCCGAGCTGGAAATCGATGCGCCACAGGTTATCGGGCTGGCGGTGCAGCAACACCGACTGGTTCGGGTGGAACGGCGGGTCGAACCAGAACCAGCGTTCGGCCGGGAACGGCGCGTTCATGCGCACGTCCGCGATCAGGAAACGGTCCTTGAAGGTGCGGCCGGCGCTGTCGAGGCCGAGCATCGCGCGCAGCGCGCTGCGCGCGCCGTCCGCCGCGACCACGTAGCGCGCGCGCAGCGTGCGCGGGCCGTCGGGCGTGTCGACCGCGACTTCGACGCCATCGGCCGTCTGCGCGAGCCCCGTGACCTTGTGCCGCCAGCACAGCGCGAGATCGGGCAGCTCGGCCGCGCGCTCGGCCAGGTAGCCCTCGACGTAGTACTGCTGCAGGTTGATGAACGCGGGTCGCGCATGGCCCGGCTCCGGCAGCAGGTCGAACGCGTAGATCAGCGCGTCGCGCAGGAACACCTTGCCGACCTGCCAGCGCACGCCCTTCTCGACGAAGCGCTCGCCGCAGCCGAGGCGGTCGAAGATCTCGAGCGTGCGTTTCGCGAAGCAGATCGCGCGCGAGCCGCTCGACAGCGTGTCGTCGTCGTCGAGCAGCACGACGGGCACGCGCTGGCGCGCGAGGTCGATCGCCGCGGCGAGCCCGACCGGGCCCGCGCCGACGACGATCACCGGCAGCGGCGCGGCCGCCGCGTCGCGGGAGGCCGCGCACGGGCGGTATGCGAACTTCAGCGTCTGGTAGTCGATGCTCATGATCGCCGCCGCGCCGCTCAGCCTTCGAGCGTCTGCCACATCTCGCGATCGCGCTCCGCGGTCCAGATGCGCGGGTCGGGATAGCCGGTCGCCTCGTCGTAGGCGCGGGTCACGTCGAACGGCATGCAGTGATCGAAGATCACCCAGTCGCCGAAGCCCGGCTTCAGCGCCGCGAACGTGTCCTTGTAGATCGCATTGAGATCGCGCCCCTCGGCCGCGCCCGCCTTCACGCGCGCGTACAGCTCGCTCACGAACGCGCGCGTGCCGGCGAGCCCGTCCGCCACTTCCTGCGGCGTCTTGAGCGCCGCGCCGCGGCCCGGCACGAGCTTCTCCGGGCGCAGCGCCGCGATCGCGTCGAGCGTGTGCGGCCAGTCCTGGAAGTAGGCGTCGCCCGCGTACGGCGTCGCGCCGTACTCGACCAGATCGCCCGACAGCAGCACCTTCTCCTGCGGCAGCCAGACGACCGTGTCGCCCTTGGTGTGGCCGCGCCCGAGCTGCATGATGCGGACCTCGAGCTTGCCGAGCCACAGCGTCATCTCGCCGCGGAACGTCAGCGTCGGCCAGGTCAGCCCGGGCACCGACTCGACCGAGCGGAACAGGCGCGGAAAGCGCCCGATCTCGCTCTTCATGTCGGCCTCGCCGCGCTCCACGATCAGGTCGCGGGTGTCCTGGCTCGCGATCACGTGGTCCGCGCCGTACGCGGACGCGCCCAGCACCCGCACCGCGTGATAGTGCGTGAGCAGCACGTACTTGATCGGCTTGTCGGTGACCTCGCGGATCCGGCGGATCACGTCCTGCGCCATCACGGGCGTCGCCTGCGTATCGGCGACCAGCACCGCGTCGTCGCCGATGATGATCCCGGTGTTCGGGTCGCCCTCCGCGGTATAGGCGTAGGCATGCTCGGAGAGGCGCTCGAACGTCACCTTCTTCTCCGCCAGGTCCGCCTGCGATGCAAATTTCTTCTCGACCGCCATGTCTCGCTCCTTGCTCCGTATTGAGGGGAAATGCCGTGACGACGTGGCGCGCCGCGCCGTCCGCGTATTGATCTACGACAAGTGCCGGAATTTACGCATGGTAAAACGAATTACGATTAGTGAAATCAACGTATACCCTGAGCGACGAAGGCCGACCCCGATATCCTTATCAGCAATTCGCCGAGCCGTTCCCGATTGGCGCTGCTAATATCAGTAATACGGCGGCCACTTCGGTCGCCTTTCTTCCATCCGGAGTCCATGATCGCGCCCACCATTCCCGAGCTGGTCGCCCGCGCCGGCGCGCTGCCGTTCCTGCGCGAACACCTCGCGCTCGACGACGGGGCCCGGGTCGCATGCGCCCGGCTGCGCGGCCTCACACTCGACAGCGCCTACGAGCCGATCTACGACGTGACGATGCCGGGCGCGCCGCAATCGACGTCGTTGTCGGACACGATCGAGCGGTTTGGTGACGAATTGGGTTTCCAGGCGGTGACACAGGTGGGCGGCGCACCGTTCGATCCGTTCGACGCGGTGATCGACGACCAGTCGCTCGTCGCGCTCGACCGCCTCGCGCGCTGCCTGCACGCGATCAACTTCTTCGGCGCGCAACGCCACGGGCTGCTGTTCCTGCGCGTGCACGAGCGGCTGCTGAAGAGCGTCAAGTACGACCACGGCAAGCATTTCTCGTCGGTGCTGACGAGCTTCGGCCTGCACCCCGAGCGGATCGTGATCGAGCTGCCCGCCGTCGCGGTCGCGCACAAGACCTTCCTCGGCTACCTGACGAAGAGCTACCAGCATCACGGCTTCAAGGTCGCGGACAAGCTGCCGGACCCGGGGCGGATCCTTGCGGTCGAATCGGACATGGCGCGGCCGGACTACATCAAGATGGATGCCGCGATCGCGTTGCGCGACGGGATGGTGAAGGCATTGGTCGCCTATGCGCAGCGCGTGCACATCCCGCTGATCTTCGACCAGGTGGCCGACGAGGCGCAGTTCGAGCTGCTGCGCCAGCACGACGTGCGGCTGATGCAGGGGCCGGTGTTCTCGCATCCGGCCACGGCGACCTGAGCGGCGCGCGGTTCAACCCTCGCCGTCGTGTTTCGGCAGGTCGTCGGCGATCTCGAGCCCGGGAAAACGGCTCGCATACCAGATATGCCAGGCGGGGCGCACGCGCGACGGATCGTCGAGCGTCGCGTAATTGACTTCCACAGTGCCGGGCGCGTCGTGACGCCGGAATTCGAGCTGCGTGCCGCACTCGGCGCAGAAACGGCGCATGCCCCACGCGCTCGACGGATATTCACGCGGCACGCCGCGCAGATAGACGAACGCGCCGGCCGGCACCGACGCCGAGGCGAGCAGCGCCGCGCCCGTCGTGCGCTGGCACAGGCGGCAGTGGCAAAAGCCCGCGTCGGCCGGCACGCCGGCGATCCGATAGCGGATCGCGCCGCAGGCGCAGCCGCCCTCCAGTTCTTCCCGTTCCGTCATGCCGCCTCCCGCCGTTGGCCCGCGCCCGCCCACGATACCGCAACGGTTTCGCGCCGTCAGGCCGGCTGGCCGAAACGCCGGGCGAGCGCGCGCAGCTTCGGGCCGATCCGGTTGCGGAACACCGCCTCGCTCATCGACGAGGCCGGCCCGCTGCAGCTCAGGATCAGCCAGCGCCCTTCGCGCGGTTCGCGGAACGGCACCGCGGCCGCGTTCACGTCGTCGTGCCAGTCGCGAAACGAATAACAGCAGCCGGTGGCCGCGAATTCGTCGACCGCCCGCCGCGCCGCCTCGATCTGCGCGGCGGCCGCGCGCCCCCCGCCCGCCCCCTTGCGCAGCTCCGCGAACAGCGCCTCGCGCACCTCGACGGGCTGCACCGCGAGATAGGCGCGCCCCATCGAGCTGGTCAGCATCGACAGCCGCGAACCGGCCGCGAGGCCGAGCGTCAAGGCGGTCTCGCTGCGGATCGTCTCCAGATAGATCATGTCGAGGCCGTCGCGGCAGCCGAGCGACACCGCCGCGCCGATCTCGCGCGCGAGCGCGCGCAGGTGCGGCCGGGCCAGTTCGAGCACGTCGGCGCCCGCCAGCAGCGCATAGCCGAGCGACAGCACGCCCGTGTCGAGCGCGTACTTGCCGAGCGCGTCGTCGTAGCGCAGGTAGCCGAGCACGGACAGGGTGTACGCGAGGCGGTTGACCGTCGCCTTCGGCAAGCCGGTGCGCTCGACGAAATCGCGGTTGCCGAGCATCGTCTCGCCGGGCCGGAACGCGCGCAGCAGATCGAGCCCGCGGGCCAGCGCGACGACGAACTTGCGTTCGTCGAGCGGGGTGTCGTCCATGGTCGAAAGAATCATCGGGTGCTACACTGAGTGCAATTTGCAAAACATTGTTCCGCACTGCGGAACTTCAGTCAAGCGAGGAGATGAGACGATGGCCGCTGCAAGCTTCCACTGGGACGATCCACTGCTGCTCGACCAGCAGTTGGGCGAAGACGAACGCATGGTGCGCGACGCCGCGCACGCCTACGCGCGCGACAAGCTCGCGCCGCGCGTGACCGAATCGTTCCGTCACGAGCGCACCGACGCGGCGATCTTCCGGGAGATGGGCGAAATCGGCCTGCTCGGGCCGACGATCCCCGAGCAATACGGCGGCCCGGGCCTGAACTACGTGAGCTACGGGTTGATCGCGCGCGAGGTGGAGCGCGTCGATTCGGGCTATCGCTCGATGATGTCGGTACAGTCGTCGCTCGTGATGGTGCCGATCCACGAATTCGGCTCCGAGGCGCAGAAACAGAAGTACCTGCCGAAGCTCGCGAGCGGCGAATGGATCGGCTGCTTCGGCCTGACCGAGCCGAACCACGGCTCGGATCCGGGCAGCATGGTGACGCGCGCGAAGAAGGTGCCGGGCGGCTACGCGCTGTCGGGCGCGAAGATGTGGATCACCAATTCGCCGATCGCCGACGTGTTCGTGGTGTGGGCAAAGCTGGAGGAAGACGGCCGCGACGCGATCCACGGCTTCATCCTCGAACAGGGCTGGAAGGGCCTCAGCACGCCTGCGATTCACGGCAAGGTCGGCCTGCGCACGTCGATCACGGGCGAGATCGTGCTCGACGAGGTGTTCGTGCCGAAAGAGAACCGCCTGCCGAACGTGACCGGCCTGCGCGGCCCCTTCACCTGCCTGAACTCGGCGCGCTACGGCATCGCGTGGGGCGCGCTCGGCGCGGCCGAATCCTGCTGGCACACCGCGCGCCAGTACGTGCTCGACCGCCACCAGTTCGGCCGCCCGCTCGCCGCGAACCAGTTGATCCAGAAGAAGCTCGCCGACATGCAGACCGAGATCACGCTCGGCCTGCAAGGCGTGCTGCGGCTCGGCCGCATGAAGGACGAAGGCACGGCCGCCGTCGAGATCACCTCGATCATGAAGCGCAATTCGTGCGGCAAGTCGCTCGACATCGCACGGCTCGCCCGCGACATGCTGGGCGGCAACGGCATCTCCGACGAGTTCGGCGTCGCTCGCCATCTCGTGAATCTCGAGGTGGTGAACACCTACGAGGGCACGCACGACATCCACGCGCTGATCCTCGGGCGCGCGCAGACGGGCATCCAGGCGTTCTTCTGAGCGACGCCCCGCTTCCGCATGAAAAAAGCGCCGCTGTCAGCGCTAATGCCGTTCAGTTAAGGTTCTTTCCTAGGAAGCGGACGGGATAACGAGCAGGACGGGACTTGACGGCCCGATCGCATTTGCGATCGGGCCGTTTTACGTTGATGAGCAGCTTGAGGTGTGCGCGAAGTCGCCTGAGGACGGCGGGCAGCTTGGCGAAGGCAGGCGTACGCGCGGCCCACATCATTTCGTGCTGGATGAGATGGCGCGAGCGAACGAAGCTGAGTTCGCTCGGTTCGCACTTGGCCTCGAAGGCAGCGCAAGCCATTTCGCGACGAATCAGGTTGTAGGCGATCAACGCCCCCCGATTGCCTGGTAGATGCCGTCGACGGTCCGGCTGCGATCCAGCATGAAGATCGGGTGGTCGGTCAGCATCGCGTCAAACGCGAGCAGCTTGGCCCGCCGGTTACAACTCCAACCCCAAAAGAAAATGCCGTTCAGGTCTTAACTGAACGGCATTACCGGCATGCCGGGGGTTTTTCTTTCCGGACGGCGCCGCTTACTTGTTCGGCTGCGGCGTGAGACGCAGGTACGGACGCAGCGCCTTGTAGCCCTTCGGGAAGCGCTGCTTGATCTCGTCCTCGTCCTTCAGCGACGGCACGATCACGACATCGTCGCCGTCCTTCCAGTTGCCCGGCGTCGCGACCTTGTAGTTGTCGGTCAGCTGCAGCGAATCGATCACGCGCAGCACTTCGTCGAAGTTGCGGCCGGTGCTCGCCGGATAGGTGATCGTGAGGCGCACCTTCTTGTTCGGGTCGATCACGAACAGCGAACGCACGGTGAAGGTCTCGCTCGCATTCGGGTGGATCATGTCGTACAGCTGCGAGACCTTCCGGTCGCCGTCCGCGATGATCGGGAAGCCGACGCTCGCCGCCTGGGTCTCGTTGATGTCGTTGATCCAGCCCTGGTGCGACTCGACGCTGTCGACCGACAGCGCGATCGGCTTCACGTTGCGCTTCGCGAACTCGTCCTTGAGCTTCGCGGTCAGGCCCAGCTCCGTCGTGCACACGGGCGTGTAGTCCGCCGGATGCGAGAACAGCACGCCCCAGCTGTCGCCGAGCCATTCGTGGAACTTGATGCGGCCGAGGCTCGAATCCTGCTCGAAATCCGGGGCGGTGTCGCCAAGACGTAGACTCATGTTGCAGCTCCTTGATCGGTGCGTGGGCGGAATCCGCGCGCACGGCGCGCACGGGGAATAGTCGAGCTTACGGGAACCTGCGCGCGGCGCGAACGATTATTCCGTCAGATATTCATATATTTTTGTCATTTTTGCCGACGCGGTAAGCCATGCCGGAAACTTTTTCGTTCCGGATCAAGTCTTTATCACTTTTGCAGGCCGATGACTCGGCGTGAAAACGCCGCGCGCCCACGATCGACCGGGTTCGCTCGCCAGCGGGCACGGGTTTCGCTAGGATGTCGGGGTGCGGTACGCTGCAGCATGAAGGGAGTCGCAATGTCGGAAGTCAACAAGGAGAAACTGATGTCGGATATCAAAACCGTTCTCGCGGATGCAGAAGATCTGTTGAAACAAGCCGCAAGCAGCACGGGCGACCGGGCGACCGAACTGCGCGAGAAGGCGCTGTCGCGCCTCAAGCAGGCAAAGGAAAAAGCGGCTGACGTGCAGGTCGTCGTGGTCGAGAAGGGCAAGAAGGCCGTCCGCGCGACCGACGACTACGTGCACGAGCATCCGTGGACCTCGATCGGCATCGCCGCGGGCGTCGGCGTGCTGGTCGGCCTGCTGATCAACCGCAAGTAACGCGCCGCCGCGCAGGCCGACGCCTGCCGCACTCACCCCGGTGTCCGGCCGGCGCCCCGCGCCGCGGCCGGTTCCGGGCTGGCCGTCCCCCGCCCGCGCCCACTGCTTACCCCATGACAGACACCTCATCGTCCTCGTCCGCGCACGGTCCGCTGCGCCGCCTGCTGGGTTCCGTGTTCGCGCTGCTGCAAACGCGGCTCGAACTGATCGGCATCGAACTCGCCGAAGAAAAAGAACGCCTGCTGGCCGTGCTGTTCCTCGGTCTTGCCGCGATGATGCTGGCGACCATGGCGCTCATCAGCCTGACGGTGCTGATCGCGATCGCGTTCTGGGACACCTACCGCTGGCAGGCGCTTGCCGGCCTGACTTCGCTCTATGCGATCGCGGGGCTCGTCTGCGCGCTGAAGGCGCGCGCCGGCCTGCGCGATGCGCCGAGCGTGTTCGAGACCACGCTGAACGAGCTGGAAAAAGACCGCGCGCTGTTCCGCGGCAAATCCTGATCGCGCGTCGCGCGCCTTTCCACTTTTCTCGCCCACGCGCCATGAGCCAATACGAATCCGGCCAACCGTTCCGCCCGCCGTCGTCCAGGCGGCCGATGAGCGCGGCCCAGCACCGCGCGCTGCGCAAGGAACTGCTGATCCTGCGCTCCGACGTCGAGCGCCTGGAATTTGCCCAGGCGGGCGCGGAGCTGCGTCAGGCCGTCACGCATTTCAAGTGGCTGAAACTGCTGCTGCCGAATTTCTCGGGCGGCCCGCTCGGCCGCTCCGCGAAGGGCGTGAACGCGAGCCTCAACACGCTCGTCAGCCAATATCCGTTGATCAGCTCGATCGTCTCCGCCGCGCTCGCGCGGCCCATGCGCTCGCTGCTCGGCGCGGGACTGAAGCCCGCGATCAAGTGGGGCGCCCTTGGCCTCGCCGGCTGGGGCGCCTACCAGGCCTGGAGACAGATGCGGTCCGCCGATCGGACGGGCGACGACGCTAACGCGTAGCCAGTCGTCGCGACGGCGCCCGCCTCGTGCTGCGCCGTTCGTTGTTCAGCGCGTGGACCAGCAGCCGTCGGGCATCACCGAGGGATCACCAGCGGCGCGGTTCTCGCGGACGCCATCCGCGTGCAGGACATAGATGCCGCACGCATCGTCGCGCATCGCGCCACCGGGGCTCGGGCGGGCTTCGAGCGTGTAGCTCCCCGTCCCGCTCTCGGGTGCGCGCAGCACGAGTTCATAGACGGCCCGCCCATGCGCGGGAACACGGTCGAATCCGTCGGGCAGACGCGCCGGCAAACCCGTCTCGAGCATCTCGACATGGTGCGCGGCCCGATACAGCGCCGCCATCGCATCGAACCTGTGCCCCCGTGCGATGTGATGCCGGTAGGATGGCACCGCGAATGCAGCCAGGACCGCCGCGACGGCAAGCACGATCATCAGCTCGACGAGCGACACGCCACGACGCAGGCGCGCCGGGCTGCGCGAGACGACGACGCGCATCAGCCGCCGCCCTGCACGATGCGCCGCCAGCGGCGCACGACGCGTTCGCCGTCCACTCTGATCTGCGCCTGCAGCCATTCGACCGTCGCCCGCGTCGCGCCGATGCCGCGCGCGGTGATCAGTTCGCCGCTTGCCGGCGCGCCGCTGCGCTCGATCACGCAGCTCGGGGGCTGCGCGGCGTCGGGCCACGCGGCAAACGGACGAATGGCAGCGGCGGCATCGAACGCACCGGGCTGTCTCCATTGCGCGAGCCCGCGCGCCGGATCGGAGGCATGCGGTCCGTCGACCTCGGCGAGGTCGACGGCAGACATGCCACCGTTTGCCGCGCCGCCGGCATGATCGCCGCGCAGAACGGCGCTCACGCAGGCGTCCAGCGCGGCGTCGGCCGCACGAAACGCGATCGCGCGGCTTGCAAGGCCGACGCCGCGCCGGGCTTCGACGAGTGCGATCTCGAACCACGCGGCAGTCAGCGCCAGCAGCGCCGCCATCACGGCCAGCACGACGGGCAGCGCCATGCCTTTCGACGGAGCCGCGCGCACGACACGAGCGTGATGCCTGCCCCGCCACGCAACGCGCACGGCGACGTCGCCCCGCTTCGCCGCCTCCTGGTTGCGGATCGCAACGCGATGACGCGACACGAGCCGCGCCCGCGGGTCGCGAGCCGCCTGCACGCGCCCGTTGCGCAATCGATGTAGCGCACCGCACATCCAATGGACCGACCGCGCAACGTGCACACTGACATCGGCCTGCTTCATGCCGCCTCCTGGTTGCGGATCGCAACGCGATGACGCAACACGAGCCGCGCCCGCATATCGCGAGCCGCCTGCACGCGCCCGTTGCGCAATCGATGTAGCGCACCGCACATCCAATGGACCGACCGCGCAACGCGCTTACTGACATCGACCCGCCTCATGCCGTCTCCTGGTTGCGGATCGCAACGCGATGACACAACACGAGCCGCGCCCGCGTGTCGCGGGCCACCTGCACGCGTCCGTCGCAATCCGTGTAACGCATCGACCGCCCACCGAGCGCCCCGCGCACCTGCACGCACACCTCGACCGCCATCACCTCGCGCCACCGCCCCGCGATCGAAGCCGCATCGCGCCAGCCGTCCACGCCGCGCAGCCGGTAGCGCAGATGCAACTGCTCGACGCCCTCGACGAGCGGCTGCCCGACGCCGGGCCGGCCACTGCCGTCGCAATACAGTTCGGGCTCGCCAGTGGACGCGCTGACGCGCGCGTAGTACCGGTTGACGACGAGCGCCGTCGCGCCCACGCCCTGTCCGAGGCAATCGGACGCCTGCCCCGCCGCGGTCGGCCAGGTGCTCAGCGCATCGCCGACATAGCGAACCAGCACCCCATCCGACCCGCCCGCGAGCGGCGCGCACGCGGGATCGGCGTCCGCGCCCACCGGCCGCCCCCGCGCGCAGCCGAACAGACCGGGAACACCGGCCAAGGCGGTATCCGGAGGCGCAAACCCCGCCATCTGGAGCTGTGCGCTCACGATCTCCAGCGCGGACTGGGCGGCATCGCGCAATCGCGCGGCGTCGGCCGCCGCCGCATAGGACAGCTTATGGGCACGGTACAGCGCGAAAGCCGCGCCGCTGATCACGGCCGCGAGCGTCATCGCGATCAGCCATTCGAGCAGCGCATGCCCGGTATTGCGCGTACTTCCCGGCGCTTTCATCGTTCCGCTCCGCCAGCAGCGAACGCCAGCGCCACGCATTCGCGCGCGCCGCCGTCACAAGCGCCCGCCGCGCCGCGCGCGCGCCGCAGCGTGACGATCCGCACGCCGGGCCCCGCGTCGGCGAAGCCGACCCGCGCCTCCAGCCACGCGGCCGGCGCATCGTGCATGCCTTCCGCAATACGCCCGCGCGCCATCTCCGCGTAACTGTCGGCGGCCAGCAGCGCATGCGCACGCCACGCCGCCTGCTGCGCGCCGCGCGCGACCGACAACTGCGCGGCAGCAACCCCGAGCGCGGACACCGCGAGCACCCCCATCGCGATCATGACTTCGAGCAGGGCCATGCCCCACTGCGCCGTCGCGCGCATCATTCGCACCGTCCCCGCGCGAGCCGGGCACGCCCGCCCGCGGCAATGCGCAGGCACCAGCGCGCATCCGGATCCTCGTCCGACCGCCCCCGCGATGCGAATTCGAAGCGGCGAAAGTCGCCGATCAGCTGCCCGGCCGGCGGCGTGAAGACCAGCGCGCGCGCCGCACCGCTCACGGCCACCCGCGCATCGCCCACGCTCCGTCTGAGCACCCGCGGCTGCCCGTCCGGACCAAGCGCGGCCACGGTCCAGCCACACGACCAATCGGTCTCGCCCGCCGCACAGCGCCCGCCCGCCTCGCAGCCAACGCCCGTCCCGCCGCGGCACAGCACGACGCGCAGGCCGAGCCGGATCGCCTCGCCGCGCGCCTGCGCGAGCGACGCGAGCATCAGCCGCGCCTGCACGTCGACCCGGTCCCGCATCCGCCATGCGACGAGCGAGGGCACGGCGAACGCGGCCGCGGCCGCCGCGAGCGCCAGCACGACCCACCACTCGATCATCAGGAAACCCGTCGCCCGCCGTACACCGCCGCCGTTTCGCATCGCCCGCCTCCCGCGCTTCGATGCATCGACTCTAGCGAGGCGCAGGCATGCGCACCATCGGCCGAACGGCCGACTGGCGCGACAACGCGGCCGTCATGACGACGACGTGCTCGAACGGATCGATACAGGGAGGGAACTGCGGAAGAGACTGCGGAAGAAAACGCGCGTCAGCGCTTGCGCGGCGGCTTGGAAGGCGGCCGGAATTCCTCGATGACGTCCGCGAATTCGGACACATCCTCGAAGCGGCGATACACGGAGGCGAAGCGCACGTAGGCGATCGTATCGAGCCCGCGCAGCTCGTTCATCACCAGTTCGCCGAGCTTGTCGCTGCGAACTTCGCGTTCGCCCGTGGCGAGCAGCTGGTATTCGATGCGGGCGACCGCCGCGTCGATCGCGTCGGCCGCAACCGGCCGCTTGCGCAGCGCCAGTTGCATGCTCGCGACGAGCTTGCGGCGGTCGAATTCGGTGCGGCTGCCGTCCTTCTTCACGACGGACGGCAGGGCCAGCTCGACCCGCTCGTACGTCGTGAAACGCTTGTCGCATGCCGAGCAGCGACGGCGCCGGCGGATCGCGGCGCCGTCTTCGGACACGCGCGAATCCACCACTTGCGTGTCGTCATGCCGGCAGAACGGGCAGCGCATGGCCGGCCGGGATCAGCGATAGACCGGGAAACGGCGGGTCAGCTCGGCGACCTGCGTCCGCACGCGTTCGAGCGTGGCCGCGTCTTCCGGGTTGTCCAGCACGTCGGCGATCAGGTTGCCGACCGTCTCGGCTTCCGCCGGGCCGAAGCCGCGCGTGGTCATCGCCGGCGAACCGAGGCGGATGCCCGAGGTCACGAACGGCTTTTCCGGATCGTTCGGGATCGCGTTCTTGTTGACCGTGATGTGCGCCGCGCCGAGCGCCGCTTCCGCCGCCTTGCCCGTGATGTTCTTGGCGCGCAGGTCGACCAGCATCACATGGCTCTCGGTGCGGCCCGACACGATGCGCAGGCCGCGCTTGACGAGCGTCTCCGCCAGCACGCGCGCGTTCTCGACCACCCGCTGCTGGTAGGCCTTGAATTCCGGCGAAGCGGCTTCCTTGAACGCCACCGCCTTGGCCGCGATCACGTGCATCAGCGGACCGCCCTGGATGCCCGGGAAGATCGCCGAGTTGATCGGCTTCTCGTACTCGGCCTTCATCAGGATCACGCCGCCGCGCGGGCCGCGCAGGCTCTTGTGGGTGGTGGTCGTGACGAAATCGGCGTGCGGCACCGGGTTCGGATAGACGCCCGCGGCGATCAGGCCCGCGTAGTGCGCCATGTCGACCATGAAGTACGCGCCGACCGATTTCGCGATCTTCGCGAGGCGCTCGAAATCGATCTTCAGCGCGAACGCGGACGCGCCCGCGACGATCAGCTTCGGCTTGTGTTCCTGCGCGAGCTGCTCGGCCGCGGCGTAGTCGATGTCCTCGCCTTCGTTCAGGCCGTAGCTGACCACGTTGAACCACTTGCCCGACATGTTGACGGGCGAGCCGTGCGTGAGGTGGCCGCCGTGCGCGAGGCTCATCCCCATGATCGTGTCGCCCGGCTTCAGCATGGCGAAGAACACGCCCTGGTTCGCCTGCGAGCCCGAATTCGGCTGCACGTTCGCCGCTTCCGCGCCGAACAGCTGCTTGATGCGGTCGATCGCGAGCTGCTCGACCACGTCGACATACTCGCAGCCGCCGTAGTAGCGCTTGCCCGGGTAGCCTTCGGCGTACTTGTTGGTCAGCTGCGACCCCTGCGCGGCCATCACGGCCGGCGACGTGTAGTTCTCGGAAGCGATCAGCTCGATGTGTTCTTCCTGGCGGCCGTTCTCCTGCTGGATCGCCTGCCAGATTTCAGGATCGACGTTCGCGATGGTGCTTTGGGCTCTGTCAAACATACGGGTTCCGTTAAGTGTGTACAGGTTTGACCGGGGGCGACCGGGTGCATCGCGGCGCCGGCGAATGGCCAGCTCGACGTAGCGGAGGATTCCGGGAGACGCGAGACAGGACAGCCACCGGCGATGCACGCGATCGCGCGCAACGGCTGCCCAGGCGAACGGCAAAAACGGCACCCTGCGCTTCACGGTGGGACGCTCCACCTTGAACCCGGAGGTTCTATCGCCAGTCACGCAGGGGGTGATGAGCGCGTTAGTTTATTGGATGCGTCCTGAATAGGCAACCGCCCGTCCGCCCCGCCCTTTAATCAGGGTCAGGTCTACGGACGCCATCCGGCGGGCACCGCGCGGTCGCCCACGCCGGTCGCCCACGCCGGTCGCCCACGCCGGTCGCCCGGCTTGCCGCAGCGCGGCAATGCCGGTAGGCTGACGCGTGCCTTCCCGAGTTTCCCGTTACCGACCAGGAGCAGCAGCAATGATCGTGTTCGTCACCGGCGCGTCCGCAGGATTCGGCGCCGCCATCGCCCGTGTCTTCGTCAAGGGCGGCCATCGCGTGGTCGCCACCGCGCGCCGCAAGGACCGTCTCGCCGCGCTCGCCGCCGAGCTCGGCGACGCGCTGCTGCCGATCGAGCTCGACGTGCGCGACCGCGCGGCCGTCGAGGCCGTCCCGGCCGCGCTGCCGGCGGAGTTCGCGGCGCTCGACGTGCTCGTCAACAACGCCGGCCTCGCGCTCGGCGTCGAGCCCGCGCACCAGGCGAACCTCGACGAATGGCAGACCATGATCGACACCAACTGCTCGGGGCTCGTCACGGTCACCCGCACGCTGCTGCCGGGCATGGTCGCGCGCGGCCGCGGCCACGTCTTCAACCTCGGCTCGGTCGCGGGCAGCTATGCGTACCCCGGCGGCAACGTCTACGGCGCGACCAAGGCCTTCGTCCGGCAGTTCAGCCTGAACCTGCGCGCCGACCTCGTCGGCACGCCGCTGCGCGTGACCGACATCGAGCCGGGCCTGTGCGGCGGCACCGAGTTCTCGAACGTGCGCTATCGCGGCGACGACTCGAAGGCCGCGAACGTCTACGCGAACGTCGCGCCGCTGACCGCCGAGGACATCGCCGACACGATCTACTGGATCGCCACCCGCCCCACGCACGTGAACATCAACACGATCGAGATGATGCCGGTCGCGCAGGCGCCCGCCGGGCTGACCGTCCACCGCGGCTGACGCCCGCGGGCGGCGGCCCGCAGAACCGGTTTCGCGGGCAACATTCGGTTACGAACCGGG
Organism: Burkholderia sp. FERM BP-3421; assembly: GCF_028657905.1. Taxonomy (NCBI): domain Bacteria; kingdom Pseudomonadati; phylum Pseudomonadota; class Betaproteobacteria; order Burkholderiales; family Burkholderiaceae; genus Burkholderia; species Burkholderia sp. FERM BP-3421. The sequence continues at coordinate 3,807,763 of NZ_CP117782.1, read as the reverse complement.
CCGGCCCGTTCCGGTAGAATGCGCGCCATGAATCCGCCCAACCGACCGTCCGAAGCAGCAGCCGACTTCGCCTGGCCGATTCGCGTGTACTACGAGGATACCGACGCAGGCGGCATCGTCTTCTACGCGAACTACCTGAAGTTCTTCGAGCGCGCGCGCACCGAATGGCTGCGCGCGCGCGGCGTCGATCAGGCGCGCCTGGGCGACGAGACGGGCGTGATCTTCATCGTGCGCGGCGCGACGCTCGACTACCATGCGCCCGCGCGGCTCGACGACCTGCTCGCGATCACCTGCCGGGTCGAACGGCTGGGCCGCGCGTCGCTGGACTTCGAACAGCAGGCCTGGCTCGGCGACACGCTGCTCGCCAGCGCCCACGTGCGCATCGGCTGCGTCGCGCGCACGACGATCCGGCCCGCCGCGGTGCCGCCGCCCGTGCTCGACGCGCTGCGGCGCGGGCCCGCCGCGCGGTGCGCCGTGTCAACGGCGTCCGCCTGAGCGCCGTTTAGACAAGGCCGATGAACTCGCCTGCCCAAATCGCTACTAAACAAGGTTCGGCGGGACGCCAGGCGGCGCCCCGCCCGACGGCCTGCCGCGCGCCTCGCCCCATGCGAAGCGCGCGCCGGTCCGCGCCGGCCGGGCGCTCCTGACCGGGCGCCTGCGGCCGGTCTCCCCCGAAGGGACGTAACTCAAACCTCTATGAACACTTCTCAAGACCTGTCGATCATTTCCCTCATCCTCAACGCGAGCGTGCTGGCGCAGGCCGTGATGGGGCTGCTCCTCGCGCTGTCGCTGATGTCGTGGACGTTCATCTTCCGCAAGTGGTTCGCGATCCGCCGCGCGCGCGCGCAGACCGAGCGTTTCGAGCGGGACTTCTGGTCGGGCGGCGATCTGCAGGCGCTCTACCAGAGCGCGGCGAACAACCGCCACACGATCGGCGCGCTCGAACGCATCTTCGAATCGGGCATGCGCGAATTCCTGAAGGCGAAGGAGAAGCGCCTGAACGATCCCGGCCTGATCCTCGACGGCGCGCGCCGGGCGATGCGCGCTTCGTTCCAGCGTGAAATGGACGTGCTCGAGGCCAACCTGTCGTTCCTCGCGTCGGTGGGCTCGGTGAGCCCGTACATCGGCCTGTTCGGCACGGTCTGGGGGATCATGAACTCGTTCCGCGGCCTCGCGAACGTGCAGCAGGCGACGCTCGCGAACGTCGCGCCCGGCATCGCCGAGGCGCTCGTCGCGACCGCGATCGGCCTGTTCGCCGCGATCCCGGCCGTGGTCGCGTACAACCGCTACGCGCACGACATCGATCGCCTCGCGATCCGCTTCGAGACCTTCATCGAAGAATTCTCGAACATCCTGCAACGCCAGGCGCAATAAGGAGCACGCGATGGCCGGCACCCCTATCCGATCCAGCATGCGCGGCGGCCGTTCGCGCCGCTCGATGGCCGACATCAACGTCGTGCCGTATATCGACGTGATGCTCGTGCTGCTCGTCATCTTCATGGTGACGGCGCCGCTCGTCGCGCCGTCGATCGTCAACCTGCCGACCGTCGGCAATGCCGCGCCGCAGGAGCAGACGCCCCCCGTCGTGGTGAACATCCAGGCGAACGGCAAGCTCAGCGTGCGCTACAAGAACGACGCGGGCGCGTCGCAGGAAGACACCATGACGAAGGCCGACCTCGACGGCTTCATCGCGTCGCGCCAGGCCGACCACCCGGACCAGCCCGTCGTGATCGCCGCCGACAAGACGGTGCAATATGACGTCGTGATGACCGTGATGTCCGACCTGAAGGCGCGCGGCGTGAAGCGCGTCGGTCTCCTCGTCAAATCGCAATGAACCAACGCACTCCGCGCAACGCCTCCCCGCTTCAGCCGCCGCGCGAGCGCGGCACGGGCCGCGCGTTCGCGCTCGCCGCGCTGATGCACGTGCTGCTCGGGCTGTTCCTGTATCACGGCGTGCAATGGCAGAACAGCACGCCCGCCGGCGCGGAGGCCGAGCTGTGGACCGCGGTCGACGTCGCCACCCCGACGCCGCCCGTGCCCGCGCCGCCCATCAAGGTCGCGCCCGCGCCGCCCGTCAAGGACGACCAGGCCGAGATCGCCCTGCAGCAAAAGAAGCGCCAGCAGGCGGAAGCCGCCGCGCGCGAGGCGCAGCTCGAGGAGCAGCGCCGCCAGCAGCTGAAGGCGCAGCAGGAAGCCGACGCGAAGCGCGCGCAGCAGCTCGCGGCCCAGCAGGCCGCCCAGCTCGCCGCGCAGAAGGCGGCCGAGCGCGAGAAGCAGAAGCAGGCGGACAAGCAGGAAAAACTCCGCCAGCAGCAGCTCGCCGACCAGCAGAAGAAGCTGGAGCAGCAGAAACTCGACCAGCAGAAGAAGGAAGAGCAGGCCCAGGCCGACGCGCAGAAGAAGGCGGACGCCGCGAAGGCGGCCGCGAAAGCCAAGGCGGACGCCGCCACGAAGGCTAAACTGGACAAGGAGCGGCTGGCGCGCCTGTCGCAGCTGCAAGGCATGGCGGGCGGCGGCACGGGCGGCGGCGAAGGTCTCGCGAAGAGCGGCACCGGCACCGGCTCGGGCGGCAACGCCGCGTCGCCGGGCTACGCGGACAAGGTCAAGCGGCGCGTGAAGCCCAACATCGTGTGGGCCGGCGAGCGCGAAGGGCTCGTCACGGTCGTCCAGATCCGCTGCACGCCGTCGGGCGACGTATTGAGCGCGGTGGTCCAGCGTTCGAGCGGTAATTCGGGGTGGGATCAGGCGGTGATCAACGCGATCCAGGCGTCGGTGCCGCTGCCGCGCGACACCAACGGCAGCACCCCGGAAAAAATTACGATTACCTTCAGGGCGGCGGAGTGAGCGGGTTTGCGCTTACACTCCCGCCGTCGCAACGGGAACGAATCGGTTATTTTCGAGTCTCTGCGGTTGCGCAGCGCTACATAGGGAATCAGGAAGCATGAGTTTGATGACGAAGCTAGGTTTCAGGGCACTGGTGGCCTCATGTCTCATCGCCGCGGGCGGTACGGCCCACGCACAGGTCGACGTGCTGATCACCGGCGTCGGCGCCACCCAGTTCCCGATCGCCACCGCCAACTTCGCCAACGAGGGCAGCCTGCCTCAGCAGGTCACGTCCGTCGTGCGCGCCGATCTGGCGCGCACGGGCAAGTTCACCAACATCGACGCGGGCAGCACGCCCGTGCCCGAGACGGCCTCGGTCGACCTCGGCGCATGGAAGGCCAAGGGCGCGAACGCGTTCGTCGCGGGCAGCGTGAACCGCGACGCGAGCGGCCAGTACAAGGTCAACTTCATCCTGTACGACACGGTGAAGCAGCAGAGCCTCGGCGGGCTGTCGCTGACGGCCAACGACGGCACGCTGCGGATGGCCGGCCACAAGATCGCCGACTACATCTACCAGAAGCTGATGGGTACGCGCGGCGTGTTCGCGACGCGCCTGTCGTACGTGATCCGCACGGGCGGCCGCTACCAGCTGCAGATTTCCGACTCGGACGGCCAGAACGCGCGCATCGCGCTGTCGAGCACCGAGCCGATCATCTCGCCCGCCTGGTCGCCGAGCGGCACCAAGGTCGCCTACGTGTCGTTCGAGCGCAAGAAGCCGATCGTCTACATCCACGACCTGCCGACCGGCCGCCGCTACATGGTGTCCGACCAGAAGGGCAACAACAGCGCGCCGGCGTGGTCGCCGGACAGCCAGACGCTGGCCGTCGCGCTGTCGCTGACGGGCAATACGCAGATTTTCTCCGTCAGCGCGAACGGCACCGGGCTGCGGCGCCTGACGCAAAGCAGTTCGATCGACACCGAGCCGTTCTACTCTCCTGACGGCCGGTGGATTTATTTCACGAGCGATCGCGGCGGTGCGCCGCAGATCTATCGCATGCCGGCCCAGGGCGAAAGCGCGGGCACGGCGCAGCGCGTGACCTTCACCGGCAGCTACAATACGAGCCCGCGCGTCAGTCCGGACGGCAAGCTGCTCGCCTACATCTCGCGCACGGGTGGCGGTTTCAAGCTGTACGTTCAGGATCTGCAGACGGGCGCCGCCAACGCGATCACCAATACGACGCGTGACGAATCGCCCAGCTTCGCGGCAAACGGCCAGTACCTTCTGTACGCAACCCAGGCCAACGGTCGCAACGTGCTCGCGGCCGTACCGTCTGACGGCAGTACGCCGCCGCAGATTCTGTCCGTTCAGGGCGGCTCGGTCCGCGAGCCCTCCTGGGGACCGTTCATGCAATAACCAAAAGGAGAGTTACCATGATTTCGCAGAAGATTCGTCTGGCCTTTGCCGTTCTGATGGTCGGCGCCCTCGCCGCCTGCTCGTCGGGCGTCAAGCTCGAAGACAAGGGCAACCAGGGCGCCGCGGTGCCGACGCAGCCGAGCGCCGACAATGTCGCGCAAGTGACGGTCGATCCGCTGAACGACCCGAACAGCCCGCTCGCGAAGCGCAGCATCTACTTCGATTTCGACAGCTACTCGGTGCAGGATCAATACCAGTCGCTGCTGCAACAGCACGCGCAATACCTGAAGAGCCACCCGCAACGTCACGTCCTGATCCAGGGCAACACCGACGAACGCGGCACGAGCGAGTACAACCTGGCGCTGGGCCAGAAGCGTGCTGAAGCCGTGCGTCGCGCGCTGTCGCTGATGGGCGTCTCGGACGGCCAGATGGAAGCGGTGAGCCTGGGCAAGGAAAAGCCGCTCGCGAACGGTCACGACGAAGCATCGTGGGCGCAGAACCGTCGCGCCGACCTCGTCTATCAACAGTAAGTACGGAAGGTCCGCTGAATGACGCATCGTTTTTCCTGGCTGCGCGTGGCCGCCGCCCTCTGTGTCGCGGGGGCGGCATGGTCGTCCATGCCCGCCCACGCGGGCTTGTTTGACGACGACGAAGCGCGCCGCGCCGTGCTCGACCTGCGCAGCAAGAGCGACAGCCTGTCGAACCAGCTGTCCGCCGCGCAGCGGACGATCCTCGATCAAACCAACCGTCTCGATCAGTTGAACCAACAGGTCGCGACGCTGCGCGGCGAAAACGAGGACCTGACGAACCGGCTCACGATGCTCGAACGCCAGCAGAAGGAGTACTACACCGATCTCGATTCGCGTCTCAAGAAGTTCGAGCCGCAGCAGAAGACGGTGGACGGCGTCGAGGGCACGGTCCAGCCGGGGGAAACGGACGCGTTCAACACGGCTTCGCAGCAGTTTCGCGACGGCAACTTCAAGGGCGCCGCCGCGTCGTTCCGCTCGTTCATCTCGAAGTATCCGCAGAGCCCGTACCAGCCGAGCGCGCAATACTGGCTCGGCAACGCGCAGTACGCGCTGCGCGACTACAAGGGTTCGACGGCGACCTGGCAGGCCCTCGTGAAGAACTTCCCGCAGCATCAGCGGGCCGGCGACGCGCTGGTCGCGATCGGCACCAACCAGCTCGAGCAAGGCCAGAAGGGCGCGGCGAAGAAGACTTTCGAGCAGGTGGTCGCGCAGTTCTCGGGCTCGAGCGCCGCGCAGACCGCGCAGAACAGGCTCGATGCCATCAAGTAAGCGATGATTGGGCGGGTTGTTGACAGGAATGAAAACTGCCCGCTATAATTTCGCCTCTTTGGGTCGTTAGCTCAGCTGGTAGAGCAGCGGACTTTTAATCCGTTGGTCACAGGTTCGAATCCCGTACGGCCTACCAAAGAATCAAACAGAAAGCCCGGTCGCAAGACCGGGCTTTTTGCTTTGCGCGATCGTCATGGTTGAACTCCTCAGACAATCGACGAATAAGCGACGATTTCGACATCCGAACCGGACTCCGTTTCAGCATAAAGCGTCACTGTATCGGGATCCGCGGTGATAAAACATCGCCCGACTCTCGAACGTCCTCGCGTACCTTCCGTGATATCGGATCAGTGCATCAGCCCGCTTCGACGACACGCCTGGCATCCAGTACGACAGCTCGGTCGGCAAAACAGAGCAATGCCAGCCGGCGACTCACGAGTAAAAATAATTTATTAGAGGCATGTCTTTTTAAGAAAGTCGCCTAATCTCATTTTTACGAATACGCAATCCAATAATGGCATTGCCATTTTCAACGTCATATCGCGGCGCCCTCCAGGTCTCGCAATGATGCTCGCGGCATCCCCGCCTCCACCACGCTTGCTTCCTCCTCGAAAGTCGCGTCCATACCCTGCGCGCCCGTATCTCGACCTTGTTATCGGATTCTTGATGTCGCCGTCGATATGCCATTGACGCTCTGCGATGGATCCACCTATGTCGCCCGCCACGCACATTTCAAATCCCGACGACCGTCATTTCCGACACGGTCCACCGAGCCGCTCTCCAGCCGCGTGCACACCGCACACCGTCGCCCCGGAACGAATCCGGCGAAATTGGAACATGATATAAACAGCGGTCCCGCCCCGAAAACGCAACCCCGCCATCGAATATGAATTTCGGCATGACCACCGGCAACGACAAAAAGCCATGTCCGACAACGGTCCAGGACGCATGCGCGAATCGCATCCTTCTCCGCGCCGCGTCCGATCACCGCCCTGCATCAACCCGAGCCCCCATCCGCCCCAATCCCCAGCCATGCGCATCCACCCCCTCCCCCCGCTTCAATGCCTCGTCTACTTCGACGCCGCCGCGCGTCTCGGCAATTTCACCCGAGCCGGCGAGGAACTCAGCGTCACCCAAAGCGCCGTCAGCAAATCGGTCGTCAAGCTGGAAACCTTCCTCGGCGCCACGCTGTTCATCCGCGACGGCCATTCACTGCGCCTGACGATGGCCGGCCAACAATATGCGCAACGGGTGCACGAACTGCTCATCGATTGCGCCGAATTCACCGCCGACCTGATGAAAGACCCCGGCCCCCGGGAACTGACGATCGCGTGCGCGGCCGGCACGGCGAACCTGTTCCTCGCGCGGCGCGTCGCCTCGTTCTGCAATGCGTATCCGGACGTCACCGTGCGCATCCTGGTGCGCGACGGCGTGCTGCACCTGAATCCCGCCGAATTCGACGTCGGCATCTACTACATCCGCGAAGTCCTGCCGCCCGGCATCACGGGCACCAAGCTGATCGACGAGGAAGTCGGCGCGTACTGCTCGCCCACTTATCTGGAGGGACGCATCCTCGCGCCCGACGAACTGCTCGACCAGACCTTGCTCGTGGCGGATGAACAACAGCGTCAATGGATGGACTGGCACACCTGGCTGAAGCTCACGGGCGCCGAAGCATTGCGCCCGAAGCAAACAATCACGGCCAACAGCTACCCGCTGCTGCTCAATCTGGCGCTGGAGGGTCAGGGCATCATCCTCGGCTGGGACAAGATGGTTACCCCGCTCGTCGAGGCGGGACGGCTCGTCAAGGCCTCCCACGCCACCGCGACGTTCGGCGGCGCCTATCACCTGCTCTGGCCCGCGGAGCGCCGCGACACCGCCGCGGTCCTCGCCTTCAAGCAATGGATACTCGACGAAAAATGAAACACTGACGCGCATCTGACACAGGCATTCCGTTTGGTCGGGGCAGGCCGAAAATATTTCCGGGAAAGGAATGCCGTTAATGCCATAGCATCTTGCCAATTCAAATTACCCGGGAGAACGGGTATTCCACTATATCGGTTTATGAGAAACGGGACATTTTTATGAACAATGAGTCCGTATTGTTCAATGATTTTTCGGAGTCAACCGACGCCACCCGCCGGCGCGCGGTATTGGCGGTGATTATCGGAAATGGCTTCGAGTGGTTCGACTTCATTTCCTACAGCTTTTTCTCGATCATCATCGCCAAGCTGTTCTTCCCGGCGGGCGACAGCAATATCTCGCTGCTGCTGTCGGTGTCCACGATCGGCGTCGGCTTCTTCATGCGGCCGGTCGGCGGCATCGTGCTGGGCGGGCTGGCCGACAAGGCGGGCCGCAAGTTCGCGCTCGCGATCACCATTCTGCTCATGACGGTCGGCACCGCCCTGATCGGCTTCGCGCCCACCTATGAGCAGGCCGGGCTACTCGCGCCCGCGATCATCGTGCTGGCGCGCCTGCTGCAAGGCTTCTCGGCGGGCGGCGAAATGGGCGGCGCGACCGCCTACCTGATGGACAAGGTGCCCGCCGAGCGGCGCGGCTACTACACGAGCTGGATCCAGGCGAGCATCGGCTTCGCGATCATCCTGAGCGCCGCGCTCGGCACCTTCATCGTCAACTACCTGAGCCAGGACCAGATCGAGGCATGGGGCTGGCGCATCCCGTTCCTGCTCGGGCTGCTGCTCGGACCGGTCGGCATGTACATCCGCAGCAACCTGACCGAATCCGACGCGGCCGGCCACACGACGCGCGAATCGGCCCCGGTCGTGCAGGTGTTCCGCGACCGGTTGCCGCAAGTGCTGGTCGGTTTCGGGCTCGTGGTGTTCTGGACGGTCTGTTCGTACGTGCTGCTGTTCTACATTCCGACCTATGCGGTCAAGGTGCTCAAGCTGGCGTCGTCCGCGGGCTTCATCGCGGTGCTGGTCGGCGCGACGATCGTGCTCGTCGTGACGCCCGTGATCGGTCACCTGTCGGATCGTTACGGCCGCCGCCCGTTCCTGATCGGTGCGGTGCTCGCCGCGATCGCCTTCGCCTATCCGCTGTTCGCGTACATCAACCTGCACCCGGGGCTCGCGTCGCTGATCGTGTTCCAGCTGTTCTTCGGTCTCGTGATCGCCTGCTACGAAGGCCCGATCCTCGCGGCCGTCAGCGAGCTGTTCCCGTCGCGCGTGCTGTCGACCGGCATCTCGATCGCGTACAACCTCGCGGTCATCACGTTCGGCGGCTTTTCCGCGGCGATCATCACCTGGGCGATCGCCACGACCCAGAACAACCTCGCACCCGCGTTCTACGTGATCTTCACGGCTTCGTTGAGCCTGATCGCGTCGCTCGCATGGCGCCCGGCGGGAGATCGTTGACCGACAGTCAGTCGTAGTAAGCAGCACGGCTATCCCGCTGGGGTAGCCCGGCAGTTGATTCGCAGTCCTCTATTCAAAGCGACACGAGAAGAGGCTCTGCGCATGCAGTTCCACCCCGGCGCCCACGGCCGGGCTCGTCATCGAGCCGCCGCTTGCGGGCGGGTCAGCCAGGTGGAGGGGACCATGTCGTACACGTGTTTTCTCGCCATGTCCGCCGCGCTCGCCGTGCCTTATGCATGGGGGCTCGCGGTTCTCGCCCGCGCCGCGGACCCGCGGCCGGCTTCGCGACGGGCGAGCCGGAGACGGCGCGCGGCGGACGCCGCCGTCATCGAGACGCACGGGTATGACCCGATCCGCCTCGCCGCCGTACGGGCGGCGATCAGGATCACGGATTGACGTGACGGCGCGCAGCGTCGTCACGGTTCAGCCTAAGCCGCGAAGGCATTAACCTCGGATCGCGGCATTTTTGGCCGGTGCCAGTACGGGCCGGTGTTTTTTACCTCAGAGGCATCGATGGACAGCGAACGCGTACGCTTTTTCTGGGTCGGCGAACAATCGGAGATTTTCGCGGCTCACCACATTCAGGACCTCGCGACCCAGGACGGGCGCGCGGCAGGCTCAGGCATCCAGCGCTGCGAGCAGCGCACGCTCGACGACGGCTTCGTGCTGCTGTCCCTGTTCGACGAGCACGGCAACCGCATCCTGTGGGGCGAATTGCCCGGCACGACGCGCGAGCTGGTCCGCGAAACCGACGACGACGACCGTGTGACCGGTACGTTCACGGGCTCGCTGTTCGATATCTACGAATGGGACAACGGCGGCCGCTATGGCCTGCCGTGGATGCTGATGACGCAGTACGCCTATCCGCCGGACATTTCCGCCCCGCTCGGCGTCGGGCTGTGCGACGCGGCGCTGTCGTGGCCCGCCTGCGTGGAGCATTGAGCACGCGTACGCTGCACACGGCGGCGAACCCACGGCCCTTCCCGCCCGCGCGGCCGCACGGGCCGGACGACGCTCAATCCTCCCCGGGCCACCACGCCTTCGGTTCGTCGCGGATCAGGAAATCGTCGCGATTCTTGTCGGCGAGCCACTTCGGGCACGCGCCCTGACCCGACCACGATTTGCCTGACGACGGATCGTAATACTTCGCGGGCAGACGCTTCTTCTTTTCCTTCAGGAAACCACCGGCGCGCAGCAATTCCAGTTCGGTGATGTCGTGTTCCGCAACCAGTTCCTTGATGGCGACCAGCGCGGTCACCCGTTCCTTCTTCTTGGCCTCGGCCAGCATCAGGTTGACCTCACCAAGCTGTTTCTGGAGGTCGCGAATGTTGTTGGTACTCATAGTGATTCGATGGACAGAGAGTGGGGGAATTTTACAGTGACTTGACAGGTTTTCTCGCGAAAATGACGCGTATTCGCAGGTAGGCCGATTCACCTATATCGCGTCGCGCAACCTGTTCTTCCAGCCTTTATCACGATATGCAATTCCAGGCCGGCACGATTTCAAGCGGTTCAACGAACGCGCCGGCATTTCAGCTTTATGGATGCGCGCGCATGCGAATAATCATATCGATATCCGACCTGCCGATCGCATTGCGCCGTATCCCGGATGCATAAAGGCTACCCGTTGATTTCGGCGCGGCTCAATTAGCGTATCCACGGGGCATGCATTGCCGGCGCAATCTCCCCACGATACACGGCCCGGCCGTCGACGCGGCCGGCACGCACGCAGACGAGGGCGCCGCACACGCGGACCGGCTGCCATGGGGCCGGCGTATCCCGACGAATTCGCCGCCCGCGTTTGCCCCACCCATGTTTGCTCGGCGAATACGCGCATCCGCACAGCTTACCGGTTCCATGCGCGTCGCATGCCAGCCGACGATGCGTCGCGGGTTCATGACGCAGACGATCGCGGTCGCCCCGCGTGCGCGGCACGGCAACTTCCGCTTTCGTATGCCCGTGCCGAAATCCGCTATCCTTGGCAGACCTCACCGCCTCCGGAGGCGCACCATGTGTCGCTGGCTCGCCTACACCGGCAACCCGATCCAGCTCGAAACCGTGCTGTTCCGCGCGAAGCATTCGCTGATCGATCAAAGCCTTCACGCGCGCCTGGGTGCGACCACCACCAACGGCGACGGCTTCGGCATCGGCTGGTACGGCCGTCCGAACGAACTGCCGTTCCGCTACCGCTCGGTCAACCCGGCCTGGAACGACCGCAACCTGCATGAAGCCGCGCGCGCGATCCATGCGCCGCTGTTCGTCGCGCACATCCGCTCGGCCACCGACACGCCGGTCCAGGAAACCAACTGCCATCCGTTCCGCCACGGCCGCTGGCTGTTCGCGCACAACGGCCTGATCCGCCGCTATCAGACGCTGCGGCGCGACCTCATGATGCGCATCGATCCCGCGCTGTTCGCGTCGATCGAGGGCTCCACCGATTCCGAGGTGATGTTCCATCTCGCGCTGACCTTCGGGCTCACCCAGGATCCGGTGCGCGCGCTCGAACGCATGGTCGCGACGATCGAGGAAACCGCCGCGAAGCACGGCGTCGATGCACCGCTCAACATGACGGTCTGCGCGACCGACGGCGAGCGGATCGTCGCGGTCCGCTATTCGAGCGAGCGGCAATCCCGCACGCTGTTTCACAGCACGTCGTTCCGCCATCTGCACGAACTCTACCCGCACGATCCGCGCATCGCGGCCGTCGGCGACGACGCGTTCCTCGTGCTGTCCGAGCCGCTCGTCGACCTGCCGCAAGCGTGGGAGGAAGTGCCGGAAGGCACGGCGATCATCGCGCATCGCGGCGTCATCACCCAGCACGCCTTTGCCCCGCAGCACCGCGTGTAGCGTGCCCGCGGGAACGAATCGGGCCGCGCCCGGCCGAAGCCTTGCAGCGCGCCCCGGCCGCATCCGGCGCAGCGCCTGTGCCGCGGGCAACCGCATCGCCCTCTTTCCCCTCACTTCGGAGAACCCATCTTGGATCTGGCTTCCGTTCATGAATTCCTGCTGACCCGCGGCCTCGATTTCGGCCTCAAGGTCCTCGCCGCGATCGCGCTGTGGATCATCGGCCGCTGGGCGATCAAGCTCGTCACCCATCTGCTCGGCCGCATCGTGAACCGCAGCGGCAAGGTCGATCCGACGCTGTCGCGCTACCTGACCTCGGTGGTCGGCGTGCTGCTCACCATGCTGCTGGTCCTCGCGATCCTGCAGGTGTTCGGTGTGCAGACCACCTCGTTCGCCGCGCTGCTCGCCGGCCTCGGCCTCGCGGTCGGCACCGCGTGGGGCGGCCTGCTCGCGCATTTCGCAGCCGGCGTGTTCATGCAGGTGCTGCGCCCGTTCAAGGTCGGCGACGTGATCTCGGCGGGCGGCGTGACGGGCACGGTGCAGGAGCTGGGCCTGTTCGGCACGACGATCCTGACGCCCGACAACCTGGTCACGCTGGTCGGCAACAACAAGATCTTCTCCGACAACATCACCAACTACAGCATCATGCCGTACCGGCGTGTCGACCTGACCGCGAAGATCGCCAACGGGGTGGACGCGGTCGACGCGATCGCGCGCCTGAAAACCGCGATCGCGCAGGTCCCGAACGTCATCGCCGAACCGGCGCCCGACGTCGGCGTGCTGCAGTTCACGCCGGAAGGCCCGCTGCTGTTCGTGCGGCCGTCGACGCAACCGGCCAACTACTGGCAGGTGTATTGCGACACCAACCGCGTGATCCTCGACACGTTCCGCGACGCGCACTATCCGACGCCGGAAACGCCGGTCGCACATCGCACGGCGTCGTAACCGACCTCGATCGCACGGTCGGCCGCGCACGTAAAAAGCGCGGCCCGCGGGTCACGCCGGATTCAGCCTGGCGAGGCCGATCGCTCAGCGGCGTTCGACCTTGCCGCTCTGGCCCTTGCCGCGCACGAGCTTCCACAGCCCGCCGAGCAGCAGCGGGATGATCGCCGCGCCGATCCCCACCAGCACGATCACGTTCAGGTAGTGACGAATGAACGGGATGTTGCCGAAGAAGTAGCCGAGGAACACGAGCAGCAGCACCCAGATCAGCGCGCCCACCACGTTGAACAGCTGGAACTTGCCGACTTCCATCGACGACGCGCCCGCGACGAACGGCGCGAAGGTCCGCACCACCGGGATGAAGCGCGCGAGCACCAGGGTCTTGCCGCCGTGCTTTTCGTAGAAATCGTGGGTTTTCTGCAGCGCGGCGCGATCCAGGAAGCGTTCCAGCCCCGGAATATGCGTATTGAAGACCTTCGGCCCGATCTTCCGGCCGATCAGGTAGTTCACCGTGTTGCCGCCGATCGCCGCGACCAGCAGCAACAGGATCAGGGCGGCCAGTTCCATCTCCCCCGTCGCGGCGAACGCGCCCGCGATGAACAGCAGCGAATCGCCGGGCAGGAATGGGAAGATCACGAGCCCGGTTTCGCAGAACACGATCAGGAACAGCACCACGTAGACCCAGGCGCCGTATTGCCGGATGAAATCACCGAGGAATGCATCGATATGCAGAACAAGATTGACGAAATGAAGCAGCGTATCCAATGCGTTTCCTTCTTTCCAGGGGATGTGTGCGCCCGCCGGGCACCGCGCCCGACGGCAAAAAACCACGCGTAATCATACAGAAAGTACTCTGCGCGGCCGTGAAATTTTGGCGCGCGGCGTGAGCCGGCCCACGTTCGCGCGCTCCGCGGCCGACGCGCGGCCTCGTTATAATTCCGTCATGTCCGATATCTCCGAAACTGCCGCGGGCGACCTGCCCGGCGACCCGCCCTCCGCCCCGCGCCCGCTGCGCGCGATCGAGCCGCTGCCCGACCAGCTGATCAGCCAGATCGCCGCGGGCGAAGTGGTCGAACGGCCCGCGTCGGTCGTCAAGGAGCTGCTCGAGAACGCGCTCGACGCCGGCGCGCGCACGCTGCGCATCGTGCTCGAGGAAGGCGGCGTGAAGCGCATCGCGATCACCGACGACGGCTGCGGGATCCCGGAAAACGAGCTGCCGCTCGCGCTGATGCGCCACGCGACCAGCAAGATCCGCTCGCTGGAGGAGTTGGAGGCGGTCGCGACGCTGGGGTTCCGCGGCGAGGCGATCGCGTCGATCGCCTCGGTCGCGGAGCTGTTCATCACGAGCCGCACCGAGGAAGCCGCGCACGCGACCCGGATCGACGCGCAGACGGGCGTGCTGTCGCCCGCCGCCGGCACGCGCGGCACGACGATCGAGGTCCGCGAGCTGTACTTCAACACGCCCGCGCGCCGCAAGTTCCTGAAAAGCGAGCAGACCGAATTCGGCCATTGCCTCGAAATGATCCGCCGCGCGGCGCTCGCGCGGCCGGACGTCGCGATCTCGGTGCTTCACAACGGCAAGGCCGTCGAGCACTGGAACGCGAGCGAACCCGCGCAGCGCGTCGCGAAGATCCTCGGCGACGCGTTCGCGACCGCCCACCTGCCGCTCGACGAACGCGCCGGGCCGCTCGCGGTCTACGGCTGCGCGGGCCTGCCGACCGCGAGCCGCGGCCGCGCGGACCAGCAGTATTTCTTCGTGAACGGCCGTTTCGTGCGCGACAAGCTGCTCACCCACGCGGTGCGCGCCGCCTACGAGGACGTGCTGCACGGTGATCGCTACCCGTCCTACGTGCTGTTTCTCGACCTGCCGCCCGAGGCGGTCGACGTGAACGTCCATCCGTCGAAGATCGAGGTGCGCTTCCGCGATTCCCGCTCGATCCACCAATACGTGTTCCACGCGGTGCAGCGCTCGCTCGCGCGGCACGCGGGCGCCTCGCCGGACACCACGGCGGGCGGCCACGCCGCGCAGCTCGCGCCCGGCGCCGCGCCGGCCTCGTTCCAGGCCACGCCGCTCGGCCAGTCCGGCGGCTTCGCGCGACCGACGGGCGGCGGCGGGCTGTCGGGCGGCGGCGCGGGCGGCAGCCTCTGGCAGCGCCAGTCGCGAATGACCCAGGGCACGCTGCCGGTCGCGCAGCCGCTCGCGCTGTACGACGCGTTGTTCGGCCGCAAGGACAGCGGCGCCGGCACGCTGCCCGGCACGACGGGCGCGGAGGCGGCGCCCGATGCCGGCGAACGCGCGCCGTTCGCCGCGCCGCCGGCCTGGCAAGGCGAAGGCGCGGCCGCGCAGGACGCCCACGACGCTCAGCCGCTCGGCTTCGCGCTCGGCCAGATCCACGGCATCTACGTGCTCGCGCAAAACGCCCACGGCCTCGTGATCGTCGACATGCACGCCGCGCACGAGCGGATCCTCTACGAGCAATTCAAGCGCGCGCTCGCGGACCGGTCGATCGCGGTGCAGGCGCTGCTGCTGCCGGTGTCGATGAACGCGACGGCGGTCGAGATCGGCACGGTCGAGGAGGAACGCGACACGCTCGATGCGCTCGGCTTCGATCTGGCCGTGCTGTCGCCGACCACGCTCGCGATCCGCGCGGTGCCGGCGCTGCTCAAGGACGCCGATCTGACGGCGCTGGCCCGCGCGGTGCTCGCCGACCTGCATGAGTTCGGCGGCTCGCGCGTGCTGACGGAGCGCCAGCACGAACTGCTCGGCACGCTCGCCTGCCATCACGCGGTGCGCGCGAACCGGCGCCTCACGCTCGACGAGATGAACGCGCTGCTGCGCCAGATGGAGGCGACGGAGCGCGCGGACCAGTGCAATCACGGCCGGCCGACCTGGTACCAGCTCACGCTCGGCGACCTCGATCGTCTCTTCATGCGCGGCCAATGAGCGCGCCGCCTCTCGCCGCGCCGCGCACGGTCGCCTGCCTGCTCGGCCCGACCGCATCGGGCAAGACGGCCGCCGCGCTGGCGTTCGCGGCGCGGCGGCCGGTCGAGATCATCAGCGTGGATTCGGCGCTCGTCTACCGCGACATGGACATCGGCACCGCGAAGCCGAGCCGCGCCGAGCGCGCGCAGGTCCCGCACCACCTGATCGACATCCTCGACCCGGCCGACGCGTACTCGGCCGCCGAATTCCGCACGGATACGCTGCGGCTCGTCGACGCGATCATCGCGCGCGGCCGCACGCCGCTGCTCGCGGGCGGCACGATGCTCTACTACAAGGCCCTCACCCAGGGCCTGAACGACCTGCCCGGCGCGGATCCCGACCTGCGCGCCACGCTCGACGCCGAGGCGGCGCGCGACGGCTGGCCGGCGCTGCACGCGCGGCTCGCGGCCGCCGATCCGGTCACGGCCGCGCGGCTCGCGCCGAACGACGCGCAGCGGATCCAGCGCGCGCTGGAGGTGCTGATGCTGACGGGGCAGCCGCTGTCGGCGCTGCTCGCCGTCCCGCCGCGCGCGGATGCGGACGCCGCCCGCTACCGTTTCATGCCGGTGGCGCTCGAACCGTCCGACCGCGCGGTGCTGCATGCGCGCATCGCCGAGCGCTTCGACGCGATGCTGGAGGCGGGCTTCATCGACGAGGTCGAACACCTGCGCCGGCGGCCCGACCTGCATCTCGGGCTGTCGTCGATGCGCTGCGTCGGCTACCGGCAGGCCTGGGAATTCCTCGACGGGCTCACCGACCACCGGACCATGCGCGACAAGGGCGTGTTCGCCACGCGCCAGCTGTGCAAGCGCCAGCTCACGTGGCTGCGCTCGATGCCGGAGCGCGTGGTGGTCGACTGCTGCGCCGACGATGCGACCGCGCGCGCAGTGGATGCGCTCGAACGGCTGCTCGACGCGCCGCCCGACCGGCGCGCGTGAATCAGCGCGAATTGCGCACGCAAAAAAAACCGGCTGATACAGCCGGGTTTTTTTGATATGGAAGCGGACCGCACGGGCCCGCGCGGCGCGTCAGACCACGACGGTCTGCGCCTCGCCTTCGCGGCTCTCGCGCACGACGCCGATCTTCCACACCTGCTCGCCTGCCGCGCTCAGCTGGCGCACCGCCTCGTCGGCATCCGCCGCCGAGACGATCACGGCCATGCCGATCCCGCAGTTGAACACGCGGTGCATTTCCGCGTCGGCGACGCCGCCGTGCTCCTGCAGCCACTTGAACAGCGGCGGCAGCGGCCAGGCCGCCTGGTCGAGTTCGGCGGTCAGGCCGTCGCGCAGCACGCGCGGGATGTTCTCGACGAGCCCGCCGCCCGTGATGTGCGCCATGCCCTTGACCGCGAGGCTCTGCATCAGCGCGAGGAGCGGCTTGACGTAGATGCGGGTCGGCGCGAGCAGCGCGTCGGCCAGCGAACGGCCGTGGAAATCCGCCGACAGGTCGGGGTTCGCGCGCTCGATGATCTTGCGCACCAGCGAGAAGCCGTTCGAATGAATGCCGCTCGACGCGAGGCCCAGCACCACGTCGCCCGGCACGATCGTGCTGCCGTCGATGATCTTGCTCTTCTCGACCGCGCCGACCGCGAAGCCCGCGAGGTCGTACTCGCCGTCCGGATACATGCCCGGCATTTCCGCCGTCTCGCCGCCGATCAGCGCGCAACCCGAGAGCTCGCAGCCGGTCGCGATGCCTTGCACGACGGTGGCCGCCGTGTCCACGTCGAGCTTGCCGCACGCGAAATAGTCGAGGAAAAACAGCGGCTCGGCGCCCTGCACGAGGATGTCGTTCACGCTCATCGCGACGAGATCCTGGCCGACCGTGTCGTGGCGGTTCAGGTGGAACGCGAGCTTGAGCTTGGTGCCGACGCCGTCGGTGCCCGACACGAGCACGGGCTCGCGATACTTCTTCGGTACCTCGAACAGCGCGCCGAATCCGCCAATGCCGCCCAGCACGCCATCGCGCAGGGTTTTCTTCGCAAACGGCTTGATCTTGTCGATGAGCGCGTCGCCCGCGTCGATGTCGACGCCCGCGTCACGATAGGAGAGACCCTGGGCGCCAGGAGCGGATTTCGGAGGATTCATGGGGAAAGGCAAGAAGGTCGGTAAAATGCGATTTTACCCGAAGCCGGACGCCCGGCCGGAATTCCCCGCACCGATCCACCAGGGAAAGCATCTTGCCGAATTCGTCCCCGATTTTGACGCCCGCTCCGCGCCCGGCCCGGCTTCGCGCCGCGTCCGGCCGCGCGCGTCGGGCGGCCGGACGCGGCATGCCCGGCCCGCTTCACCCGACCCGATTCGAACCGTGACTGTTACCCGGCAACTGACGCTCGATCTCGGCACCCCGCCGCCCTCCACGTTCGACAACTTCTACATCGGCGCGAACGACGAACTGGTCACGCGCCTGCGCCGGCTCGATCTCGCGCTCGCGGCCGGCCCGGTGGCCGACCGCACGTTCTACGTCTGGGGCGAACCGGGCAGCGGCCGCAGCCACCTGCTGCAGGCGCTCGTGCACGACACCTCGTACGGTTGCGCGCGCTACCTGGGCCCGCAAAGCGGGCTTGGCGATTTCACCTTCGAGCCGCGCGTGTCGCTGTACGCGGTCGACGACTGCGACGCGCTCAGCGACACCCAGCAGATCGCGGTGTTCAACCTGTTCAACGAGGTGCGCGCGCATCCGTCGAGCGCGCTGGTCGCGACGGGCCCTGCCGCGCCGCTCGCGCTCGACGTGCGCGAAGACCTGCGCACCCGGCTCGGCTGGGGGCTCGTGTTCCATCTCGCGCCGCTGTCCGACGAGGGCAAGGCGGCCGTACTCAAGCGGGCGGCGAAGGAACGCGGCATCGCGCTCGCCGACGACGTGCCCGCCTACCTGCTCACCCATTTCCGCCGCGACATGCCAAGCCTGATGGCGCTGCTCGACGCGCTCGACCGGTTCTCGCTCGCGCAAAAGCGCGCGGTCACGCTGCCGCTGCTGCGCACGATGCTGGCCACGCCCGAGCACGACGACGGCGCTTCCGGCCGGCTCAAGTAGCTTCAAGTAAAATGCGCTTCCATGACTAATCTGGCACTCTTTGACCTGGATCACACGCTGATCCCCACCGACAGCGACCACGAATGGGGTCGTTTCATGGTGAAACTCGGCATCGTCGACGCGGACAGCTTCTCGCGGCAGAACGATCGTTTCTACGCCGACTACAAGGCGGGCAAACTCGATATCCACGCTTACCTGATCGCCATGCTGACGCCGCTCGCGCGCCATTCGCGCGCGCAGCTCGCGCAATGGCACGCGCAATACATGCACGAGGTGATCCGGCCGGCGATGCTGCCGGCGGCGCTCGAACTCGTGCGCCGCCACCAGGACGCGGGCGACCTGTGCTGCCTGGTCACCGCGACCAACGAATTCATCACGCGGCCGATCGCCGCCGCATTCGGCATCGATGCGCTGATCGCGCCCGAGGTCGAGACCGTCGACGGCCATCCCGACTCCGCGTTCACCGGCCGCCCGACGGGCACGCCGAGCTATCGCGAAGGCAAGATCGTCCGCACGCAGGCCTGGCTCGCGTCGCTCGGCAAGCAGCTCGGCGATTTCGAGCACAGCTACTTCTACAGCGACTCGCACAACGACATCCCGCTTCTCGAACAGGTCACCGACCCGATCGCGACCAACCCCGACGCCACCCTGCGCGCGCATGCGCAAACGCATGGCTGGCGCATCCTCGATCTTTTCCAACCGTCGTGATCAAAAAACTCATCCGCAAGCTGCTCGGACAAGAGGCCGCCGACGCGGCCCAGGCAACCGACACCCCCGCCCGTGCCCCGCGCGGCGCCCAAGCCGCGCGCGCCGCCGCCCCGGCCCGCCGGACCGAGCCGACCATCGTGCCGGCCGGCGTGCACGGCATCAATCCCGCGCTGATCTCGAAGAACGCCGTGCGCGTCACCGACACGCTGCAACAGGCGGGCTTCCGCGCGTTCATCGTCGGCGGCGCGGTGCGCGACCTGCTGCTCGGGATCGCGCCGAAGGACTTCGACGTCGCCACCGACGCGACGCCGACCGAGGTGCAGCGCCTGTTCCGCCGCGCCCGCCTGATCGGCCGCCGGTTCCAGATCGTGCACGTGCAGTTCGGCCAGGAACTGATCGAGGTGTCGACGTTCCGCGCGCTGGTCGACCCGCAGGCCGCCGGCGACGCGCCGCCGCCGCCCGCCAAGCGCCTCAAGCGCGACGAGCTCGACCGCCGCACCCATGCGGTCGACGCGAGCGGCCGCGTGCTGCGCGACAACGTCTGGGGCGAGCAGCACGAGGACGCGACGCGCCGCGACTTCACGATCAACGCGATGTACTACGACCCGGCCACGCAGTCCGTGCTCGACTACCACGACGGCATGGCCGACATGCGCGCGCGCCTGCTGCGGATGATCGGCGATCCGGCCACGCGGTTCCGCGAGGATCCGGTGCGGATGCTGCGCGTGGTGCGCTTCGCGGCGAAGCTCGGCTTCGAGATCGAGCCGCATACGCGCGCGCCGATCCAGGAGTTGGCCGACCTGATCAACAACGTGCCGGCCGCGCGCCTGTTCGACGAGATGCTGAAGCTGCTGCTGTCCGGCCACGCGCTCGCCTGCCTCACGCGGCTGCGCGCCGAAGGGCTGCACCACGGGCTGCTGCCGCTCCTCGACGTCGTGCTCGAACAGCCGCAGGGCGAAAAATTCATCCGCCTCGCGCTCAACAACACCGACGCGCGCGTGCGCGCGGGCAAGCCGGTGTCGCCGGGCTTCCTGTTCGCGACGCTGCTGTGGCACGACATGCGCCAGCGCTACGAGCAATACGTGGCCGAGGGCGAATTCCCGGTGCCGGCGCTCAACCGCGCGATGGACGACGTGCTCGACATGCAGACCGAGAAGCTCGCGATCCACAAGCGCTTCTCGGCCGACATGCGCGAGATCTGGGGGCTGCAGCTGCGCCTCGAGAAACGCTCGGGCCGCGGCGCGCTGCGGCTGCTGGAACACCAAAGATTCAGAGCGGGGTATGATTTCCTCCTGTTGCGCTGCGAGTCCGGCGAGCTGGACGGCGAGGTCGGCCAATGGTGGACGGATTTCATCGACGGCGACATCGCGCAGCGTGAAGCGCTGCTCACGCAGGGCGGCACCAAGGAGAAATCACCGCGCAAGCGTCGCCGCCGAGGCGGCGCGCGCAATCGCACGCCGGACGACGGCACGGAACAGACGCCGCAGCAAGGCGACTGACGCGCACGCGGTCGAACGATGCAGGAAGTGATGCCATGACGGTTGCTTATCTCGGACTGGGGGCCAATCTGGGCGACGCGCGCCAGGCGCTGAAGGACGCGGTCGTCTGTCTCGCGCAGCAGCACACGGTCACCGTGTGCGGCAAGTCGAGCCTGTACCGCACCGCGCCCATCGACGCCGGCGGCGACGACTACTACAACTGCGTCGTCAAGATCGACACGCCGCTCGACGCGCACGAGCTGCTCGCGCTGTGCCAGAAGATTGAGCATCACTTCGGCCGCGAGCGCCCGTACCGCAACGCCCCGCGCACGCTCGACATCGACCTCCTGCTGTACGGCGCGCACCGGATCGACAGCCCCGACCTGGTGGTGCCGCACCCGCGCCTGACCGAACGCGCGTTCGCGCTCGTGCCGCTCGTCGAGATCGACCCGGCGCTCGAGATCCCCGCGCTCGGCCGCGCCGACGCCTTCCTCGCCGCCGTCGCGTCGCAGCGCATCGAGAAGGTCCAGTCCTGCCAATGCCAACTGCTGCGCACGCTCGCCGACGAAGCGGGCGCGCAGCCCGGCAAACCCACCTGCCAATGAACGCCGCACCCCTGACCGTCACGCCGCCCGACTCGCGGCCGCCGTGCCGCCACCTCGTGATCGAGGGGCCGATCGGCGTGGGCAAGACCTCGCTCGCGAAGCGGCTCGCCGCGCGCTGGTCGACCCAGCCGCTGCTCGAACGCCCGCAGGACAACCCGTTCCTCGAACGCTTCTATCGCGACACCGCGCGCTACGCGCTGCCCGCGCAGCTGTCGTTCACGCTGCAGCGCGCGCAGCAGGCGCGCGAGATCACCGCCGCCTACGCGGCCGGCACGCCGCTCGTCACCGATTTCATGCTGCAGAAGAGCGAGATCTTCGCGCGGCTCACGCTGCCCGACGACGAGTGGCAGCTGTATCGCGCGCTGGCCGCGCAGGTCGATACGAGCGCGCCCGCGCCCGACCTCGTGGTCTACCTGCAGGCGACGCCCGAGGTGCTGTACGCGCGGATCCAGAAGCGCGGCGTGGCGATGGAGCAGCAGATCAGCGACAGCTATCTGCGCGCGCTCTCCGACGCGTACAACGAATTCTTCTATCACTACGATCGCACCCCCGTGCTGACCGTGGCGGCGGAACACCTGAATCCGCTCGAATCCCCCGAAGACCTTGCGCTGCTCGTCGACCGGATCGAGACGATGCGCGGCCGCAAGGAATACTTCGTCAAGGGCGGCGCCGCCCGTTGAGGCGGCGCGCCCTTTCCTTCACCCATCGAATCGGAACACCCATGACCTATCTCCAGGAATCGAGCCGGCCGGCCGTGACGGTCCCCAAGCTGCAGGCCATGCGCGACGCCGGCGAGAAGATCGCGATGCTCACCTGCTACGACGCGAGCTTTTCCGCGCTGCTCGACCGCGCGGGCGTCGACGTGCTGCTGATCGGCGATTCGCTCGGCAACGTGCTGCAAGGGCAGACCACGACGCTGCCCGTCACGCTCGACGAGATCGCGTACCACACGGCCAGCGTCGCGCGCGCGCAGCCGCGCGCGCTGGTGGTCGCCGACCTGCCGTTCGGCACCTACGGCACGCCGGCCGACGCGTTCGCGAGCGCGGTCAAGCTGATGCGCGCGGGCGCGCAGATGGTCAAGCTGGAGGGCGGCGAATGGCTCGCGGAGACGGTGCGCTTCCTGGTCGAGCGCTCGGTGCCGGTGTGCGCGCACCTCGGCCTCACGCCGCAATCGGTGCATGCGTTCGGCGGCTTCAAGGTGCAGGGCAAGACCGAGGCGGGCGCGGCGCAGCTGCTGCGCGACGCGCGCGCGATCGAAGCGGCGGGCGCGCAGCTCGTCGTGCTGGAGGCGATCCCGACGCTGGTCGCGGCCGAGGTCACGCAGCTGCTGCGGGTGCCGACGATCGGCATCGGCGCGGGCGTCGACTGCTCGGGACAGGTGCTGGTGCTGCACGACATGCTGGGCGTGTTCCCCGGCAAGCGGCCGCGCTTCGTGAAGGATTTCATGCACGGCCAGCCGGGCGGCATCTTTGCCGCGGTCGAGGCGTATGTGCACGCGGTGAAGGACGGGAGCTTCCCGGGGCCCGAGCATTCGTTCTGAACGCCTGAACGGCGGGTGATGCGGGCGGGCGCGAACGCGCCGTCCGCAAACGAGCAACGTGATCGCGGCCCGCGCGGCGGGCGACTGCGACCGGAACGCCCCCGCCGACGACGCGGCCCGCTCAGCCCCCGGGCGCGCGCGCCAGCCGCGCCGCGACCGCGCCGCGCAACGCATTGCTCAGCATCAGCGCTTCCGCGCGCAGCAGGTCGTCCTGCGTCAATACCCGCTCGCTCGCGGCGAGCAGCGGATCCTCCAGCAGCACTCCGCGCATCACCCCCGGCAGCACGCCCGATGCGAGCGGCGGCGTATACCAGCGTCCATCCAACTTGACGAACACCGTCGAGCGCCCGCCTTCCGTCAGCTCGCCGCGCTCGTTGACGAACAGCATGTCGAAGCAGCCCTGCTGCTCCGCCTGCTGCCACGCGCGATCGTAGTGCGCGCGCCGCGTGGTCTTGTGCAGCAGCAGCGCATCGCCCGACGGCACCGCCGCGAAACCGTGCTCCGACGCGAGCATCACGCCCACCGGCCCGTCCGCGAGCGGCTTGAGCGGCGCGCCCGTGAGTTCGAGCGCGCCGTCCTTGGCCAGCGCGAGTCGCACGCGATGCGCGCCCGGTTCGTCGAACGCCGCGCAACGCGCCGCGAGCGCCGCCCGCAAGGCGGCCTCGTCGTACGCGAAACCGAATGCGTCCGCGCTCGCGCGCAGCCGCGCGAGGTGGCGATCGAGATGGCGCACGCCGTCGGCGCGCGTCGCCTGCATGGTCTCGAACAACGCGAAGCCCGGCTCCGCGCCCGTGAGGAAGCGCGCCTTCAGCTCGCACTCCGCGTATTCGTCCGCCGCGACGCTGTCGAGCACGATCCCCGCGCCCACGCCCATCACGCCGCGCCGTCGCCCCTGGGCGTCGGCCGGGGCAAGCGTCAGCGTGCGGATCGCGACCGACAGGCAGAAGTCGCCGCACGGATGCGCGCCGTCGTCCGACGCGGCGTCGAGCCAGCCGAGCGCGCCCGTATACAGCCCGCGCGGCGTGCTCTCGAGCGCGTCGATCAGCTTCAGGGTCTCGTGCTTCGGCGCGCCCGTGATCGAGCCGCACGGGAACAGCGCGCGCAGCACGTCCGCGAAGCGCACGCCGTCGCGCAGCTCGGCCTCGACCGTCGAGGTCATCTGCCATACCGATGCATACGGCTCCACCGAGAACAACGCGGGCACCCGGACGCTGCCGGTGCGCGCGACGCGCGACACGTCGTTGCGCAGCAGATCGACGATCATCACGTTTTCCGCGCGATTCTTCGGATCGTTCGCGAGGAGCCGCGCCATGGCCGCATCGGCCGCGGGCTCGGCCGCGCGCGGCGCGGTGCCCTTCATCGGCCGCGCGCGCAGCCGGGCGCCCGCCTTCTCGATGAACAGCTCGGGCGAGCAGGACACGATCCAGCCGTCGTCCGGCAGCGCGATCAGCGCGCCGTAGCGCACCGGCTGACGCGCGCGCAGCCGCCGATACAGCGCGAGCGGCGCGCCGAACGCATCGAAATCGAGCCGGTAGGTGTAGTTGACCTGATACGAATCGCCGTCGCGCAGCGCGCGCTGCACCGCCGCGAGCGCCGCGTCGAATGCCGCGCGCGTGACGCTCTTGCGCACCCGCGCGACGCCCGCGACCGACGGCGTCGCCGCGCCGCCGTCGCGCTGCGCGAGCCAGCCGTCGGCCTCCTCGCGCGACAAGCGCTCGACCCGGTCGAACAACAGAAAACGCAGCGGCGCATCGCCTGGCTGCGCCAGTTGCAGATTCCGCCCGAACCCGTAGTCGCCGAGCACGATCGCGTGCAGCCCGCGCCGCGCATCGGCCGCGACCGCGTCGCAGACCGCATCGAGCGTCGCCGGATCGGTGCACATGCGTTCGTGCGAGAACCCGGTATACAAGCGACTCGACCGCGTCGCCGCGGTCGAGTCGCAATCGTCGAGGAGCGCGAAGACCGCGCTCCCGTCAAGCTCAGCCATCCCGCTTCACCTTATCGGCCCGTCACTCGAAGAAGCTCTTCACGCGATCGAACCAGCTCTTGCTCTGCGGGCTGTGGCGCCCGCCGCCTTCCGCCAGCGACTTCTCGAACTGCTTGAGCAGGTCGCGCTGCTGCTCGGTGAGCTTCACGGGCGTTTCCACCTGCACATGCACGTAGAGGTCCCCGGCGATGCTCGAACGCAGGCCCTTGATGCCCTTGCCGCGCAGCCGGAACGTCTTGCCCGACTGCGTGCCTTCCGACACCGTGAAGCTCGCGCGGCCCGCCAGCGTCGGCACCTCGATCTCGCCGCCGAGCGCCGCCGTCGTGAACGGAATCGGCATCTGGCAGTGCAGGTCGTCGCCGTCGCGCTCGAACACCGCGTGCGGCTTGATGTGGATCTCGACATACAGGTCGCCCGACGGCCCGCCGTTGATCCCCGGCTCGCCGTTGCCGGCCGAGCGGATCCGCATGCCGTCGTCGATGCCCGCCGGGATCTTCACCTCGAGCGTCTTGTTTTCCTTCACCTTGCCCGAGCCGTGGCAATGCACGCACGGTTCCGGGATGTAGGTGCCGGTGCCGTGGCACTTCGGACAGGTCTGCTGGATGCTGAAGAAACCCTGCGACATCCGCACCGTGCCCTGGCCGTGACAGGTCGGGCAGGTTTCGGGCTTGGTGCCCGGCTTCGCGCCGGAGCCGTGGCAGATGTCGCACGACGCCCAGCTCGGCACGCGGATCTGCGTGTCGTAGCCGTGCGCCGCCTGCTCCAGCGTGATTTCCATGCTGTAGCGCAGGTCCGCGCCGCGATACACCTGCGGGCCGCCGCGGCCGCCGCGCGCGGCGCCGCCCGCGGCCTGGCCGAAGATGTCGCCGAAGATGTCGCCGAACGCATCGGCGAAACCACCGAAGCCCTGCGCGCCCGCGCCGCCCACGTTCGGATCGACGCCGGCGTGGCCGTACTGATCGTACGCCGCGCGCTTCTGGCCGTCCGACAGCATTTCATAGGCTTCCTTCACTTCCTTGAAATGCTCTTCCGCATCCTTGCTGTCCGGATTGCGGTCGGGGTGGTACTTCATCGCGAGCTTGCGATATGCCTTCTTGATTTCGTCGTCGCTCGCATTCTTCGCGACGCCCAGAACCTCGTAGTAATCCCGTTTCGCCATATCGGTTCAATACCGCCGCTCAACGCGCGCGGCGGCTCCTCTCGCTTCCAGTAAAGTCTTGCGACTTGTTGAGCGGCGCCGACACGTCGTGCCGGCGCCGCCCGCCATAAAACAAATGCGCCCGGAGGGCCGCGAGGCCCGCCAGGCTAGGGGTGATCCGTGCTTCCGGCGACGGAGACGGATCCGAGTCAGCCGCGCCGCGCGCGTCGCCGCGCGCGGCTCGCGGTTCAACTGCAACCCGGCTTAGTCCTTCTTCACTTCCTTGAAGTCCGCGTCGACCACGTCGTCGGCCTGCTGCGCGCCGCCGTGCGCCGCGCCTTCCGCCGCACCGGCCGCACCGGCCGCACCCGCCGCGCCGGCCTGCTGCGCCTGCATGTCGGCGTACATCTTCTCGCCGAGCTTCTGCGACGCCGTCGAGAGCGCCTCGATCTTCGCATCGATCGCCGCCTTGTCGGCCGACGTGTTCTTCAGCACGTCCTCCAGCTCCTTCAGCGCGGCCTCGATCTTGTCCTTCTCGCCCGCGTCCAGCTTGTCGCCGTACTCGGCGACCGCCTTCTTCGTGCTGTGGACGAGCGCGTCGCCCTGGTTGCGCGAATCGGCCAGCTCACGCAGCTTGTGGTCTTCCGCCGCGTTCGCTTCCGCGTCCTTGATCATCTGGTCGATCTCGGCTTCGGACAGGCCCGAGTTCGCCTTGATCGTGATCTTGTTTTCCTTGCCGGTCGCCTTGTCCTTCGCGCCGACGTGCAGGATGCCGTTCGCGTCGATGTCGAAGGTCACTTCGATCTGCGGCACGCCGCGCGGCGCCGGCGGGATGCCTTCCAGGTTGAATTCGCCGAGCAGCTTGTTGCCCGCCGCCATCTCGCGCTCGCCCTGGAACACCTTGATCGTCACCGCGCCCTGGTTGTCGTCCGCGGTCGAGTACACCTGCGCGTGCTTGGTCGGGATCGTGGTGTTCTTGTTGATCATCTTCGTCATCACGCCGCCGAGCGTCTCGATGCCGAGCGACAGCGGGGTCACGTCGAGCAGCAGCACGTCCTTGCGGTCGCCCGACAGCACCTGGCCCTGGATCGCCGCGCCGACGGCGACGGCCTCGTCCGGGTTCACGTCACGGCGCGGATCCTTGCCGAAGAACTCCTTCACCTTCTCCAGGACCTTCGGCATGCGGGTCTGGCCGCCGACCAGGATCACGTCGTCGATGTCCGAGACCTTGACGCCCGCGTCCTTGATCGCGATGCGGCACGGCTCGATGGTGCGCTCGACCAGCTCCTCGACCAGCGCTTCCAGCTTGGCGCGCGTGATCTTCAGGTTCAAGTGCTTCGGACCCGATGCGTCGGCCGTGATGTACGGCAGGTTGATTTCGGTCTGCTGGCCCGACGACAGCTCGATCTTCGCCTTCTCGGCCGCTTCCTTCAGGCGTTGCAGCGCGAGCACGTCCTTCGACAGGTCGACGCCCTGCTCCTTCTTGAACTCGCCGATGATGTAATCGATGATGCGCTGGTCGAAGTCTTCGCCGCCGAGGAAGGTGTCGCCGTTGGTCGACAGCACTTCGAACTGCATTTCACCGTCGACGTCCGCGATCTCGATGATCGACACGTCGAAGGTGCCGCCGCCGAGGTCATACACGGCGATCTTGCGGTCGCCCTTCTCGGCCTTGTCGAGGCCGAACGCGAGCGCGGCCGCGGTCGGCTCGTTGATGATCCGCTTCACTTCGAGGCCCGCGATGCGGCCGGCGTCCTTGGTCGCCTGGCGCTGGCTGTCGTTGAAGTACGCGGGCACCGTGATCACGGCTTCCGTGACCGGCTCGCCGAGGTAGTCCTCGGCCGTCTTCTTCATCTTGCGCAGCACTTCGGCCGACACCTGCGGCGGCGCGAGCTTGTCGCCGTGCGCCTCGACCCATGCGTCGCCGTTGTCGGCCTTGATGATCGCGTAGGGCATCAGGCCGATGTCCTTCTGCACTTCCTTCTCTTCGAAGCGGCGGCCGATCAGGCGCTTGACCGCGAACAGCGTGTTGCGCGGGTTGGTCACCGACTGACGCTTGGCGGGCGCGCCGACCAGGACTTCGTTGTCGTCCATGTAGGCGATGATCGACGGCGTGGTGCGCGCGCCTTCCGAGTTCTCGATGACCTTGACTTGGTTGCCTTCCATCACGGCCACGCACGAATTCGTGGTGCCGAGGTCAATACCGATGATCTTTCCCATTTTCTTCAATCTCCAGAAATCTTGATCGCTGCGGAAAACCGGCCTTTTTACCCGATTCCCCACGCCAAATTCAACTCTGCACTCGAAATAAGTGCTGCCGCGCCGTTTTCAAGACCCTGAAACCGATGCGGCTATTTATTTTTTCAATCGCCGCCCGCGGCCGCGACCTTCGCCCGCGCCGCGGCCGTCGCGGCCTCGAACTGCGCGAGCCCGTGCCAGCCGGTGGCCCGCCCGAGCCGCTTGCCGCGATGGAAGAAGAACCAGGTCGGCACGCCGTGCAGCACGAAGCGGCGCGCCAGCTCGCGGTGTTCGTAGACATTGCTCTGGAACCATTTAAGGTCGAGCGCGCGGATCGCGTCGGGCTGCGCGAGCATCGCTTTCTTGGCGATCTCGCAGTTGAAGCAGTCGACGCCCCAGAAAAACACGACCGCGAGCGCATCGCCCGCGGCGGCGAGGCCGGCGTCGAAGTTCGCGGCGTCGAGCGGCGCCATGCCGAACACCGCAAATGCCGTCGCGTCGACGTCCACGCCCGCCATTGCGTCCGCGCTTACTTCGGCTGGGCGACGGTCACGAGTGCCGGACGCAGTACGCGGTCGGCAATCGTGTAGCCTTTTTGCAACACTGCGACGACGGTATTCGGCTCCTGCTCGGCCGGCACCATCGAGATCGCCTGGTGCTGGTGCGGATCGAACTTCGCGCCGACCGGGTTGATCGCCGTCACGCGGCCCTTCTCGAGCGCGCTCTGGAGCTGGCGCAGCGTCAGGTCGACGCCCTCGCGCACCTTCGTGAGGTCGCCCGAGGTGTCGCCGAGCGCGGCTTCGAGGCTGTCGAGCACGGGCAGCAGGTTCTCCGCGAAGCTCTCGATCGCGAACTTGTGCGCCTTCGACACGTCGTCCTGCGCACGGCGGCGCACGTTCTCGGTCTCGGCCTTCGCGCGCAGGAAGCCTTCCTGCAGCTCGACGATCTTGGCTTGGGCCTCGGCGAGCGCGGCTTCGGCAGCGGGCGCGGCGTCGGCGGCCTGGGCGGCCTCGGCGGCGGCCGGGTCGCGGCCGGTTTCGTCGGCCGTCTGGCCAGCCGGGTTCTCTTGCGTGTTTTCCATGTCGCTGAAAAGTCGTGTTAGAGGTTAAAGCCAAAACGGCGTCCCGCCGCGCGGTTCGAGCCACGCCGGCCGGAGGCCGCACAACGATAGTGCAAATGGGGCCCAAGACAACAATTTCAAGAGGGTCTTTGTCCGCGCGACGCACCGTTTCCCGGCAGCCCGTCACCGCGCCGGTGCGCGACCGAACGCCCGTGCGGCGGGCGGAAACCCGCGGTAACAACCCTTACGCGGCCGCCTCTAGCAGCCGGGCGGGCCCCTGCACTACACTCCAGTCAGGCAGCCTGAAGAGCAGGGATGCCCTGCCCTGACGAATGCCTGACATCGATCCCGTGGCCGCGTTTTCACCCGTCTTCTCGAGGGGAGTACCGTGAAACTGACCTTTGCCATCTCGATGGTCGCCCTGGTACTCATTGCGGGCACCACGACCATCTGCCTGTCCGGCGCCGTGACCGAGCGCACCACCGAATACGGCAGCGCGCGCGCCACCTTCGACCAGATGTTCAGCGCTCACCCGAAAGTTTGTCGATGATCCGCCGGTCGCGCTTGGTCGGCCGCCCGTGCAGTTCCGCCGCGGGTTCCCGGAAGTTCCGGCGGCGCTCCTGCTCGGCGAGCCTGCGCTCGCGGCCCGCCGCGGTTTCCGCGTAGAGCTGCTGGGCGACGCTCGCCGGCCCGCGCGTGTCGCACACCCCGAGCACGTCGACCTGCCAGACCACGCTTTCGATCGCGATCTCCACCTGGTCGCCGACCCGCACTTCCTTCGACGGCTTGACGGCCGCCCCGCCGATCCGCACCCGCCCCTTGTCGACCGCGTCGGCCGCGAGCGAGCGGGTCTTGAAGAAACGCGCGGCCCACAGCCACTTGTCGATGCGCAGCCGCGCGCCGGGTTCGGTCGAGATCCGGTAGTTCATCGCGTCAGGCCATCGCCTCGGTGTGCGCGACCGGCCGCACCGGCCAGCCTTGCAGGTTTTCCGCCGCGATCTCGCCGAGCGCCGCGATCCACGCGGGCGACGCGTTCAGGCACGGGATCCGGTGGAACGCCTTGCCGCCCGCGCCGAGGAACGCGTCGCGCACCTCCATGCCGATCTCCTCGATCGTCTCCAGGCAATCGGCGGTGAAGCCCGGGCAGAACACGTCCGCGCGGCGCACCCCGGCCTCGCCCAGCTCGCGCAGCGTCGGCTCCGTATAGGGCTGCAGCCATTCCGCCTTGCCGAAGCGCGACTGGAACGTGACCCGGCATTCGAGCGTGGTGAGCCCGAGCGCCGTGATCAGCAGCGCGGCCGTCTGCTGGCACTGGTCGTGATAGGGATCGCCGAGGTCGAGCGTGCGCTTCGGCACGCCGTGGAAGCTCAGCACGAGCTTGTCGCCGGCGGCGAAATCGGGGCGGCCGTGCGCGTCCCAGTAGTGGCGCACCTGCTCGGCCAGCGCGTGGATATAGGCCGGATGGTCCGCGTAGTGGCGCACCGTGCGCACCTCGGGCTGGTTGCGCATGCGGCGCAGCGCGACGAACGCGTCGTCGAACGCGGTGGCGGTGGTCGAGGCCGAATACTGCGGGTACAGGGGCAGCAGCAGCACGCGCTCGGCGCCCGCGCGGCGCAGCTGCGACAGCACCGTGCCGATCGAGGGGGTGCCGTAGCGCATCGCGTAGTCGACCAGCACCTGATAGCCGTTCGCGGCGAACAGCGGCCGCAGGCCCTCGACCTGGCGCTCGGTATGGACGCGCAGCGGCGAGCCCTCGGGCAGCCAGACGGACGCATATTTCTTCGCCGACGCGCGGCCGCGCAGCGGCAGCACCAGCGTGCGCAGGATCACCTGCCAGACGGCCCGGGGAATCTCGACCACGCGCGGGTCGGACAGGAACTGGGCGAGGTAGCGGCGCACCGCGCGGGGCGTCGGCTCG
This sequence comes from Burkholderia sp. FERM BP-3421, assembly GCF_028657905.1. NCBI lineage: Bacteria > Pseudomonadati > Pseudomonadota > Betaproteobacteria > Burkholderiales > Burkholderiaceae > Burkholderia > Burkholderia sp. FERM BP-3421. The sequence goes on along the minus strand of NZ_CP117782.1, from coordinate 3,776,383 downwards.
TCGGGCGTACCGAGGTTGATCAGCAGCACCGCGACGCGATGGGCCGCCGCGGCGTGCGACGGCGGTTCGAGATCAAAACGCATGGGCAGGACGTGCCGGAGCACCAAATCGAACGAAACACATTATAGCGGGCCGGCTCGGGCGGGCGCCCGGCTACTGCTGGCTCAGGGTCAGCGACAGGAGCCGCGCGGTGATGTCGACGATCGGAATCACCCGGTTGTAGGCCATCCGGGTCGGCCCGATCACGCCGAGCGTGCCGACGATCGTGCCGTTGACCTCGTACGGCGCCGTCACGACGCTCATCTCCTCGATCGGCACCAGCGTCGATTCGCCGCCGATGAAGATCTGCACCCCCTGCGCGTGGCTCGACACGTCGAGCAGTTGCAGGAGGCTCGTCTTCTGGTCGAACACGTCGAACAGCTTGCGCAGCCGCGCCATGTCGGACGACAGGTCGGCCACTTCCAGCAGGTTGCGCTCGCCGGAAATCAGCACCGTATCCTCTTCGTCCGGCACCTCGGTGCTCGCGGTGACGGCCGCGTGCATCAGCGCGGTCATGTCGCCGCGCAGCTGGTCGATCTCCTCGCGCAGCCGGCGCCGCACCTCGTCGAACGACAAACCCGCGAAATGCGCGTTGATGTAGTTCGACGCCTCGGTCAGCTGGGCCGGCGAGTAGTCGCGCTGGGTCGCCATCATGCGGTTCTGCACGTCGCCTTCCGGCGTGACGATGATGAGCAGGATCCGCTTGTCCGACAGCCGCATGAACTCGACCTGCTTGAACACGTGGCTGCGGCGCGGGGTCAGCACGACCCCGGCGAACTGCGACAGGCTCGACAGCACGCCCGCCGCGGCCGCCACCACCTTCTGCGGCTCGCCCGCCTGCAGCGTGGCCTGCACGAGCCGGGTGACCGCGTCCGGCGCCTCGACCGTCAGCATGGTGTCGACGAACAGCCGGTAGCCGCGCGGCGTCGGCACGCGGCCGGCCGACGTATGCGGGCTCGAGACCAGCCCCAGCTCCTCCAGGTCCGACATCACGTTGCGGATCGTGGCCGGGCTCAGTTCCAGCCCTGAATGCCGCGACAGCGTGCGCGAGCCGACCGGCTGACCGTCGGCGATATACCGTTCGATCAGCGTCTTGAGGAGAGTTCGTGCGCGGGGATCTAGCATGGGGAAAAATTCTAGCGCAACCCGGCCTCGGCCGCGAGCGCGGCGCAACCCGGCCGAACGGCGCGCCGGCGCGCCGAGCGGTTCTTTTCGTCATCGAGCTATGGTGTAATGCCGGCATGAAAACCGGCAATCAGTTCCATACCGTCGCGCTCGTGGGGCGCAGCAACACGCCCGGCATCGTCGAGCCGCTCGCCGCGCTCGCCGCCTGCATCGCGAAGCGCGGCTTCGAGGTCGTGTTCGAGGCCGACACCGCGCACGGAACCGGTATCACCGGCTACCCGGCCCTCACCCCGGCCGAGATCGGCGCGCGCGCCGACGTGGCGGTGGTGCTGGGCGGCGACGGCACGATGCTCGGCATCTGCCGCCAGCTCGCACCTTACAAGACCCCGTTGATCGGCATCAACCACGGCCGGCTGGGCTTCATCACCGACATTTCCGCGTCGGACATGCAGGAGCTGGTGCCGATGATGCTGACCGGCAGCTTCGAGCGCGAGGAGCGCACGCTGCTGGAGGCCCGCATCATGCGCGACGGCGAGCCGATCTACCACGCGCTCGCCTTCAACGACGTGGTCGTCAACCGCAGCGGCTTCTCCGGGATGGCGGAGCTGCGCGTGTCGGTCGACGGCCGCTTCATGTACAACCAGCGCTCCGACGGCCTGATCGTCGCCACGCCGACCGGCTCGACCGCCTACGCGCTGTCCTCGTCCGGCCCGATCCTGCATCCGCAGCTGCAGGGCATCGTGCTCGTGCCGATCGCGCCCCACGCGCTGTCGAACCGGCCGATCGTGCTGCCCGACGACTCCCGGGTGCGGATCCAGATCATCGGCGGGCGCGACGTGAACGTGAACTTCGACATGCAGTCGTTCACCGCGCTCGAGCTGAACGACTCGATCGAGGTGCGCCGCTCGAAGCACACCGTGCCGTTCCTGCATCCGGTCGGCTACAGCTACTACGCGACGCTGCGCAAGAAGCTGCACTGGAACGAACATCCGTCGCTCGACGACGACCCGGCGTCCTGACGCCTTCTCCCGCACAGCCCCTCATGCTTCGTCATCTCTCGATCCGCGACTTCGTCATCGTCGCCGCGCTCGACCTCGAATTCGAGCGCGGTTTCACCGTCTTCTCCGGCGAGACCGGCGCGGGCAAATCGATCCTGATCGACGCGCTCGCGCTCGCGCTCGGCGAACGCGCCGACGCGAGCGTCGTGCGGACGGGCTGCACGCGCGCCGACATCAGCGCCGAATTCACCCCGCACGACCGGGTCGTGCGCTGGCTCGACGAGCATGCGTTCGTCGCCGACGACGTCGTGATGCTGCGCCGCGTGGTCGACGCGAACGGCCGCTCGCGCGCCTTCATCAACGGCACCAGCGCGACCCTCGCCCAACTGCGCGAGGTCGGCGAGATGCTGGTCGACATCCACGGCCAGCACGCGCACCAGTTGCTGATGCGGCCGGAAGCGCAGCGCGAGCTGTTCGACACGCACGCGGGCCTCGTCGCCGATGCGGCCGCCGTCGCGCGCGGCTGGCGCGTGTGGCGCGACGCGACCCAGGCGATCGACGCCGCGCGCGCGCACGAGCGCGAGCGCCAGCTCGAACGCGAGAAGCTCGCATGGCAGCTCGCCGAGCTCGACAAGCTCGCGCCGCAGCCCGGCGAATGGGAGGAGATCGGCGCCGAGCATCGCCGCCTGTCGCACTCGGCGAACCTGATCGACGGCGTGCAGGCGGCGCTCGGCGCGCTGTCCGAGTCGGACGACGCGATGCTGACCCAGCTCGGCGCGATCGTCTCGAAGCTGCGCGGGCTCGCCGAATACGACGCCGCGCTGCACGACGCGCTCGCCTCGCTCGAACCGGCGGAGATCCAGCTGCAGGAAGCCGCGTATTCGCTGTCGCACTACGCGCAGCGGCTCGACCTCGATCCCGACCGGCTCGCCCAGGTCGAGACCCGCCTCGACGCGCTGCATTCGACGGCGCGCAAGTTCCGCCTGCCGCCCGACACGCTGCACGCCGAGCACGCCGCGCGCCGCGCGCAGCTCGCCGCGCTCGACGCGGCCGCCGACCTCGGCGCGCTCGAGGCCGTCGCCGCGAAAGCGCACGACGCCTACCTGGTCGATGCGAAACGGCTGTCGAAGGCGCGCGCGCAGGCCGCGAAGGCGCTCGGCGCGGCCGTCACCACCGGCATGCAGGAGTTGTCGATGGCGGGCGGCAGCTTCGAGGTCGCGCTCGTGCCGCTCGCGGACGGCGGCGCGCACGGGCTCGAACAGGTCGAGTTCCGCGTCGCCGGCCACTCGGGCGTGCCGCTGCGGCCGCTCGCGAAGGTCGCCTCGGGCGGGGAGCTGGCGCGGATCAGCCTCGCGCTCGCGGTGATCGCGAGCGCGGCCAGCCCGACGCCGACCCTGATCTTCGACGAAGTGGACACCGGCATCGGCGGCGGCGTCGCCGAAGTGGTCGGCCGCCTGCTGCACCAGCTCGGCCAGATCCGCCAGGTGCTGTGCGTGACCCACCTGCCGCAAGTGGCCGCGCGCGGCGACCAGCACCATCAGGTCGCGAAGGGTGCGGACGCGAACGGCGGCACCGTGTCGACCGTCGTGCCGCTCGACAAGGCGAACCGGATCGAGGAAATCGCGCGGATGCTGGGCGGCCTGGAGATCACCGCGACCACGCGCAAGCACGCGAAGGAAATGCTCGCCGCCTGAGGATGGGCCCGCGACACGGGCCGTGTTTCCGACCGGCCGTGCCTGTGACCAGCCGCACCGCCACTACCCGCGCAACCGACCGGCCATACCCAATCCAGGCGCCCCGCTGCGACGCGGCCGGCGCGCCCGGCCGCCCCGTCGCGTCGCGTCTTCAGCGCATCCTTACTTACCCTTGCATTGCCCGTGCATGTTGGCCACGCCCAACTCACGCCATGGGCCCCATTCGCCGCCCTGGCCAGGCACGTCGCCGAGCACCCACCAGCCGTTCATCCAGGTCTTGCCGCCATACGCAACCTTCTCGCACGGCGTCGCGTAGGTCCGCTTCGCCTCCCACGCGGGCACGGCCTGCCCGGCATCGGCCCGCACCGTCACGCGGTGTACCGCTTCCGACTTGCGGTTCAGCTCATCGGTCACCGTCAGGCGGAAATCGTGGTTGCGCTCGACCTCGGCCTTCGGCGCGACAAAGCTCGCGTTTGCGCCGTTCTGCGTCAGCGCGACGCCCGACAGGCTGGTCCATGCATAGCCCAGCCCCTTGCCGGTCGACTGCGCGCCCGACAGCGTCACACGCTCGCCGCCCGCGGCGTTCGCCGGCCCGCTGATCGCCGCGCGCGGCGGCGCGACCGTCTCCTGCGCCTTCACCTTGACCACATGTGTCGCGTTGGCCGCATAGCCCTTGTCATTGGTCACGGTCAATCCGAACGCGTAGTCGCGCTCCTTGTCGGCCGCCGGCGCGACGAAGCTCGCGCTGCTGCCAGCCGGCTTCAGCGTGATGCCCACCGGCGCGCGCCATTGGTATTGCAGCCGCTCGCCCACCGACGCCGCGCCGGACAGCGTGACCGTCGCGTTCGCATCGGCCTGCTGCGGGCCCGTGATCGACGCCTCCGGCAGCAACAAGCCATCGTTCCTCACCTCCACCACAGCGCCATCCGGTCCGAGCGAGCTCACCGTGATGATCTTGCCCGACAGCGTATCGTGCAACGAGTGGCCCGGCATCAGCGGTGCGTCCTTCATTCCGTTGGCGCTGCCCGGTGTCGCGTCGACCAGCGTGTTGAGCACCTTGCCGCTCTTGTGCTCGACGATCCGCACGATCACACCGTTGACGAACGGATCGTTCGCCTTCCAGTCGTCGAAACCCCGCAGCGGCTGGCGGAACTCGAGCCACAGCAGCGTGCCGTCGCTACGCTTGATCCGGTAACCGCGCGCGCCCGGCCGGTCGCCGAACAACGGCGCAAGCGTATACGCACCGGCATCGCGAATCTCCGGCACGTCGTTCGCCCCGAGCCAACCGGTGAACAACTGGTAGCTGCCCGGATACAAGCGCCGGCCGCCGCCGCCCATCGTATCGGACGGGTCATCGACCTTGCCCACGCGACATGCGGCGCCGACCTCGACCGTGCCGCCCGGCGTCGGGCAGTCGATCAGCGAAACCGGGTGGTTCGCGCCGAGGTTATGCCCGAACTCGTGCGTCCACATCCAGTAACCGGAGCCGCTGTTGTTCGACAGGATCCAGTTGCCCGGCGTCGCCGCGAGCCCCGCCCAGCCGCAATTGCTCATCTTCGGCAGGTCGACGAACAGATGGTCGAACTTGTCCGGGTTCACGCCGCGGATGCGGGCCGCGTCGCGCGCGGCGGCCAGAATCGCACTCGAATCGCAGGTCGCGGGCCGCTTGCCGAGATCGACACTGTCGAGTGTCTCGCCGCGCAGCCTGAGCTTGCCGTGCGACGCCACCTCGAGATAGCGGCGCAGCGACGCATACTCGTCGCCGTCGCCGAATACGGCCTTGCGCACCGTCTCGGCGTCGGCCGGCTTCGAATCCGAGAAATGCGCCACCAGCAGCAGGGCCGACTTGTCGCCGGCATACGGCCGATCGGGCAGGGGCAGCGGCAGCGGATAGGTGAAGGTGGCGGCAGCCGTGCCCCCCGCATCGGCGCGCATCGTCACCCCGGGCGCATCGGTCGAGGCGCTCAGCAACTCGGTGCGGCCGGCGTCGGCGCGATACTTGTTGCTCAACGCGAGCTGGTCGCCGAGGCCGGCGTTGACGCGCCAGCTGCGCATCGAGGTATAGCCGTCTCCCTTGCAGGTCCCCAGCGCCACGCGGCCGGTACTGCCGTCCGGGTGCGTGCGCAGGCAGCGCTCCGCGCCCTGCTCGATGGCCGCCCGGTTACGGATCAGATGCGTGCCGTCATTCTGCTTCTGGAACACCCAGTCCTGCGCCGCGCCGCCGTCGCACGCGGCAAACGTCACCGTTTCGCCACCCGGCTGCCACGCGAGGCACCGGTCATTGCCGTGCAGAACATTCTTGAGAGGAGTCGGCGCTGCTTGGGACGCCGCCGGCGCGGCCAGGGAGAACAGTCCCATGACGGCGGCAGCCAGCGCGGTCGTGGAAAGCGAGTGTCGGGTGGACGTCAAGATGGGCTCGAGATCGGTTGCGGCGCACAGCGACGCCTGGTGAACGGATGCCCGCATTCTTGCGAGACGCGCGGTTCCGTTCAAACAATCTCAATCGATTCTCAATACGCGGCGGGCGTCCGGTCCAGGCCCCCGCCCGTCCCGCTCAGCCGAACACCCGCGCCCATAGCGCGCTGACCGCCGCGCGCTCGGCCTCGATCCGCCCAGGCTCGACGCGCGCCTTCTCCATCCCATCGAGACGCGCCCGATGCTGCAAGCGCCGGTAGGTGCGATACGCGGCGCCGACCGTCTCGGCCTCCGCGTCGCTCACGGGCCCGAGCCGCGCGACCTCGCGCAGCAGCGCGATGTTGCCGGTGTTGCGGATCAGCGCCGGGTGATGCGGCGCGTGCAGCAGCACCCAGTACTGAACCAGGAATTCGATGTCGACCATTCCGCCGCGATCGTGCTTGAGATCGAACAGCGCCGTGTGGTTCGGATGGCCGGCGAACACCTTGTCGCGCATCCCGACGATTTCCGGGGCAAGCAGCGCCGCGTCGCGCGGCGTGGCCAGCACCTGCACGCGGATTGCCTCGAACGCCTCGCCGATCCGCACGTCGCCCGCGCTGTAGCGCGCCCGCGTCAGCGCCTGATGCTCCCAGACCCAGGCCGTGTTCGCCGCGTCGCCCTCCCGCAGCTGATAGCGGCGGAACGCGTCGAGATCGGTGACGAGCAGCCCCGCCTCGCCGTTCGGCCGCAGCCGGAGGTCGAGGTCGAACAGCGCGCCCGCGCCGGTCGCGGTCGTGAGCCAGGTGATCAGGCGCCGCGTGAAAGTCGTGTAGACATCGGCCGCGCGTTCGTCGGGATCGTCGTACAGGAAGATCAGGTCGAGATCGGACGCATAGCCCAGCTCCTTGCCACCGAGCTTGCCGTACGCGATCGCCGCGAAGCACGGCGTGTCGCGGTGCCGCTTCGCGAGCTGCGACCACACGACCTCGATCGTCACGTCGAGCACCGCGTCGGCCAGCTCCGAGAGCCGGTCGCTCACATGCTCGACCGACAGCGTGCCCGCCAGGTCGATCAGCAGGATCCGGAACACCTCCGCGTGCTGCGCGTGGCGCAGCAGGTCCATCTGCTGCTCCGCGCCGTCCGCCGCCGCGAGCCGCGCGCGCAGCCCCGCCTTGAACGCGGGCCAGTCGAACGGGCTCGCGATCGCCTCGTCGTCGAGCAGCTCGTCGAGCAGCTGCGGATGGCGGATCAGGTAGCCGCCGCCCCAGCGGGTCGCGCCGAGCACCGACAGCACCCGTTCGAGCGCGGCCGGGTACTCGGTCAGCAGCGCGAGGTACACGCCGCGGCGGCTCACCGTCTCCAGCAGGTCGAAACAGCGCGCGATGGTCTCGTCGCGCTGCGCGGCGTCGAGCGTCGGCGCCGCCTCGAGCGCGCGCTGCGCGACCCGGTCGAAGCGCTGCCGGCTCTTCTCCGGCAGCCCGCCGTAGCGCGACGACTGCCAGATCGCGCGCAGCCGCGCGCGCATCGCAGCCGGATCGGCGAAGCCGAGGCCCGCGAGCCGCGCGGCCAGCGCGTCGTCCGCGCCGTCGTCGGCCAGCGCGCTGCTCCAGATCCAGGCCGCCGCGCCGTCGTCCGCCGCGCCGCAGCCCGGCTCGGCGCCTTCCTTGTCCGCGAAGATCTGGTCGAACTGCGCCTCGACGAAGCCGCGATGCCGGTCCAGCTCGGCCAGCAGCGCCGCGTAGTCGGCGTAGCCGAGCGACGCCGCGAGCGCCGCGCGCTCGACCGGATCCACCGGCATCGCGTGGGTCTGCGCGTCGTTGCGGTACTGCAGGCGGTGCTCCAGCACGCGCAGGAAGCGATAGGCGTCGGCCAGCCCGGCCCGGACCTCGTCCGCGATCAACCCGCCCGCCTGCGCGTGCGCGAGCACCGCGAGCGTCGGCCGGATCCGGAACCCGGCGTCCTGGCCGCCCCGGATCAGCTGGAACACCTGCGCGCTGAACTCGATCTCGCGGATCCCGCCGCGCCCGAGCTTGATGTCGTCGGCCTTGTCCGGCCGCATCATCGCGCGGCGCTGCGCCTCCTGGCGGATCTGCAGGTGCAGCGCGCGGATCGCCCCGATCACGCCGAAATCGAGGTAGCGCCGGTAGACGAACGGCTTGACGAGCGCGTCGAGCTGCTTCGCGAGCCGGCCCGCCGCCTCGCTGTCGGGCTCGGACACGAGCCGCCCCTTGATCCACGCATAGCGCTCCCACTCGCGGCCCTGCACGTAGAAGTATTCCTCGAGCATCCCGAGGCTGCAGACGAGCGGCCCCGAATCGCCGTTCGGGCGCAGCCGCATATCGACGCGAAACACATAGCCGTCGCCCGTCACCTCCGACAGCACGCCGATCAGGCGCTTGCCGAGCCGCGTGAAGAATTCCTGGTTGGTGATCGCCGCGCGGCTGCCGCCCGCGGTATCGCCGTCGTCCTCGTAGACGAAGATCAGGTCGATGTCGGACGACACGTTGAGTTCGCGGCCGCCCAGCTTGCCCATGCCGACCACGCCGAGCGCGAGCCGCTCGCCGGACGGGCCGCGCGGCTCGCCGTAGAGCGCCTCCAGGTCGGCCGACAGCAGCGCGAGCGCGCGCTGCACGGCCAGCTCGGCCAGATCGGTCATCGTGCCCGTGACCTCCGCGACGTCGGCGCGGCCCGCGAGATCGCGCTCCGCGACCGCGCCGAAGGCCTCGGCGCGCAGCTGCCGCAGCGCCCGCTTGAGCGCGTCCTCGGACGGCGCGGCGGCCCCGGACGCGGCGGCCTCGAGCAGCGCCGACAGGCGCGCATCGAGCCGCGCACGCGTGACGGGCGCGTCCGCCCAGGCGGCGATCTGCCCGGCCAGCGCCGGGCGCGCGGCCACCGCGCGCGCGAGGTAGTGGGAATAGGACGTGCTGAGGAGCGGGGAAGCGTCGGTCATGGCAAGCGCTGCGCAATGGGAAGGGGCGGGTCGCGCGGCGCGGGCGCGGAGCCGGCCGGGCGGCCCGCGCGGGCCGCCCGGCGGCCGCCCGCGCGACCCCCTGTGATACATTTCAACGTCAGTTCGCAAAACTACCATATCGCCGCCCCTTCGCCGCATGTCCGACCGCCAGGAATCCGCCGCGCCGCACGAAGCCGGGCCTCCGCATCACGATCACCCGGTCCTGCGTCGCGTGTTCAAGGCGGTCCTGGTGCTCGGCATCGCCGCGTATTTCATCGCGGCCATCCTGTTCCTCGGCCTGCGCTATCTCCTGCTGCCGCGCGTCGACGAATTCCGCCCGCGCGTCGAAACCTTCGTATCTCAAAAATTGCACGCCGACGTCCGGATCGGCCGGCTCGCGCCCTCGTGGTCCGGGCTGCAGCCGGGCGTCGAGGTCAGCCGCCTGACGATCCGCGGCCGCGACGGCCGGCTTGCGCTGTCGGTGCCGCACGCGAGCGCCGCGCTGTCGTGGCGCTCGCTGCTCAGGCTGTCCCCCACGCTGTCGAGCCTGATCGTCGACGAGCCGGATCTGCTCGCCGAGCGTCACGCGGACGGCTCGCTGTCGGTGGCGGGCGTGGCGGTGCCGACCACCCGCCGCGGCGGCGACGACACCTTCAGCACCTGGCTGCTCAAGCAGGAGGCGATCGTGCTGCGCGGCGGCACGCTGCGCTGGCGCGACGCGCAGCGCGCGGCGCCCGAACTCGCGCTGACCGGGATCCGGGTCGCCGTGCTCAACGACGGCGCCAGCCACCGGCTCGCGCTGCAGGCGCCCGCGAACGGCACGCTGTTCCTCGGCCCGCTCGATTTCCGCGCCCGCTTCACCCACAAGCCGCTCGTGGCGATCGGCAAGCCCGCCAACTGGAGCGGCGACGCCTACGTGTCGACCGGCCCCGTCGACCTGCCGACCCTCGCGCGCTACACCAACATCCCGCTGACCGCCTACGCGGGCCGCATCGACAATGCGATCTGGGCGAACTTCCGCGACGGCCACCTGACCGGCGCGCGCGGCAGCCTGCACGGCTACGACGTCGCGCTGCGGGTGCGCCCGACCCAGCCGCGCCTCGACATCCCCGTCGCGCGCTTCGGCTGGGACCTCGCGATCGAGCCGAAGCGCGACTACACGCTGCACCTCACGCGCCTGCACGCCGAGCTGGGCCAGCCGCCGCTCGACGACGGCACGCCGCTGTCGCGCTCGCTCGCGTTCTCGACCCTGACCGCCCGCTACCGCGTGCCGACCCTCGAGCACGGCCAGCTGCTGAGCGTCGCGGGCGACCGCGTCGACCTCGGCATCCTCGCGGAATTCATCCGCGGGCTGCCGCTGCCCGCGCGGCTGCGCAACGAACTGGTGCGCTTCGATCCGCGCGGGCTCGTCGCCAACTACGCGATGGAAGTCGAGCGCGCGCGCCCGGCAAGCAACGAACTCGCCGACGAGGAACGCCAGAACGGCGCCGCGCCGATCATCCGCTACCGCTTCCAGGGCGACCTGCAAGGCATCAGCATCGAGGCGCAGGAGCCGCCGCCCGGCCTGTCCGTGCACGGCCATCCGCGCGCCGGGATTCCCGGCGTCGAGAACCTGTGGGGCCACGTCGACGCCAACGAGCGCCAGGGCACGGCGAGCCTCGACACAGTGAACGCGGCCGTGACCGTGCCCGGCGTGTTCGACGAGCCGCGCCTCGCGTTCGACCGGCTGCGCGGCCGCGCGAACTGGACCATCACGCCAGCCGCGGGCACGCCGCACGCGCGCGTGGAGGTCGCGGTGCCCGAGTTCCACGTCGACAATCCGGACGCGTCGATCACGGTCGCGGGCCGCTATACGAACCCGGGGCACGGCCGCGGCGAACTCGACCTGAAGGCCGACTTCGAGCGCGCCGCGGTCGCCCGGATCGTCCGCTACCTGCCGACCAGCCTGTCCGATCACCTGCGCCTGTACCTGGGCCACGCGCTGCAGGCGGGCCAGGTCAAGCGCGGCGCGACGATCGTCGCGCGCGGGCCGCTCGAGACCTTCCCGTACGAGCACGATCCGAAGGCGGGCGTGTTCCACATCGTCGCGCCGTTCACGGGCGGGCGCTTCGAACCCACGCCGCAGCCGCTGCACACGCTCGCGAACGGCACGCCGAACGTGTGGCCGGCGCTCGACGGCATCGACGGCGTGTTCGAGATCGAACAGAACAAGCTGCGCTTCGACATCGGCCGCGCGCACTACAAGGGGGTCGTGCTCGATCCGGTCCGCGGCCACATCGCCGACCTCGGCAACCCGCTGCATTCGCCGCTCGTGATCGAGGGCCGCGCGCGCGGCCCGCTCGCCGACCTGCTCGACTACGCGAACCGCAGCGCGGTCGGCGGGATGACCGGCCGCCTCGGCGAACGGCTCCGCGCGCAAGGCCCGGCGACGCTCGCGCTGAAACTGACGATCCCGCAGCACGTCGCGCATCCGCACACCGATGTCGAAGGCACGATCGGGCTCGCCGGCAACACGCTCGAAACCGACGGCCTGCCGCCGCTGTCGCGCCTGCACGGCCAGCTGCGCTTCACCCAGCACACGCTCGCCGCCGAGCGGCTGACCGGCCGCTTCCTCGGCGGCGACCTGAGCGCGCGCGGCGGGCTCGAGGCGGACGGCCGCTACGCGTTCGACGTCGATGGCCGGATCGCGCTCGACGCCGCGCGCAACCTGGGCCTGCGCGGCGCGGCGGCGACCCTGCTCGGCCGGGTGGTGGGCGACGCGCCTTACCAGATCACGGTGCGCGGCATGAAGAAGGACGGCCCGCCCGAGATCACCGCGCACGCCGACCTGACCGATGTCGCGCTGCACTTTCCCGCGCCGTTCGCGAAGCCCGCGGGCGAGCCGCTGCCGTTCGACTTCACGCTCGCGCCCGAGGCGGAGCCGGGCGACCGCCAGCGCGTGCGCGCGGACCTGAAGCTCGGGCCGATCGGCGCGCGCTACGTGCTCGACCTCACGCGCGACCAGCCGGTCAGCGCGGTGCGCGGCGCGCTCGGCATGAACCGCATGCCCGACCTGCCGCACGACGGCGTGACGGCCGCCGTCGACGTGCCGGAACTCGACGCCGACGCGTGGCTCGCGTTCGCCAAGACGCTGCGCACCGGTTCGGGCGCGCCGGCCCCGCAGGCGCAACCGCGGGTCGACCTCGCGAGCTTCGCGCCGAAGCGCTTCGCGCTGCACTTCGGCACGCTCAAGCTGCTCAAGCGCAACTGGGAAAACGTGATCGTCGGCGCCTCGCACGTCGACGACCTGTGGCAGGCGAACATCGCCTCGAACCAGGTGTCGGGCTACCTGTCGTGGGCGCCGGGCAGCGGCGCCCACGCGGCCGGCGTGCTCAACGCGCGGCTCGCGAAGCTCGTGATCCCGGACAGCGCCGAGCACGACCTGGTCGGCCGCGCGATGGACCTGCCGACGCCCGCCGACCACGCGATGCCGGCCATCGACCTGGTGGTCGATCAGGTGGTGGCGCGCGGCCACGACATCGGCCGGCTCGAAGTCAACGCGCGCAACCTCGACGAGAACGGCGTGCCGGTCTGGCAGCTCGACAAGCTCGAACTCGCGAACCCGGCGGCCAAGCTGACCGCGACCGCGAACTGGCGCACCTCGCGCCGCGCGCTCGCGCGCGGCGTCGACGAGGACGACGCGCCGCGCCGCACCGTGTTCGACTTCCGGCTCGACATCGACAATGCCGGCGCCCTGCTCGACCGGGTCGGGCTGCCGCGCACCATCGCGGACGGCAAAGGCACGCTGACCGGCAAGGTCGGCTGGCGCGGCGGCCCGACCGCGATCGACTACCCGACGCTCGGCGGCGTCCTGTCGCTCGACCTGCAGCACGGCCAGATCCTGAAGGTCGACCCGGGCGCGGCGAAGCTGCTCGGCGTGCTGAGCCTGCAAAGCCTCGCGCGCTTCCTGACGCTCGATTTCCGCGACGTGATCGGCAAGGGCCTGCCGTTCGAGAAGATCAGCGGCAACGGCCAGATCGCGAACGGCATCGCCCGCCTCGGCGACTTCGAGATGGTCACCGCGCCGGCCCGGGTCACGCTCGCGGGCGCGGTCGATCTCGCGCACGAGACCCAGGACCTGCACGCGCACGTCGCGCCCAAGGTCAGCGCCGGCGCGGCCGCGATCGCGGCCGCCGTGATCAATCCGCTGCTCGGCCTGGGCGTGCTGGCCGCCGACGTCGCGCTGTCGCAGACCCTCTCGCGCGCGTTCGCGGTCGACTACGCGATCACCGGTTCGTGGGCGCATCCCCACATCGAGCGGGTGCGCGGCGATCGCGGTAAGATGATCCACGCGCCCGCCGATGCGGCCGGTCACTGATTCGGCCGCCGATGGGCCCGCACCCTTTTTCCAGGCAACCGGACTTGCGATGACCGACCGATCCGCTTCCGCCTCCCCCTTCCGGGTCGCCGCGCTGCAGATGGTGAGCGCGCCCGACGTCGCCGCCAACCTCGCCGAGGCCGACCGGCTGATCGCCGAGGCGGCCGCCGACGGCGCCCGCCTCGTGCTGCTGCCCGAGTACTTCTGCTTCATGGGTTTCAAGGACACCGACAAGCTCGCGCTCGCCGAACCGCACCAGGACGGCCCGCTGCAGCGCTTCCTCGCGGACGCCGCGCGGCGTCACGGCGTCTGGGTGATCGGCGGCACGCTGCCGCTGCGCGCGCCGGAGCCGTCGCGCGTGCTGAACACCACGCTCGTGTTCGATCCGCAGGGCCGCGAGGCCGCGCGCTACGACAAGATCCACCTGTTCAGCTTCGAGAAGGGCGAGGAGTCGTTCGACGAGTCGCGCACGATCCGCCCCGGCGATGCCGTGCGCACCTTCGAGGCGCCGTTCGGGCGCGTCGGGCTGTCGGTCTGCTACGATCTGCGCTTTCCGGAGCTGTACCGGCGGATGGGCGATTGCGCGCTGATCGTCGTGCCGTCGGCGTTTACGTATACGACGGGCCGCGCGCACTGGGAAACGCTGCTGCGCGCGCGGGCGGTCGAGAATCAGTGCTATGTGCTCGCCGCCGCGCAGGGCGGCAAGCACGGCAACGGCCGCCGCACCTGGGGACACAGCATGCTGATCGACCCGTGGGGCGAGATCGTCGCGGTGCGCGACGAGGGCGCCGGGGTCGTGAGCGGCGCGCTCGATCCCGCCCGGCTCGCCGAGGTGCGCGAGAGCCTGCCCGCCTGGCGCCACCGCGTGCTGGCCTGAGCCCGCCCGCTTGAAAACCGGCCCGCCGCCCACCATCTGATTTGACCGGATACCCTGTCACGCGCGTTCGCTAACCGCTTTTTAGAGATTCCCCGATACCTGAATGAACATCATCGAACCCGGCATCCGCAACCTCGCGCTCGCGAAAGACATCCTGCTCACGCCGTACGGCCTGGACGAAACCCTGCTGACGCGCACGCTCGCCGATATCTTCACGCACCGGGTCGACTACGCCGACCTGTATTTCCAGGCCACCCGCAGCGAAGCCTGGAGCCTCGAGGAAGGCATCGTCAAGTCGGGCAGCTTCAGCATCGACCAGGGCGTCGGCGTGCGCGCCGTGGCGGGCGAACGCACCGCGTTCGCGTACTCCGATGACCTGTCGCCGGAAGCGATCGCGCAGGCCGCGGCCGCGACCAAGGCGATCGCCCGCGCGGGCGGCGGCAAGCACAAGGTGCAGGTCGCCTCGACGCTGAAGGGCATCTCGGGCCGCGACCTGTACCTGCCCGCCGATCCGCTCGCGTCGCTCGACGCGACCGCCAAGGTCAAGCTGCTCGAACGCGTCGAGCAGATGGCGCGTGGCCGCGATCCGCGCATCACGCAGGTGATGGCGGGCCTCGCGGGCGAATACGACGTCGTGCTGGTCGCGCGCAGCGACGGCGCGCTCGCGGCCGACATCCGCCCGCTCGTGCGCGTGTCCGTCACGGTGATCGCCGAGCAGAACGGCCGCCGCGAGATCGGCTCGGGCGGCGGCGGCGGCCGCTTCGACTACGGCTACTTCACCGACGAAGTGCTCGCGCGCTATGTCGACGACGCGGTGCACGCGGCGCTCGTGAACCTCGACGCGCGCCCCGCGCCGGCGGGCGCGATGACCGTCGTGCTCGGCTCGGGCTGGCCGGGCGTGCTGCTGCACGAGGCGATCGGCCACGGGCTCGAGGGCGACTTCAACCGCAAGGGTTCGTCGGCGTTCGCCGGGCGGATCGGCGAGCGGGTCGCGGCCAAGGGCGTGACGGTGGTCGACGACGGCACGCTGCCGAACCGCCGCGGCTCGCTCAACATCGACGACGAAGGCAACCCGACCCAGTGCACGACGCTGATCGAGGACGGCGTGTTGAAGGGCTACATCCAGGACACGCTGAACGCGCGCCTGATGAAAATGCCCGTCACCGGCAACGCGCGCCGCGAATCGTACGCGGCGCTGCCGATGCCGCGCATGACCAACACCTACATGCTGAACGGCGACAAGGATCCGCGCGAGATCATCGAATCGGTCAAGCACGGGCTGTACGCGGTGAACTTCGGCGGCGGCCAGGTCGACATCACCAACGGCAAGTTCGTGTTCTCGGCGTCCGAGGCCTACATGATCGAGGACGGCAAGATCACCTACCCCGTCAAGGGCGCGACGCTGATCGGCAGCGGCCCGGAATCGCTCAAGTACGTGAGCATGATCGGCAACGACATGCGCCTCGACAGCGGCGTCGGAGTCTGCGGCAAGGAAGGCCAGAGCGTGCCGGTGGGCGTCGGCCAGCCGACTCTGCGGATCGACAGGATGACGGTCGGCGGCACCGTCTGAGTGCATGGTCATTGAGATAGTTACGCGGATAGTCTGCACATCTTCATCGAGATATGCGGATTGTCCGCATTTTTGACCCAGCCGGATTGCCAAGCGCGCCAGGTCGGGGTATAAATTGCAATCACGTTTTCAACGCACCGAACCCCTCCGTCATGTCCGCCAAGTTTTACTTTTACTTTTTCTGGCATCTCAGACCCCTGGCGGATCGAGAGGAGTGATGGCGCACCAAGCGCACACGAAATTCCTGAAAAACCGCCGGCAAACCCGGCGGTTTTTTTTTGCCCCGACGAACCGGCCGCCCGCACAACCGAATTGACGCAACCCGAATTGCAGAACTGATCGATAGCCGCCCCCGTGGCGCCCCGTCCTGGAGAACTAGCATGCCCCCGCACAATACCGATGACGTCCGTATCCGCGAACTGAAGGAACTGACGCCGCCCGCCCACCTGATCCGCGAGTTCGCGTGCAGCGAGGCCGCGTCCGAGCTGATCTACAACGCGCGTCAATCGCTGCACCGGATCCTGCACGGCATGGACGACCGCCTGATCGTGATCATCGGGCCGTGCTCGATCCACGACACCCAGGCGGCGCTCGAATACGCGGGCCGGCTCGCCAAGGAACGCCAGCGCTTCGCGGGCGAGTTGGAGATCGTGATGCGCGTGTACTTCGAGAAGCCGCGCACCACGGTCGGCTGGAAGGGGCTCATCAACGATCCGCACCTCGACAACAGCTTCAAGATCAACGACGGCCTGCGCATCGCGCGCGAGCTGCTGATGCACATCAACGAGATGGGCCTGCCCGCCGGCACCGAATACCTCGACATGATCAGCCCGCAATACATCGCGGACCTGATCTCGTGGGGCGCGATCGGCGCGCGCACCACCGAGTCGCAGGTGCATCGCGAGCTGGCGTCGGGGCTGTCGTGTCCGGTCGGCTTCAAGAACGGCACCGACGGCAACGTGAAGATCGCGGTCGACGCGATCAAGGCGGCGTCGCAGCCGCACCATTTCCTGTCGGTGACGAAGGGCGGCCATTCAGCGATCGTGTCGACGGCGGGCAACGAGGATTGCCACGTGATCCTGCGCGGCGGCAAGACCCCGAACTACGATGCGGACAGCGTGAACGCCGCGTGCGGCGACATCGGCAAGGCGGGCCTCGCCGCGCGCCTGATGATCGATGCGAGCCACGCGAACAGCTCGAAGCGGCACGAGAACCAGATTCCCGTGTGCGCGGACATCGGCCGCCAGCTCGCGGCCGGCGACGAGCGGATCGTCGGCGTGATGGTGGAGTCGCATCTGGTGGCCGGCCGCCAGGACCTGCAGGAAGGCTGCACGCTGACCTACGGCCAGAGCATCACCGACGCCTGCATCGACTGGGACGAGAGCGTGAAGGTGCTCGAAGGCCTCGCGGAAGCGGTGAAGGCGCGCCGCGTCGCGCGCGGCAGCGGGAACTGACACGGGGGCGGGCGATGCGCACGGAGGTCGTCGATCGAGACGATGTCCGTGCGCCGGAGCCGGCAAGTTGGAACACGCTTTGTGCGTTCGAGCGGGTCACGAATTGACTCACGCAAAAATGAAGGACGGGTCATCCGTCCTTCATCCCGAAAAAGAGTCTGTTTTCATTTGAGACCATTCTCATATACAGGGATCTCGTTGCATCGATAGCCCCACTCCGTCTCCGCAGAAAGTCTTTCACCAGACATTTCAATGTCTGCGTTATTGAAAACCACGGCGGATTATTTCCCCGGAGGTTATCTTGCCAGTAGAGTGCACCTATACGTTAAACAGGCGTAGCATTTCATCGTTCATTTGCCCGGGATTCGGTAGTGTCCCTGCATTTTCTGGCAGCCACCCCTACAAAAACGACCCATCTGCAGTTTCAGTTGTAGACAAAGGTCCCATTCCCCATGGGACTTATTACATCGTGGATCGCCAAAGTGGCGGGCATCTCGGCATGCTCTGGGATTTCTTCAAAGATGTGCGTGCCGGCACGCATCGCGCGGAATGGTTCGCACTCTATCGAATCGATGGAAAAATAGATGATCACACCTTTATCAACGGGGTAAAGCAAGGCGCGTTTCGCCTTCACCCAACCGGGACCAGAGCGTCAGTGAGGGCTGCATCACTCTGCCGAGCCACGTCCAATTCTCCCGGCTGCGGACTGACCTGAAGGCTCAGACTACCGGCACGGTTCCAGGCACCTCGATCCGATACTACGGTCGGGTGATCGTACGATGAAGAAAACATGGGCGTGCCTGCTGCCGGGGCTCCTGATGAGCGTCCCCGTCTATCTCTTGCTCGTCACGAGCGAGCCGGTGCGCGCCTGGTCTGCCAGCAACGCATCCTACGCCGCGTTCCAGCCGCTGTTTCGCGCCCTGAACTCGGTCGGCGGCGAGCAGCACGAAGACATCATCACCACGGTCTGGCTGCTGCTCAGCTTCGTGATCGCCCTGGCCGTCGGCCTGGCCACGCGCTGGCGACGGCGCGGGGCGCGCCCCTGAGCCGTCGCCCACCCTCTCACTCCAGCGCGCCCGAACCGAAGATCTCGGTATGCACGCGTGCCGGCGCCACGCCGAGCGCGACGAGCGCATCGCGCTGCATCTTCATGAATCCCACCGGCCCGCAGATGTAGTAATCGGCGTCCGCCACGAGCGCATGCCGCTCGAGCCGCGCCAGCGTGAGCCGCCCTTCCGCGTCGTGCTCGACGCCCGCGCGGTCGTCCGGCCCGACCAGCTCGTAGAACACCGTGCGCGTGACGTTCGGATGCGCAGCGGCCAGCGCGTTGAGCCAGTCGCGGAATGCATGCATGCGCCCCGAGCGGCACGCGTGGACGAAGCGGACCTCGCGCGCGCTGCCCTCGTCCGCGAGCGTCTGCGCCATCGACACCATCGGCGTGATCCCCACCCCCGCCGAGATCAGCACGACCGGCGTCGCGCGGTCGCGCGCCAGCGTGAAATCGCCCATCGGCGCGGTCACCTCGACGATCGCACCTTCCTCGACGCCGTCGTGCAGCAGCGTCGACACCCGCCCCGCCGGCACCGCCTCGCCCTGCCCCGCCTCGCGCTTCACCGAGATCCGCAGCCAGCGGCCGTGCGGCGCGTCGGACAGGCTGTACTGGCGCGGCTGATCGACGCCCAGCTCGCCGACGAAACGCTTGACCGTCACGTACTGGCCCGGCTCGAAGCCGGGCGCCGCGCCGCCGTCCGCCGGGCTCAGGTAGAACGACGTGATCACGTCGCTCTCGCGCACCTTGCGCGCGACCCGGAACGGCCGGTAGCCGCTCCACGCCGCCCCTTCGTAGAGATTGGCCTCGACGCCGATCAGCAGCTGCGCGAGCTGCCCGTAGGCCACCCGCCACGCTTCGAGCGTCTCCGGATCGACCGCGTCGCCGAGCACCTCGACGATCGAGGCGAGCAGGTTCTCGCCCACGATCGGATAGTGCTCGGGCCGGATGTTCAGGCTCGCGTGCTTGTGCGCGATCCGCGTCACCGCGCCGCCCAGCACGCCCAGGTTGTCGATGTTCGCCGCGTAGGCATACACCGCCTTCGCGAGCGTCTCCGGCTGGCTGCCGGTCTTCTGGTGGGTCTGGTTGAACAGGTTCTTCAGCTCGGGATGCCGCTCGAACATGCGCTGGTAGAAATGCCGCGTGATGGTCGCGCCGTGCTCCGCGAGAACCGGTGCGGTCGCCTTCACCCGCGCCATCTGCTCTGTCGTGATCTGCGTCATGATTCTTTCTCCTTTAAAGATGCACACACAGTACATGTTTAAAGGCGTGGCTTGTCCCGGGCAAATTGTCGCATCTCAAAATAATGGCGGACCCCGGTCCGCCGCGCGCCTAATCGGCGCGGCCGCGCACCCACAGCACGTCGGTCCCGCCCGCCGAGCAGTTCAGGATCCGGGCCAGCACGAACAGCAGGTCCGACAGCCGGTTCACGTAGCGGCGCGGCGCGGCGTCGAGCGCCTCGGTCTCGCCGAGCGTGACGATCGCGCGCTCGGCGCGCCGGCACACGGTGCGGCACACGTGCGCGAGCCCCGCCGCGCGCGCGCCGCCCGGCAGGATGAACTCCTTGAGCGGCGGCAGCCGGCCGTTGTAGTCGGCCAGCCAGGCGTCGAGGCGCGCGAGATGCGTATCGCCGACGACCCGGTGGCCGGGGATGCACAGCTCGCCACCCAGGTCGAACAGGTCGTGCTGGATCGTCTCCAGCGCCGCGCGCACGTCGTCCGGCAGCGGCTCCGCGAGCAGCACGCCGAGCTGCGAGTTCAACTCGTCGACGTCGCCGATCGCGGCGATCCGCGCGTCGCTCTTGCGCACCCGGCGACCGTCGCCGAGGCCGGTGGTGCCGTCGTCGCCGGTGCGGGTGGCGATCTTGCTCAGGCGGTTGCCCATCCCTGTCCCCTTGGTAAGCATGGCTGCAGATGGCCGCGGCGCGCGATGCGCGGGCGCGGCAGACGCCGATTATCGCAGCCCGCGGCGCGACGGGCGCGCGGCTTTCCGGCGTAGAATGACCCGGCCGCCTCGCCGCGGTGCACGCCTACAAGCTGGACAGGAGACTCGATTGAATCACCCCGCCCCCGGCCCGGCCCCGCCCTCCGTTCCCGCCCGCCCTCCTCGACGCGCTCGTCGCGACGCTCGGCGAACGCGTGTCGACCGCCGAGGCGGTGCGCACCCAGCACGGCCGCGACGAATCGCCGTTCGATCCGGTGCCGCCCGACGCCGTCGCGTTCGCCCGCAGCGCCGACGAGGTCCGCGAGGTGGTGCGGCTGTGCGCGCGGCACGGCGTGCCGGTGATTCCGTACGGCGCGGGCTCGTCGCTCGAAGGCCACCTGCTCGCGGTGCGCGGCGGCGTGTCGCTCGACGTGTCCGGCATGGACCGGGTGCTGTCGATCGACGCGGAGGACCTGACCGTCACCGTCGAGCCCGGCATTTCCCGCAAGACCCTCAACGACGCGCTGCGCGACACCGGCCTGTTCTTCCCGATCGATCCGGGCGCGGACGCGAGCATCGGCGGCATGACCGCGACCCGCGCGTCCGGCACCAACGCCGTGCGCTACGGCACCATGCGTGAAAACGTGCTCGGGCTCACCGCGGTGCTCGCCGACGGCCGCGTGGTGCGAACCGGCACGCGCGCGCGCAAGTCGTCGGCCGGCTACGACCTGACGCGCCTGTTCGTCGGCTCCGAGGGCACGCTCGGCGTGATCACCGAGATCACGCTGCGCCTGCACCCGCTGCCCGAAGCCGTATCGGCCGCGGTCTGCGCGTTCCCGTCGATGGGCGCGGCGGTGCGCACCGTGATCGAAACCATCCAGCTCGGCGTGCCGATCGCGCGCGTCGAATTCATCGATGCGCTCGCGGTCCGCTCGATCAATCGCCACGCGCACCTGTCGCTCGCCGAGGCGCCCACGCTGTTCTTCGAATTCCACGGCACCGAGGCCGGCGTCAAGGAGCAGGCCGAGACCGTGCAGACGCTCGCCGCCCAGCACGACGGCCGCGATTTCGCCTGGGCGACGCGCCCCGAGGAGCGCAGCCGGCTCTGGGCCGCGCGCCACAACGCGTTCTTCGCGATGCTGCAACTGAAGCCCGGCTGCCGCGCCGTGACCACCGACGTCTGCGTGCCGATCTCGCAGCTCGCCGCCTGCGTCGAGGAAACCGAACTCGACCTGCGCGCCTCGTCGCTGCCGTGCCCGATCGTCGGTCACGTCGGCGACGGCAATTTTCATGTCGCGATCCTGATCGATCCCGCGCGGCCCGAGGAACTGGCCGAGGCGGAGGCGCTCAACCAGCGGATCGTCGAGCGCGCGCTGCGGATGGGCGGCACCTGCACCGGCGAGCACGGCGTCGGGCTGCACAAGATGCGCTTCCTCGCGCTCGAGCACGGCGAGAACGCGCTCGACGCGATGCGCGCGATCAAGCTCGCGCTCGATCCGCACAACCTGATGAACCCCGGCAAGATCTTCACGACCGACGCATGACGGGCCGCGGCCCGCGCCGCGCCCACCCAGGAGGAGACATGAACGCCCCCGACGCATTGCCGGCCGACGCGCGCGCCCAGCGCCAGCGCGAAGTCGTGCAGGCCCTGATGGCGGTGCTGCCGACGCACTGTCTGCTGTACCGCGACGAGGACACCGCCGCCTATGAATGCGACGCACTGTCGGCCTACCGCCGCCTGCCGCTCGCGGTCGCGCTGCCCGAAACCGAATCGCAGGTGCAGCGGATCGTGCAGATCTGCCGGCGCATGGACGTGCCGATCGTGCCGCGCGGCGCGGGCACGAGCCTGTCGGGCGGCGCGCTGCCGATCGCGCTCGGCGTCGTGCTGTCGCTCGCGCGCTTCAAGCGGATCGTCGAGGTCGACCCGTACGCGCGCACGGCCACCGTGCAGCCCGGCGTGCGCAACCTGTCGATCTCCGAGGCCGCCGCACCCTACGGCCTCTACTACGCGCCCGATCCCTCGTCGCAGATCGCCTGCACGATCGGCGGCAATGTCGCGGAGAATTCGGGCGGCGTCCATTGCCTCAAGTACGGGCTGACCGTCCACAACGTGCTGCGCGTGCGCGCGGTGACGATCGACGGCGAGATCGTCGAGTTCGGCTCGCTCGCGCTCGACACGCCCGGCCTCGACCTGCTCGCCGTGACGATCGGCAGCGAAGGCATGTTCGCGATCATCACCGAGGTCACGGTGCGCCTGATCCCGAAGCCGCAGACCGCCCAGCTCGTGATGGCGAGCTTCGACGACGTCGTGAAGGGCGGCGAGGCGGTCGCCGCGATCATCGCGGCCGGCATCATCCCGGCCGGCCTCGAGATGATGGACAAGCCCGCGACGCAGGCGGTCGAGTCGTTCACGCACGCGGGCTACGACCTCGACGCGGCGGCGCTCCTGCTGTGCGAATCGGACGGCACGCCCGAGGAGGTCGCGGAGGAGGTCGTGCGCGTGACCGCGGTGCTGCGCGAGCACGGCGCGACGCGGATCCAGGTGTCGCGCACCGAGGCCGAGCGGCTGCGCTTCTGGTCCGGGCGCAAGAACGCGTTCCCGGCGGCGGGCCGGATCTCGCCCGACTACTACTGCATGGACGGCACCGTGCCGCGCCGCGCGATCGGGCCGCTGCTCGCGCGCATCGAGCAGCTGGAGGGGCGCTACGGGCTGCGGTGCATCAACGTGTTCCATGCGGGCGACGGCAACATGCACCCGCTGATCCTGTTCAACGCCAACGATCCCGACGAGCTGCACCGCGCCGAGCTGTTCGGCGCGGACATCCTGGAGACCTGCGTCGAATTCGGCGGCACGGTGACGGGCGAGCACGGCGTCGGCACGGAAAAGCTGAACTCGATGTGCGTGCAGTTCTCGCCGCAGGAGCGCGATGCGTTCTTCGCGGTCAAGCGGGCCTTCGATCCGCCCGGGCTCCTCAATCCCGACAAGGGCATCCCGACCCGCGCGCGCTGCGCCGAATACGGCCGCCTGCACGTACGCGGCGGCCTGCTGCCGCACCCCGACCTGCCGCGCTTCTGAGGCGCGCGGCCCGGACGCTGTTTACCTATGGAACGCGCCTGCGAAGGCACGGCACGGCACGGCGCGCCTCCGAGCGGCTTCCTGCGGGGCGCGGAGCACCCGGCTCGGCGCCCCGCCGGGCCGGACAAACGGCGCGCGCCGCCGCCATGCGGGCGATTTCGGGCATTTCCCCGGCATGAATGCGCGATTCGCGTCCCTGCCGTAAGCCAATCCTAGGGATAGCCGGGGATGTGCGGCGCCGCCGCGCCGGTACAATCGACCGGACAGAAAAACACAACGAGACAGAACGCATGGAAGAGGACGACATCGTCGCCGGTTGGGCCGAACGGATCCGCGAGGCCAGCGCGGACGGCCGCGCCCTGCGGATCCGCGGCGGCGGCACGAAGGACTGGTACGGCCAGGCGCTGGAAGGCGAGATCCTCGATACGCGCGCCTATCAGGGCATCGCCTCCTACGATCCGGCCGAGCTGGTCGTGACCGCGCGCGCCGGCACGCCGCTCGCGCAGGTCGAGGCGGCGCTCGCCGAGTGCGGCCAGATGCTGCCGTTCGAACCGCCCCACTTCGGACGCGACGCCACCTTCGGCGGCGCGCTCGCGGCCGGCCTCGCCGGCCCGCGCCGCGCGAGCGCCGGCGCGCCGCGCGACTTCGTGCTCGGCGCCACCCTGATGAACGGCCGCGGCGAAGTGCTGCGCTTCGGCGGGCAGGTGGTGAAGAATGTCGCCGGCTACGACGTGTCGCGCCTCCTGGCCGGCTCGCTCGGCACGCTCGGACTGATCCTGTCGCTGTCGGTGAAGGTGCTGCCGCGCCCCGTCGCCGAGATCACGCTGCGCTTCGACATGAGCGCGACCGACGCGGTGCGCAAGCTCAACGAATGGGCGGGCCGGCCCCTGCCCGTGAGCGCGAGCGCGTGGCGCAACGGCACGCTGGTGCTGCGCGTGTCGGGCGCCGAGGCCGCGATCAAGAGCGCGAAGATGGTGCTCGGCGGCGAGGTGGTCGACGCGGTCGAGGCCGAGCGCTTCTGGGCCGGCGTGCGCGAGCAGAACGATCCGTTCTTCTCCGCGATCCCGGCGGGCCATGCGCTGTGGCGCCTGTCGATGCCGTCGATCACCGAGCCGCTGCTGCTGCCCGGCAGCCAGATGATGGAATGGGGCGGCGCGCAGCGCTGGTGGATCACCGACGCCGACGCGCAAACCGTGCGCATGAGCGCGAAGCAGGCGGGCGGCCATGCGACGCTGTTCCGCGCCGATCACGGCTACGATCGCAGCGCGGGCGTGTTCACGCCGCTGTCCGCTCCGCAGATGAAAATCCACCGCGGCCTGAAGGCGGCCTTCGATCCCGCGCGCATCTTCAACCGCGGCCGGCTCTATCTCGATCTCTGAATGCGCGATGCAGACCAATCTCGCTGATTTCATCCGCGGCACCCCCGACGGCGACGAAGCCGACGCGATCCTGCGCAAGTGCGTGCACTGCGGCTTCTGCACGGCCACCTGTCCGACCTACCAGCTGCTCGGCGACGAGCTCGACGGCCCGCGCGGCCGGATCTACCTGATCAAGCAGATGGTCGAGGGCGCGCCCGTCACGCGCAGCACCCAGCAGCACCTCGACCGCTGCCTGACCTGCCGCAGCTGCGAGACCACCTGCCCGTCCGGCGTGCAGTACGGGCGGCTCGTCGAGATCGGCCGCCGCCACGTCGACGCGAAGGTGCCGCGCCCCGCGTCGCAGCGCCTGATGCGCCGCGCGCTCGCGAGCCTCGTGCCGAACGCCACGTTGTTCTCGCCCGTGATGCGGCTCGGCCAGCAGGTGCGCCCGCTGCTGCCGAAGCGGCTGCGCGACAAGGTGCCAGCCAAGACCCGGCCGCTCGCGTGGCCGACCGCGCAGCATCCGCGCAAGATGCTGATGCTGGCCGGCTGCGTGCAGCCGTCGATGCTGCCCAACGTCAACATCGCGACCGCGCGGGTGCTCGACGCGCTCGGCGTGCAGGCCGTGATCGCGCCCGAGGCCGGCTGTTGCGGCGCGATCCGGCTGCACCTGAACTATCACGCGGACGCGCTCGACGACGCGCGCCGCAACATCGACGCCTGGTGGCCGCACATCGAACAGGGCGCCGAGGCGATCGTGATGAACGCCACCGGCTGCGGCGCGACCGTGCTCGAATACGCGCACCTGCTGCGCGACGATCCCGCCTATGCCGACAAGGCGCGCCGCATCGTCGCGCTCACGCGCGACCTGTCGGATCTGCTCACGGGTTTCGAGCGCGAGCTGGCCGCGCTCGCGCGGCGGCGCGCGGTGCATACCGTCGCCTACCATCCGCCCTGCACGCTGCAGCATGGCCAGCAGTCGCGCGGCAAGGTCGAGCAGTTGCTGGAGACGCTCGGCATCGAGGTGCACCTGCCCGTCGACAGCCACCTGTGCTGCGGCTCGGCGGGCACCTACTCGCTGACCCAGCCGTCGCTGTCGTACCGGCTCCGCAAGCAGAAGCTCGCGCAGCTGCAGGCGCTCGAACCGCAGATGATCGTGTCGGGCAACGTCGGCTGCATCGCTCATCTGCAAAGCGGCGCGGCAGTGCCCGTCGCGCACTGGATCCAGCTCGTCGAGCATCTGCTGTACGGCTGAGCGCGCGACAGCCGCCGCGCGCGGTCCGTATAATCCAGACGATCCGCCGCCCGCGCGCGGCGCTTCCGTTTCCGCCTGCCATGCCCGATCTCGCCGCCCGCCTCGCCTCCGTCCATCAACGCATCGACGCCGCCGCGCGCGCGGCCGGCCGCGCGCCGGACACGGTCGCGCTGCTGGCCGTCTCCAAGACCTTCCCGGCCGACGACGTGCGCGCCGCCCATGCGGCAGGCCAGCGCGCGTTCGGCGAAAACTACGTGCAGGAATCGCTCGACAAGATCGACGCGCTCGCCGATCTGCGCGCGTCGCTCGAATGGCATTTCATCGGCCCGCTGCAATCGAACAAGACGCGCCCGGTCGCCGAGCGCTTCGACTGGGTGCATTCGGTCGACCGCCTGAAGATCGCGCAACGGCTCGCCGAGCAGCGCCCCGCCCACCTGCCGCCGCTCAACGTGTGCGTGCAGGTCAACATCAGCGGCGAGGCCTCGAAGAGCGGCGTCGCGCCGGGCCGGCTTGCCGAGGTCGCACACGCGGTCGCCGCGCTGCCCACGCTGCGGCTGCGCGGGCTGATGGCGATCCCCGAGCCCGCCGGCGGCGCCGACGCGCAGCGCGCGCCGCATCGCGCATTGCGCGCGCTGTTCGAGCAGCTGCGCGCGGACGGTCTCGCGCTCGACACGCTGTCGATGGGCATGTCGGCCGACCTCGAGGCCGCGGTCCACGAAGGCGCGACGATCGTGCGCATCGGCACCGCGATCTTCGGCGCGCGCGACTACGCGCACTGAGCCCCTCTTTTCCCGATCTCTTCCACTTCCGACCTTCATCATGAAAATCGCATTCATCGGCGGCGGCAACATGGCGGCCGCCTTGCTCGGCGGCCTCGTCAAGCGCGGCGTCGCGGCCCACGACCTGTACGCCGTCGACCCCAACGAAGCGGCGCGCGCGCGCCTCGCGGCCGAGCTGGGCGCACGCACCGGCGCCGCGATCGACGCGACGCTGGCGGGCTACGACGCGCTCGTGCTCGCGGTGAAGCCGCAGGTGCTGAAGGACGTCGCGCAGGCGCTCGCGCCGCATCTGTCCGGGCAGCTCGTGATCAGCATCGCGGCCGGCATCCGCGGCGCGGACCTGTCGCGTTGGCTCGGCGGCTATCCGCGCGTGGCGCGCGCCATGCCGAACACGCCGGCGCTCGTCGGCATGGGCGTGACCGGCCTCGCCGCGCTCGCGGGCGTCGACGCGGCCGGCCGCTCGCTGGCCGGGCAGGTGCTCGGCGCGGTGGGCGAGATCGTCTGGTTCGACGACGAGGCGCAGCTCGACGCGGTCACCGCGATCTCGGGCAGCGGGCCCGCCTATGTGTTCTATTTCATCGAAGCGCTGCAGGAAGCCGCGCGCCAGCTCGGGATGGACGAGGCGCAGGGCCGCGCGCTCGCGGTCGCGACCTTCACCGGCGCCGCGCAACTGGCGGCGCAGTCGGGCGAACCGGCCGGCGTGCTGCGCGAGCGCGTGACCTCGAAGGGCGGCACCACGGCCGCCGCGCTCGCGTCGTTCGACGCGCAGCACGTGCAGGAAGCGATCGTGCGCGGCGTACTCGCGGCGCGCACGCGCGCGCAGGAAATGGGCGACGAACTGGGCGCGGCGTGACGCGTGCGGCATGACGCCGGGCATAGCGACGCCCGGCGTGGAAACGCCCGACGTCACGATGCCCGATGCCCGATGCAAAAAAACACCCCGGGAGGCGCGCGGCCTGCCGGGGTGCGTGACCGGCGTCAGCGCCGGGCGCGGATCAGAACGACGCCGCCGCGTAGTAATGCGCGGCGATCCCCGCGAACAGCACGCCGCCCAGCCAGTTGTTGTGGCGGAACGCCGCGAAGCACGGCATGCGCTCGCGGTCCTTGATCAACGTGTAGTGGTAGATCGAGCAACCCACCGCGCCCGCCCAGCCGAGCCAGTACAGCGCCCCGAAGCCGAGCCGCACGCCGAGCCAGGCGTAGATCGCGAACATCGCGGCATAACACAGCATGATCGCCAGCACGTCATAGCGGCCGAACGTGATCGCCGAGGTGCGCATGCCGATCTTCAGGTCGTCGTCGCGATCGACCATCGCGTACGCGGTGTCGTACGCCACCGACCAGAATATGTTCGCGACCAGCATCACCCAGGCGAGCGGCGGCACTGTGTCCTGCACCGCGGCGAACGCCATCGGGATGCCGAAGCCGAACGCGATGCCGAGATACGCCTGCGGAATCGCGAAGAAACGCTTCATGAACGGATAGCTCGCGGCGACGAACACCGCGACCACCGACAGCGCCTTCGTGAGCCCGTTGAACGGCAGGATCAGCAGGAACGACACGAGCGCGAGGCCCACCGCGATCGCGAGCGCCTCCCAGCCGCGAATCCTGCCCGAGGTCAGCGGCCGGTCGGCCGTGCGCTTCACGTGGCGGTCGAAGTCGCGGTCCGCGTAGTCGTTGATCGCGCAGCCGGCCGAGCGCATCAGCAGCGTGCCGAGCGCGAAGATGAACACATACGCGGGCGGCGGATGGCCGTCCGACGCGATCCACAGGGCGTTGAGCGTGGGCCACAGCAGCAGCAGCGTGCCGATCGGCTTGTCCATCCGGACGAGCCGCCAGTAGAGAGGGAAACGGGCGAGCATGGAAACGGGCGAGAGTTCGCGCGGGAACGGATAACCCCGGCATTGTAGAACCGCGCGCCGCCGCCGGCAAAATCGGCGGCCGCTCAGCCCCCGAGATCGTCCGACCCGATTTTCCGCACGGCCGTGTCCTCGTGTCGCAACGGCCGGCCGCCGTGGGTGCGCGGCGTCATCGCGCCCACCTGCCGGCCGCTGCGCCGCTCGACCAGGGTCGAATGCGCTTCGCCGGGCCCGAACAGGTGCGCCTCGCCCCATTGCTGCATCGCGACGATCATCGGGAACAGCTCGCCGCCCTTCGCCGTCAGCACGTACTCCTGGTACGCCGAGCCGTCGGAGGCGGGCGCGACCGCGAGCACGCCCGCATCGACCAGCATCCGCAGCCGGTCGGTCAGCATGTTGCGCGCGATGCCGAGATTGCGCTGGAATTCGCCGAAGCGGCGTACCCCGTCGAACGCATCGCGCAGGATCAGCAGCGACCAGCGGTCGCCCACCACGTCCACGGTGCGCGCCACCGGACAGGTTTCGCCGCTCATGTCTCTACGTTGTGCCATACCGGTTTCGCTCGTCGAAGGGATGCGGTCGGGTCGCAGCCGGCCGGGACGGGCCGGACCACGCGCCCATATCGGTTGCATTTTAAAACTGTCGAAGCGCGACGCCAAGGCGCGCGCGTCGCGACCTGCAAAAACGCCTCCCGGAACGCGGGAGGCGTGGCGTGGGAATCCGCGCGTCACGCGAGCAGCGAGCGCAGCATCCAGGCGGTCTTCTCGTGAATCTGCAGACGCTGCGTGAGCAGGTCGGCGGTCGGCTCGTCGCTGGCGGCGTCGGCGGTCGGGAAGATCGCGCGCGCGGTGCGCACCACCGCCTCGTGGCCCTCGACCAGTTGGCGGATCATGTCTTCCGCGGCCGGCACGCCCTCCGCCTCGGGTATCGACGACAGCTTCGCGAACTCGCGATAGGTGCCCGGCGCGGCCACGCCCAGCGTGCGGATCCGTTCGGCCACCTGGTCGACCGCGAGCCACAGTTCGTTGTACTGCGTCTCGAACATCAGATGCAGCGAGTTGAACATCGGGCCCGTCACGTTCCAGTGGAAGTTGTGCGTCTTCATATAGAGCGTGTACGTGTCGGCGAGCAGATGCGACAAACCGTCCGCGATCTTCTTGCGATCCTTGTCGCTGATGCCGATGTTGATCTGCGTTGCGGTGCCTTTCTTGGCCATCTTCCGGACTCCTTGAGCAATCGGTTGAACCAGGGAACACGCCTCGGACGCGGCCGGCGGGCGCGCGTCGCGAGCCTGCGCAGTGTAGCGTGCGCGCGCCGCGCCGCCGGATGCGGCGGCGTGCGGCACGCTGCCGCGCTCAGCCGCCCGCCAGCAGCCGGGCCAGTTGCGCGAGCAGCACCACCGCGCCGCCGCCGACCACCGCGAAGCCGACCAGGCGACGCAGCGCGACGGCCGGCAGGGCTTGCGCGGCGAGCGCGCGGCGTTCGAGTATCAGTTCAGTCATGGTCGTTTCTCCGTCAGGCTGCGCGGCGGGGCCGCGCCGCGTCGCCATGCGGCCCCGCCGCGCGGCGCTTATTTCGCCAGCTTCGCGAGCGCGGCCTTCACGCCCGCCGCGTAGGCCGGGTCGGCCTTCGCGAAGTGTTCGAGCTGCCGCTCGATGATCTCGGCCGGCACGCCGTTGATGTGGCGGGCGATGTTGCCGAACAGGCGCTCGCGCTGCGCGGCGTCGAACAGGCGGAACAGCGCGCCCGGCTGGCTGTGGTAATCGCCGTCCTCGCGGTGGTCGTAGTGATCGACCGCGCCCGCGGCGAGCGCCGGCTCCAGTGCGTTGCGATCCTGCGCGAACTGCCCGAAGCGATTCGGCTCGTAGTTCACCGTGCCGCCGAGGTTGCCGTCGGTGCGCATCGCGCCGTCGCGGTGCGACGCGTGGAACGGGCAGCGCGGCGCGTTCACCGGGATCTGGTGATGGTTCACGCCGAGCCGGTAGCGCTGCGTGTCGCCGTACGAGAACAGGCGGCCCTGCAGCAGGCGGTCCGGCGAGAAGCCGATGCCCGGCACCACGTTGGCCGGCGTGAACGCGGCCTGCTCGACGTCCGCGAAATAGTTCGCCGCGTTGCGGTTCAGTTCGATCGTGCCGACGTCGATCAGCGGGTACGCCTTGTGCGGCCACACCTTGGTGATGTCGAACGGGTTGTACGCCAGCTTCGCCGCGTCGGCTTCGGGCATCACCTGGATCCGGAACGCCCACTTCGGGAAGCGGCCCGCGTCGATCGAATCGATCAGGTCGCGCTGCGCGCTCTCGCGGTCGCCCGCGACCACCTGGGCGGCCTCGGCGTCGGTGTAGTTCTCGATGCCGTTCAGCGACTTGAAATGGAACTTCACCCAGAAACGCTGGTTGTCCGCGTTGTAGAACGAGAACGTGTGCGAGCCGAAGCCGTGCATCTGCCGGTAGTTCTTCGGGATGCCGCGATCGCTCATCAGGATCGTGATCTGGTGCAGCGCTTCCGGATGGCGCGACCAGAAGTCCCACGCCGCCACGTTGCTGCGCAGGTTCGTGTACGGATCGCGCTTCTGCGTGTGGATGAAGTCCGGGAACTTGAGCGGATCGCGGATGAAGAACACCGGCGTGTTGTTGCCGACCACGTCCCAGTTGCCCTCTTCCGTGTAGAACTTGATCGAGAAGCCGCGCACGTCGCGCTCGGCGTCGGCCGCGCCGCGCTCGCCCGCGACGGTCGAGAAGCGCATGAACAGCGGCGTTTCCTTGCCGACCTGCGCGAACAGCTTCGCCTTCGTGTACTTCGAGATGTCGTGCTCGACGCGCAGCGTGCCGAACGCGCCCGAGCCCTTCGCGTGCACGCGCCGCTCCGGAATCACCTCGCGGTCGAAGTGGGCGAGCTTTTCGAGCAGCCATACGTCCTGCAGCGCAACCGGGCCGCGCGGGCCCGCCGTCAGCGAGTTCTGGTTGTCGGCAACGGGGGCGCCCGCGGCGCTCGTGAGGGTCTTGTTGTCGGTCATCCTGGTACTCCTTTCATGAGGCTCAATGGGCAAACGGTATCGGGGAGCGCGGCGGTGCGCGGGCTCAGTGGGCCAGCGCGCGATCCGCGAGGAAGGCGCAGGCGATCGGCTCCCAGCCCCGCATCGCGCGCTTCGCCTGGATGACGAGCGTCGAACGCGGCCAAGGGTTCCGCCGCGCGGCCCAGGTCATGATGTCGGTCATGGCACCCCTCCTCTCTGTCGTGGTCGGGCGGCCTTCGCTGCCGGTCGCCGTGGGTTGGAACATGTCAGGCATCTTATATAAAACTATCGATACACTCAAATCTATAAAATTTATCTATCAAATAGGCAAAATAAAACCGGGGCGGACCCCGGTCGCACGACGCGCTCAGTTGAGCGTCGCGGGCATGTCGAGTTTCGTCACGCCCGGCAGCCCGCACGCGACGATCGCATCGCTGATCGCGTCGATCGCCGGCATGCGCGTGAAGCTCTTGCGCCAGACCAGCACGACGCGCCGGTCCGGCGCGGGCTCGTCGAACGGCACGTAGGACAGCAGGTCGGCATCCTGCGCGCGGGTATGCGGGCGCACCTCGGCGACCGACATGCGCGGCAGCACGGTGATCCCGACGCCGCTCGCGACCATGTGGCGGATGGTTTCCAGCGACGAGCCCTCGAAGGTCTTCTGGATCCCGTCGGCCGTCTGCGAGAAGCGCATCAACTCGGGGCAGACGCCGAGCACGTGGTCGCGGAAGCAGTGCCCGTTGCCGAGCAGCAGCATGGTTTCCTGCTTCAGATCGGCTGCGTCGATGGTATGGCGCTTTTCCCACGGATGCCCGGACGGCAGCGCGACGACGAACGGCTCGTCGTACAGCGGCCGCACCATCAGGCCGGTCTCGGGGAACGGCAGCGCCATGATCGCCGCGTCGATCTCGCCCTGCTTGAGCAGTTCGAGCAGCTTCAGCGTGTAGTTCTCCTGCAGCATCAAGGGCATCTGCGGCACGCTGTGGATCATCTGCTTGACGAGCGTCGGCAGCAGATAGGGCCCGATCGTATAGATCACGCCGAGCCGGAACGGGCCGACGAGCGGGTCCTTGCCCTGCTTCGCGATCTCCTTGATCGCGAAGGTCTGCTCGAGCACGCGCTGCGCCTGGGTGACGATCTGGTCGCCGATCGGCGTGACGCTGACCTCGCTGGCGCCGCGCTCGAAGATCTGCACATTGAGCTCGTCCTCGAGCTTCTTGATCGCCACCGACAGTGTCGGCTGGCTGACAAAGCAGGCCTCGGCCGCGCGGCCGAAATGCCGCTCGCGCGCAACCGCGACGATGTACTTCAATTCAGTAAGCGTCATTGTGGGTCAATCAATAATAAACGAGCGATAGATTTAATTTATACACCGGTTGAGCCGATTCGCCAACCTTCCACGACGAAAAGCGCTGTTGCGGCGCGCATGCCGATCAGGCCTTCAGGTACTGTTCGCGCGCGCCGAGCCAACGCGCGAGGTGCTGGATGACGACCTCGGGATGAGCGGCGATCAGCCGCGCCGCCGCCTCGCGGGCCGGCTCGATCAGCCAGCCGTCCTGCTCCAGGTCGGCGAAACGCAGCATCGCCGCGCCCGACTGGCGCGCGCCGAGGAATTCGCCCGGGCCGCGGATTTCGAGGTCGCGCCGCGCGATCTCGAAGCCGTCGGTGGTCTCGCGCATCGTCTTCAGCCGCGCGCGGCCGGCGAGCGACAAGGGGCCGCTGTACATCAGCACGCACACCGACGCGGCGGTGCCGCGCCCGACCCGCCCGCGCAGCTGGTGCAGCTGCGCGAGGCCGAAGCGCTCGGCGTGCTCGATCACCATCAGCGAGGCGTTCGGCACGTCGACGCCGACCTCGATCACCGTGGTCGCGACCAGCAATTGCACCTCGTTGCGCGAGAACGCGTCCATCACCGCCGCCTTCTCGGCGGGCGGCAGCCGCCCGTGCACGAGGCCGACGCGCAGCTCGGGCAGCGCCGCGACGAGCGTCTCGAAGGTCTCGACCGCGGTTTGCAGCTGCAGGGTCTCGCTTTCCTCGATCAACGGGCACACCCAGTACACCTGGCGGCCCGCCAGCGCCGCCTCGCGCACCCGGCCGATCACCTCCTCGCGGCGCGCGTCGCCGACGAGCCGGGTCATGATCGGCGTGCGGCCGGGCGGCAGCTCGTCGATCGTCGAGACCTCGAGATCCGCGTAATAGGTCATCGCGAGCGTGCGCGGGATCGGCGTCGCCGACATCATCAGCTGGTGCGGCTGGAAGCCCTGCGCGCCGTCGGCCGCGCCGGCCGCCTTGGCCCGCAGCGCGAGGCGCTGCTCGACGCCGAAGCGATGCTGCTCATCGACGATCACGAGGCCGAGCCGCGCGAACGTCACGCTGTCCTGGATGATCGCGTGGGTGCCGATCACGAGCTGCGCCGTGCCGAGCGCGGCCGCCTCGATCGCCGCGCGCTTGTCGCGCGCCCTGAGGCTGCCCGCGAGCCACGCGACCGACACGCCGAGCGGTTCGAGCCACGCGCGCAGCTTGCGCGCGTGCTGTTCCGCGAGGATCTCGGTCGGCGCCATCAGCGCGGCCTGGTAGCCCGCGTCGATCGCCTGCGCCGCCGCGAGCGCCGCGACCACGGTCTTGCCGCTGCCGACGTCGCCCTGCAGCAGCCGCTGCATCGGATGCGGCTCGGTCAGGTCCCGCCCGATCTCCGCGACCACGCGCTCCTGCGCGTTCGTCAGCGAGAACGGCAGCGCCGCGTACAGGCGCGCGCTCAGCGACGCCGCGTCGTCGCGCGCGCGCGTCGGCATCGCCGGCGCCGCGCGCGTGCGGCGCTCCTCGTGCGCGCGCTTGAGCGACAGCTGCTGCGCGAGCAGCTCGTCGAACTTGATCCGCACCCAGGCCGGGTGGGTGCCGTCGATGAGCGCGGTCTCGTCGGCGTCCACGCCCGGGTGGTGCAGCATCCGCACCGCGTCCGCGAGCGGCGGCACCGCGAGCGGCTTCAGGTACGCGTCGGCGACCGCGGCGGGCAGCAGCTCGGGCAGCGGCGTGTGGTCGAGCGCGTTGTCGATCGCCTTGCGCAGATACGCCTGCGACACCCCCGCCGTGCTCGGATAGACGGGCGTGAGCGCCTGCGGCAGCGGCGCGTCCTCGTCGACGACGCGCACCGCCGGATGCACGATCTCGAGCCCGAAGAAGCCGCCGCGCACGTCGCCGCGCACGCGCAGCCGCTGGCCGACCGCCATCTGCTTGACCTGGGAGCCGTAGAAATTCAGGAAGCGCAGCGCCAGTTCCGCGCCCGCGTCGTCGCGCAGCTTCACGACCAGTTGGCGACGCGGCCGGTAGGTGATCTCGTTGTCGACCACGACGCCTTCCGCCTGGGCGATCTCGCCCGGCAGCAGCTCGCCGATCGGCGTGAGCGTGGTCTCGTCCTCGTAGCGCATCGGCAGGTGCAGCACGAGGTCGATCGAGCGCGTGAGCCCGAGCTTGGCGAGCTTGTCGGCGGTGCGCACCGGCTTGGCGGGGGCCGCCTTCTTCGCCTTCTTCGCGGGAACGGCTGCGGCGGCGGGCTCCAGGCGGCCGTCGGCGGTGCGCCGGCGGCGCGGCGCGGGTGCGGGCGCGGCGGGCGGATCCGTCGCCGCGGACCCGGCCAGGTCGGCGGGTCCGTCGGCCTCGGCGGGCGCGACGGCATCGGCGGCATCGACAGCGGTGGCGGAACGGCGGGCGGATACGGGCATCGGGCAGATCGCTTGCAAGTACAATAGCGGCTTTCCCGTCGTCCGAACGAGCGACGCCGGCAAACCGCGCAACCCCGCCATCATAGCGGCTCGCGCGGCGCCCGCCCCATGCGCGGCGCGCCCGGCCGCCTCGAACCAGTCCGTATGTTCACGCTTTCCGATTTCGATTTCGATCTGCCGCCCGAGCTGATCGCCCAGACCGCGCTGCCCGAGCGCAGCGCCAGCCGCCTGCTGGAGGTGGCGCCCCCGCGCCTCGTCGACCGCCGTTTCACCGAGCTGCCGTCGTGCCTCGCGCCGGGCGACCTGCTCGTGTTCAACGACACCAAGGTGCTGAAAGCGCGCTTCTTCGGCCACAAGGCGAGCGGCGGCCGGATCGAGGTGCTGGTCGAGCGCATCACCGGCGCGCGCACGGCGCTCGCGCAGATCCGCGCGAGCAAGAGCCCGGCCGCCGGCACCACGCTGCGGCTCGCCGACGCGTTCGACGTGACGGTCGGCGAGCGGGTCGAGCCGTTCTTCACGCTGCACTTCCCCGAGGACTGCCTGACCCTGATCGAGCGCCACGGCCGGCTGCCGCTGCCGCCCTACATCGAGCACGACCCGGACGCGACCGACGAGACGCGCTACCAGACGGTGTTCGCGAGCCAGCCGGGCGCGGTCGCCGCGCCCACCGCCGGCCTGCACTTCGACGCCGCGCTGCTCGAACGGCTCGACGCGCTGGGCGTCGAGCACGCGACGCTGACGCTGCACGTCGGCGCGGGCACGTTCCAGCCGGTGCGCGTCGACAACATCGCCGAGCACAAGATGCACAGCGAGTGGTACGAGCTGGGCCAGCCGCTCGTCGACCGCCTCGCCGCCACGCGCGCGCGCGGCGGCAAGGTGATCGCGGTCGGCACCACCTCGATGCGCGCGCTCGAATCGGCCGCGCGCGACGCCGAGGCGGCCGGCCGGCCGCTCGCGCCGGTGCGCGCCGAGACCGACATCTTCATCACGCCCGGCTACCGGTTCCGCGTGGTCGACCGGCTCGTGACGAATTTCCACCTGCCGAAGTCGACGCTGATGATGCTGGTGTCCGCGTTCGCGGGCGTCGAGACGATCCGCGCGGCGTATCGCCACGCGATCGCCGAGCGCTACCGCTTCTTCAGCTACGGCGACGCGATGCTGCTCACGCGCGCGGAGCCGGCCTGATATCCGGGGCCGGACGGCGCGTGTCGCGCGTCGCCCGATCCATCCCGCTTTCCCCGCCGCCGGTCCGCCGGCGGCGTTCCTCAAACTGCGCCGGACGTGTCGATCCGGAGTGGGCGCTTCAGCGCATACTCCGGTCCCATGCAAAGCATCTTCCGGTGGCAAGGAGTTCCAGCGATGACCGAAGGTTCATCCCACGATACGTCCGCGGACATCCGTCCGCACAACGGCCTCAAGTTCGAACTGCTGACGACCGACGGCCACGCGCGCCGCGGCCGCGTCACGCTCAATCACGGCGTGGTCGAGACGCCGATCTTCATGCCGGTCGGCACCTACGGCACGGTGAAGGCGACCCAGCCGCGCGAACTGGAAGAGATGCATGCGCAGATCATCCTCGGCAACACGTTCCACCTGTGGCTGCGTCCGGGCCTCGAAACCATCGAGGCGCACGGCGGCCTGCATCGCTTCATGGGCTGGAACCGGCCGATCCTGACCGATTCGGGCGGCTTCCAGGTGTTCTCGCTCGGCGACCTGCGCAAGATCACCGAGGACGGCGTGACTTTCGCGTCGCCGATCAACGGCGACCGGCTGTTCCTGTCGCCGGAAGTGTCGATGCAGATCCAGAAGGTGCTGAACTCGGACGTCGTGATGCAGTTCGACGAGTGCACGCCCTACGCGACCGACGGCGTGCCGACCACGCACCAGGAAGCGGCCGATTCGATGCGGATGTCGCTGCGCTGGGCCAAGCGCTCGCTCGACGAGTTCGAGCGCCTCGGCAATCCGAACGCGCTGTTCGGCATCGTGCAGGGCGGGATGTTCGAGGACCTGCGCGACGAATCGCTGGCGGGGCTGTCCGAGCTGGGCTTCCACGGCCTCGCGATCGGCGGGCTCTCGGTCGGCGAGCCGAAGGAGGACATGATGCGCGTGCTGCAGCACGTCGCGCCGAAGCTGCCCGCCGACAAGCCGCACTACCTGATGGGCGTGGGTACGCCGGAGGATCTGGTCGCGGGCGTCGCGGCCGGGGTCGACATGTTCGACTGCGTGATGCCGACCCGCAACGCGCGCAACGGCTGGCTGTTCACGCGCTTCGGCGACGTGAAGATCCGCAACGCGACGCACAAGAATTCGCTGAAGCCGCTCGACGCGACCTGCGGCTGCTACACGTGCCGCAACTTCTCGCGCGGCTACCTGCATCACCTGCACCGGGTCGGCGAGATCCTCGGCGCGCAGCTGAACACGATCCACAACCTGCACTACTACCTCGAACTGATGCGCGAGATGCGCGAGGCGATCGAGACGCACACGTTCGACGCGTTCCGCCGGCGCTTCGCGGAGGATCGGGCGAGAGGGGTCGACTGACGGGGCCCGGACGCCTCGCGCGGGAGACGGAGGGGCATGCCCCTTCCGTGTTTCGAGACTGTTCCGTTCCTGTTGCTCGGGATGCGCGGCCGTCAAGCCGGGCCGGGCCGCATCGACCGCCCGAAGCGACGGCGCGGGAATTCCACTTCAACGGCCTCGATCACCCGCCGCGCGGGCGGCCCGCGACGCTTCGCCCCGTTCCCCCTGAATCGACCTTGACCCCGGACCGTAGCCGCCCCGCCCGCGGCATCCGGCATCGCCTCATCCGAGGCGCCGCGCCCCTCGCGCATGCCGTCCCGCCCGCCATCCCATTGAAATTTCAGACTTGTACTATTTTTGATGGGAAACCTTCCACCGCCGACCCGGCCGAATATTACAATATGCTTTCTACGCAAGCACTTACTGCGGCGTTCGAGGCATTAACAGCTTGATCCGCAAGCCCATTTGCGGGTTCGTCGCGGTAGGGGCCGGTGGTAGAATAATCGGCTTATTTTTCAGATCTTCCCTAACGGAGAGACCAACGTGTCCTTGTCGTTCATTTCCAACGCCTACGCGCAAGGCGCCGCAGGCGGCGCCGAATCGAGCCTGATGAGCTTCCTGCCGCTCATCCTGATGTTCGCGGTGCTCTACTTCATCATGATCCGCCCGCAGATGAAGCGTCAGAAGGAGCATCGCAACATGCTCTCCGCGATGGCCAAGGGCGATGAAGTCGTGACGAGCGGCGGCCTGGTCGGCAAGGTGACGAAGGTCACCGACGCATATATCGGCGTCGAGATCGCCGAAGGCACCGAGATCACGGTGCAGAAGGCCGCGGTCACGACCATCCTGCCGAAGGGCACGATCAAGGCGCTGTAAGCCCTTCCCGAGCGTCCGGCCCTCGCGCCGCCCCACCGGGCGCCGCGGCGCCGGACGCGATGCTTTCCAGCCAACATCCCGTCCGGGTCCCTCATGAATCGTTACCCACTCTGGAAATTTGTCGTGATGGTCGTGGCGCTCGCCATCGGCCTTCTGTACACATTGCCCAATTTCTACGGCGAAGCGCCGGCGGTGCAGGTGTCGAGCGGCAAGGCCACGATCAAGCTCGACGCGGGCACGCTCGCCCAGGTTGAAGCGGCGCTTCAGGCCAACCAGGTCACCCCCGACGACATCACGTTCGACACGAGCTCGAGCAACGCGAACATCCGCGTGCGGCTCAAGGACACCGATACCCAGCTGCGCGTGAAGGATCTGCTGCAAAAGACGCTCAATGCCGATCCCAGCGATCCGCAATACGTCGTCGCGCTGAACCTGCAAAGCGCGTCGCCGCGCTGGCTGACCGCCCTGCACGCGCTGCCGATGTATCTCGGCCTCGACCTGCGCGGCGGCGTCCACTTCCTGCTCCAGGTCGACATGACCGGCGCGCTCACCAAGAAGCTCGACTCCGACGCCTCCGACGCCCGCACGCTGCTGCGCGACAAGGGCCTGCGCGACGGCGGCGTGAACCGCGTCGATCAGTCGGTGGTCGCGAACTTCGCCGACCAGGACACGGCCGAGGACGCGCGCAAGCTGCTCGCCTCGTCGGTCAGCGAACTGCAATGGGCGACCCGCTCGGGCAACGGCAGCTACCAGGTGGTCGGCACCTTCGCGCCGGCGGTGCAGAAGGCGGTCGAAGACGCCGCGCTCAAGCAGAACCTGACCACGCTGCACAACCGCGTGAACGAACTCGGCGTGTCCGAGCCGATCCTGCAGCAGCAAGGCGCCGACCGCATCGTGGTCGAGCTGCCGGGCGTGCAGGACACCGCGAAGGCGAAGGACATCATCGGCCGTACCGCGACCCTCGAGGCGCGCCTCGCCGATCCGTTCAACACCTATCCGAAGAGCGCGACCGATCCGGTCCCGCCGGGCGACGAGCTGTTCATGCAGAACGGCCAGACGCCCGTGCTGCTGCGCAAGCAGGTGATCTTCACCGGCGACCGCATCATCGACGCGTCGGCCGGCTTCGACGATCACCAGCGCCCCGCCGTCAATATCCGCCTCGACGCGGCGGGCGGCCGCTCGGTGCGCTCGACCTCGCGCGACAACATCGGCAAGCCGATGGCGATGGTGCTGTTCGAGAAGGGCAAGGGCGAGGTGCTGACGGTCGCGACGATCCAGTCCGAACTCGGCGACCGCTTCCAGATCACCGGCCAGCCGACCCCGCAGGCCGCGGCCGACCTCGCGCTGCTGCTGCGCGCCGGTTCGCTCGCCGCGCCGATGGAGATCATCGAGGAACGCACGATCGGCCCGAGCCTCGGCGCCGACA
This sequence comes from Burkholderia sp. FERM BP-3421, assembly GCF_028657905.1. Lineage (NCBI taxonomy): Bacteria > Pseudomonadati > Pseudomonadota > Betaproteobacteria > Burkholderiales > Burkholderiaceae > Burkholderia > Burkholderia sp. FERM BP-3421. The sequence goes on along the minus strand of NZ_CP117782.1, from coordinate 3,736,073 downwards.
ACATCAAGATGGGCGTCCATTCGGTGATCTGGGGCTTCGTCGCGATCGCCGTGTTCATGGCCGCCTACTACATGCTGTTCGGCATCGTGTCGGTGATCGGCCTGTCGGTGAACCTGCTGCTGCTGATCGCGGTGCTGTCGATGATGCAGGCCACGCTCACGCTGCCCGGCATCGCCGCCATCGCGCTCGCGCTCGGCATGGCGATCGACTCGAACGTGCTGATCAACGAGCGGATCCGCGAGGAGCTGCGCGCCGGCGCATCGCCGCAGATCGCGATCCAGCAGGGCTACGCGCACGCGTGGGCGACCATTCTCGACTCGAACGTCACGACGCTGATCGCCGGCCTCGCGCTGCTCGCGTTCGGTTCGGGCCCGGTCCGCGCGTTCGCGATCGTGCACTGCCTCGGCATCCTGACCTCGATGTTCTCCGCGGTGTTCTTCTCGCGCGGCCTCGTGAACCTCTGGTACGGCGGCCGCAAGAAGCTCAAGTCGCTCGCGATCGGCCAGGTGTGGAAGCCGGCCGACGCGGCGGGCGCCGCCCCCTATCTCGGCCAGGACGCGAACAGCGACGCCGCCGAGGCGGTGAACGCGCTCGCCGACGCCGCCCGCAAGAGCGCGCCGCGCGCCGGCAAGCCGGTCGCCCGGCGCCGCACCGAGGCCGGCCTGCCGCCGAAGAAACCGGGTTCGCCCCAATAAGCGCCGGAGACGCACATGGAATTTTTCCGCATCCGTAAAGACATTCCGTTCATGCGGCACGCGTTGGTCTTCAACGTGGTTTCGCTCGTGACGTTCCTGGCCGCCGTGTTCTTCCTGTTCCATCGCGGCCTGCACCTGTCCGTGGAGTTCACGGGCGGCACCGTGATCGAAGTGCAGTACCAGCAGACCGCGCAGCTCGAACCGGTGCGCGCGACGCTCGGCTCGCTCGGCTACCCGGACGCGCAGGTGCAGAACTTCGGCACCTCGCGCAACGTACTGATCCGCCTGCCGCTCAAGCAGGGGCTCACGTCCGCGCAGCAGAGCGATCAGGTGATGGCGGGCCTGAAGGCGCAGAACGCCGACGTGCAGCTGCAGCGCGTCGAGTTCGTCGGCCCGCAGGTCGGCAAGGAGCTGGCGACCGACGGCATGCTCGCGCTGCTCTGCGTCGTGATCGGCATCGTGATCTACCTGTCGTTCCGCTTCGAATGGAAGTACGCGGTCGCCGGCATCATCGCGAACCTGCACGACGTGGTGATCATTCTCGGCTTCTTCGCGTTCTTCCAGTGGGAGTTCTCGCTGTCGGTGCTGGCCGCGATCCTCGCGGTGCTCGGCTACTCGGTCAACGAGTCGGTCGTCATCTTCGACCGGATCCGCGAGACCTTCCGCCGCGAGCGCAAGATGACGGTCCCGGAAGTGATCAACCACGCGATCACGAGCACGATGTCGCGCACCATCATCACGCACACCTCGACGGAAATGATGGTGCTGTCGATGTTCTTCTTCGGCGGCCCGACGCTGCACTACTTCGCGCTCGCGCTGACGGTCGGCATCATGTTCGGCATCTACTCGTCGGTGTTCGTCGCGGGCTCGCTCGCGATGTGGCTCGGCATCCGCCGCGAGGATCTCGTGAAGGACAGGAAGTCCGCGCACGATCCGAACGATCCGAACGCGGGCGCGCAGGTTTAAGCGCCGCCCCCACCCGGGTCCCCGAAGGCCGGTTCGATGCGAACCGGCCTTTTTCTTTGACCCGCCCCGCGCTCAACGCATGCCGAAGCGCCTGCGCAGCACCGCGAGCGCCGCGATGCTGATGACCGCCGCGAACATCAGGTAGAAGCTCGGCGCGGTCGGCAGGCCCGTCGCGCCGATCAGCCAGGCGATGATGAACGGCCCGAAGCCGCCGAACAGCGTGACCGCGAGGTTGTACGCGAGCGACATCCCGGTGGTGCGCGTCTCGACCGGGAACAGTTCGGACAGCAGCCCCGGCAGCGCGGAGAAATAGCCGGTCATCAGCACCGCGAACCCCGCCTGCACCGCGATCAGCGTGGCGAACGACGGCCGCGCGACGAGCCACGCGAACGCCGGATAGATCAGCACGAGGAGCGCGCACGCGGGCGCGAGCATCACGGTCACGGCGCCGTGGCGATCCGACCAGTGGCCGACGAGCGGCGCGAGCACGGTCTGGATCACGCCGACGACGAGAATCGCCGCGAACGCGGCGGACGGCGCGAGCTTCAGCTCCTTGACGCCGTAGGTCGGCATGAACAGCACGAGGTAGGTCGCCACGGTGCCGAGCACGATCACGCCGACCGCCGTCGCGAGCCGCGCCTTGTGCGACGCCAGCGTATCGCGCAGCGGCCGCGCGCTGCCGGCCGCCGCGAGGAATTCCGGCGTCTCGTCGACCCGCCTGCGCAGGTAGTACGCGACCGGCCCGAGCAGCAGCCCGAAGCAGAACGGCACCCGCCAGCCCCACGCCATCATCTGCGCGCCCGACAGCCCGGCGTTGAGGAAGGTGCCGAACAGCGCGGCCAGGAGCGTCGTCAGGCCCTGGCTCGCGATCTGCCAGCTGGCGAAGAAGCCGCGCCGCCCCGGCACGTGTTCGGCGAGGAACGCGGTCGCGCTGCCGAACTCGCCGCCGGCGGAGAAGCCTTGCAAGAGCCGCGCGCACACCAGGATCAGGGGCGCGGCGATGCCGATCGTCGCGTAGGTCGGCAGCACCGCGATGATCAGGGTGCCCGCCATCATCAGCTGGATCGACAGCGTGAGCGCCGCCTTGCGGCCCACGCGGTCCGCGTAGGCGCCGAGCACGATCGCGCCGAGCGGGCGCATCACGAACGACGCGCCGAAGGTGCCGAGCGTCAGCAGCAGCGATACGGTGTCGTCGCCCGTCGGGAAGAACAGCTTCGCGATCGTGACGGCGAAGAAACCGTACACGACGAGATCGAACCATTCGAGCGCATTGCCGATCGACGCGGCCACGACGGCGCGCCACACGCGCGGCGAAACGGCAACGACGGATGGGACAGCGACGGGCGTAACGCGCATGCGGGTCTCCTGGATCGTGTATGGGTGTGTCGTTGGGTGTGTCGTGGCGGATCGCGCCGCGCAAAAATTATAAGGGCGCCCCACGCCGGCCGAGCGGCAATATTCCGCGCCCCAAAAGCAAACCGCCGCGTCCGGATCCGGACGCGGCGGCGCTGGGCGGGCGCGATGCGGCTTACTGCTTGACCGCCTCGGCCGTGATCAGCAGCTTCGTCTTCATCTTGAAGCCGTACTGCTTGCCGTAATCGAGACCGAAGTCGTCGCGGTTGAATTCGCCTTCCGCGTCGACGCCGCACACTTCACGCTTGAGCATCGGATGCGGCATGCACTTGAACGACTCGATGTCGAGCGTGAGCGGCTTGGTCACGCCGTGCAGCGTCAGGTTGCCGACCACCTTCGACGGCTTGTCGCCCTCGAACTTGATCGTGCCTTTGTAGACCGCGTCCGGGTACTTCGCGGCATCGAAGAAGTCCGCGGTCTGCAGATGCTCGTCGAGCTTGGCGCTGCCGGTATGGATCGAGGCGATCTTGGTCGTCACCTCGACGGTGCCCGTCTTCGCCGCGCGATCGAGCGTCACGGTGCCGCTCGAGGTGTCGAACTTGCCGCGCCACACCGACAGGCCGCCGAAGTGATCGGCCTCGAAGCTCGGATACGTATGGCTCGGATCGAACTGGTAGGTGGCCGATTCAGCGAACGCCGAGCACGACAGCGCAGCGGCGAGCGCACCGGCCGCGATCATCAGATGTTTCTTCAACTCTCTCTCCTTGTGACGGCGCCGCCTCTCGAACGGCGCAACGGTTGCTGCAAATGCGCGCCGCGCGATTACTTCGCGGCAACGATGTGGAACTTGATCTGCACCTCGTCGGCGACGACCGACGTGTCCTTCCATTCGCCCGTCCCGATCGCGTACGCCGAGCGCTTGATCGGCAGCACGCCGTCGAAGGTCTGCGTCGCGCCGTTCTGCGTGACGGTCACGGGCACCGTGATCGTCTCGGCGTGACCCTTGATGGTCAGCTTGCCCGTGACGTTGTACTTGTTGCCGCCCGCGGGCGCGATCGCGGACGACGCGAAGGTCGCCTGCGGGTACGTCTTCGCGTCGAACCACTCCTTGCCCGCGACCTGATCGTTGTACATCTTGTCGCCGAGATCATAGCTCGCGACGTCGATCGTCACCTGCGCGCTGCCCTGCGCGGCCTTGGCCGGGTCGAACTTGATCTGCGCGCTGAACTTCTTGAACACGCCTTCGGTCGGCACGTTCATCTGCTTCGACACGGCGGAAACCTTGCTCTTCGCCAGGTCGACCTGCGCGAGCGCGGAGGCGGAGGCGACGAGCGCGGCGGTGACGAACAGCGCGGCCAGGGGGCGGACGAACGGAGTTTTCATGGACGATCCTTACTTGAGAAAGGGAAGCATGCGCGACAGCACGCCGTCGCGATCGAGCCACTGGTGCTTGACGGCCGCCGCCGCGTGCAGCGCGACGAGCGCCAGCAGGCCGTAGTTGAGCGTCACGTGCAGCGTCTTCAGCAGTTCCTTGAGCGCCGGATCCGGGTCGATCAGGCGCGGCAGCGGGACGATGCCGAGGTACACCACCGGGATGTTCGACGCCGAGCTGTACAGGTAGCCGCTCAGCGGGATCGCGAACATCAGCAGGTACAGCAGGACGTGCACGGCATGCGCGCCGAACCGCTGCAGCGCCGGGATGGTGTTCGCGAGCGGCGGCGGCACATGGGTCGCGCGCCACAGCAGCCGCAGGATCGCGAGCGCGAACACCGTCACGCCGAGCCACTTGTGCCACGAGTAGTACTTGAGCTTGGTCGGCGTGAAGCCGGGAATGTCCGTCATCACCCAGCCGAGCGCGAAGCCGCAGACGATCAGGAGCGCGATCAGCCAGTGCAGCGCGATCGCGGTGCGCGTGTACGATGTCGGCGCGGGGACGGGACTCGATGCCATGGGTTCCTCAGGTGAGCGAAAAGCCGGACCGGCGGAGCGCAGCCGCGCCGCACAAGGTCAAGGCCGCCATGCTACCTCAACCTGCGGGCAGCAGCAGGCATGCAAAAATGACGATTCTGTCATCCAGGCCGCTGCCCGGGCGGGCGGCCGAAGCACGCCTCCAGCCCCGCGAAAAGCGCCATTTGGTAAGATTGGCGCGGGTTCCAGCCTGCCCGCCCGTCGCCCACGACACCGCGCAACCATGCTCCATATGGATAGAAACGACCTGATTGCCTGTCACGAATGCGACGCACTGTTGCACAAACCGCGCCTGAGCGGCAAACAGATCGCGCGCTGCCCGCGCTGTGACGGGCTGCTCTACCGCAACACCTCGACACAGATCGAAAAGATCTGCGCGCTCACGCTCGGCGCGCTGATCACCTTCCTGATCGCGCAGGCTTTCCCGATTCTCGAGATGGATCTCAACGGCATGCGCGTGCGCACCACGCTGATGGGCGCGCTCGAGACGCTGTGGAACCAGGACATGCGGATCGTCGCCGCGATGGTGTTCTGCTCGACGCTGCTGTTCCCGCTGATCGAGCTGGCCGCGCTGCTCTATCTGCTGTTCCCGCTGCGCGCGGGCTACGTGCCGCCCGGCTTCAACCGCGTGCTGCGCGCGATCCAGCTCGTCCGCCCGTGGGGGATGATCGAGGTCTTCATGCTCGGCGTTCTCGTCACCATCGTCAAGATGGTGAGCCTCGCGCGCGTGATCCCCGAAGCGGCGCTGTTTGCTTTCGCCGCGCTGACGCTGATGCTCGCCGTCGTCGTGATGTTCGACCCGCGCACCCTGTGGGATCTCGCCGACGACCTCGACGCGCGCCGCGCCGCGCCCGCCGCCGGCGGCGGCAAGGCAGCCGTCCGGTGAGCCCGCTGAGCGCCGCCCGCTCGGGCCACGCGAGCTGCCATGCGTGCGGCCACGTGCAAAAGCTGCGCAACCCCGCCGGCGAGCCCTGCGCGCGCTGCGGCGCCGCGCTGCACCTGCGGATCCCGAACAGCATCAACCGCACCTGGGCGCTGCTGCTCGCCGCGGTGATCCTCTACATCCCCGCGAACCTGCTGCCGATCATGCGCACCACCTCGATCGTCGGCGTGCAGGACAACACGATCATGAGCGGCGTCGTCTATTTCTGGGTGTCCGGCGAGTGGCCGCTCGCCGTCATCGTGTTCGTCGCGAGCGTGCTCGTGCCGATGCTCAAGCTCGGCGTGCTCGTGATCCTCGCGACCACCGCGCAGCGCCGCTCGGCGTGGCGGCCGATGCAGCGCATCAAGCTGTACCGGCTCGTCGAACGCATCGGCCGCTGGTCGATGCTCGACGTCTTCGTCGTCACCATGACCGTCGCGCTGGTCCACTTCCGTTCGCTCGCCGTGATCACCGCCGGCCCCGGCGCGCTCGCCTTCGGCGCGGTCGTGATCCTGACCATGCTCGCCTCGATGCAGTTCGATCCCCGCCTCATCTGGGACCCCGTCGAAACCTCAGGGAATCATCATGAATAGTCCGCAAGACCCGCACCAGGCGCCGAATGCGGGGGGCGGCCAACCGACGCCCCCGCCCGAGCCCGTCATCACGCACCGCTCCGGCTGGCTGCCGTCGCTCGTCTGGCTCGTGCCGCTCGTCGCCGCGCTGATCGGCATCGGCCTCGTCGTCAAGTCGGTCCTCGAACGCGGCCCCGAGATCACGATCAGCTTCCGCAACGCCGAGGGCCTCGAACCCGGCAAGACCCAGGTCAAGTACAAGGACGTCGAGATCGGCATGGTCAAGGCGATCACGCTGTCGAAAGACCTGTCGCACGTGCTCGTCGACGTGCAGCTCAAGAAGGAGTCGGAAGATTTCGCGGTGAAGGGCTCGCGCTTCTGGGTCGTGCGGCCGCGGGTCGGCGCGAGCGGCGTGTCGGGTCTCAGCACCCTGCTGTCGGGCGCCTACATCGGCGTCGACGCGGGCCGCTCGCAGGACACCGAGAAGAACTTCAGCGGGCTCGAATCCCCGCCCGCCGTCACGGGCGACCAGAAGGGCACCTCCTATGTGCTGCGCGGCGATTCGCTCGGCTCGATCGACATCGGCTCGCCCGTCTACTACCGGCGCGTGCAGGTCGGCCAGGTGGTCGGCTTCTCGCTCGACAAGGAAGGCACGGGCGTGACCTTCAACGTGTTCGTGAACGCGCCGTACGATCAGTACGTCGGCCTGAACTCGCGCTGGTGGCAGGCGAGCGGCGTCGACCTGCGGCTCGATTCGAGCGGCCTGAAGCTCAACACGCAGTCGCTCGCGACCGTGATCCTCGGCGGCATCGCGTTCCAGGCGCCCGCGGACCAGACGGCCGGCGCGAACGCGCCGAACAACACGACCTTCCGGCTCGGCTCCGACGAGGCGGACGCGATGCGCGCCCCGGACGGCGCGCCGGTCCAGGTGGTGCTGAACTTCAACCAGTCGCTGCGCGGGCTCGCGGTGGGCGCGCCGGTCGACTTCCGCGGTATCGAGCTCGGCCAGGTGACCAGCATCGGGATCGACTTCGATCCGGCCACCCGGTCGTTCATGATGCCGGTCACGCTCAATCTCTATCCGGAGCGGCTCGGCAAGCGTTTCCGCGATGCGATCCAGAAGCGCGGCGAGGCGGAGCGCGGCGAGATCCTGAGGCGGCTGATCCAGCACGGCCTGCGCGCGCAGCTGCGCACCGGCAACCTGCTGACGAGCCAGCTGTACGTGGCGCTCGACTTCTTCCCGAAGGCCGCGCCCGTGAAGATCGATCCGACGCGCCAGCCGGTCGAACTGCCGACCGTGCCGAACACGCTCGACGAGCTGCAGCTGCAGGTCGCCGACATCGCGAAGAAGCTCAACAAGGTGCCGTTCGACCAGATCGGCAACAACCTGAACGAGACGCTCAAGAACGCCGACAAGCTGTTCAAGCAGCTCGACACGCAGGTCGCGCCCGAGGCGCGCGACACGCTGTCGGCCGCCAAGCAGACCTTCGCGACCGCCGAGGCGACGCTGCAGCAGGATTCGCCGTTGCAGTCCGACGTGCGCGGCGCGCTGAAGGAGCTGACGCGCACGCTGCAATCGCTGAACGCGCTGTCCGACTACCTCGAACGGCACCCCGAATCGTTGCTGCAAGGCAAACCCGGAGACAAGAAATGATCCGCCATCCTGACCGGCTTGCCCGCGGCGCCGCGCGCGCCCTCGCCGCCGCCGCGCTCGGCGCGGCGCTGTCGGCCTGTTCCTCGCCGCCCGCGCGCTTCTATACGCTGACGCCCGACACCGTCACGGCGGGCCGCAGCCTGCCCGCGAACCCGCCGCTCCTGATCCAGGTGCCGGCCGTCAACGTGCCCGAGCAGGTGGCGCGCAGCCAGTTCGTGGTGCAGAAGAGCGTCGCGCAGGTCGACGTGCTCGAACAGGAACGCTGGGCGTCGCCGCCCGCCGACGAGATCCGGCGCGCGCTGTCGGCGGCGCTCACCGCGCGGCTCGGCACGATCGATGTCGCCGGCTCGGCGGCCCCGCCCGGCGTGCCGGTCTACCGCGTCAGCCTGGACGTGCAGCGCTTCGAATCGTGGCCCGGCGAGCAGACCGTGCTCGATGCGGTGTGGAGCGTGCGCGCGCTGCCCGGCCAGGCGGTCATGACCTGCCGCAGCGTGTTCGCCGAGCCGGTGAAGCCGGGCTTCGACGCGCTCGTCGGCGGCCATCGGCAGGCGCTCGGCGCGCTGGCCGCGCAGATCGCGCTCGGAGTGCGCACGCTCGCGGCCGCGCCGACGCCCGCGAAGAGCGCTTCGGCCGCGCCCCGCGCCGCTTGCCCGGCGGCGCCCGAAGGCGGCCCCGCCGCGCCGCAATGACGCCCGGACGCGCCGGCGTCCATGTTCTGCAATTTTTTCGGACTGACGCCGAACGCATGCGCGGCCAAACAGTCGCCTTGCGTTTTTCGGCGCGATTGACGATCCTACGCGCCTTGGGGCGACAATCCGTCGACGCCCGCGCACGATCCGGCCCCCGGCCGGGCCGCGACGCCGCCCCACCGCGCCGGCCACGCCCGGCGCGACGTCCGAAGCATCCCGCCCTCCGGGGCCCCCGACCTCTCCCGTTTATGTTTCGTTCCCTGACGACCCTGATCAAGAAGTGGCGCGCGTCGCGCAATGCCGGCCACCAGCTGGATGCGCTCCTCGCCACCGCGAACGCCGACGCGGCCTACGCGGAACGCAGCGAATGGCTGATCGAGCTGGCGCACTGGCTGCATCGCAGCAGCGGCGGCACGCCGTCCGCCGCGTCCGGCGCCGGCGACGACGCCGAGCGCAGCTACGTCGCGCACGCGCGGCTACGCTACGTGTTCCACGTGCTGGACCGCAATCCCGAATGGAAGAGCAATGTCGCGCGCATCCTTCGCGCGGCGCTGCGCGAAAGCGACGGCATCGCGCTGCTGTGCGACGCCGGCATGCCCGTGCATTCCGGCTTCTTCGGCGCGCTGTTCGAGCGGATCGACTCATCGCTGATCCCGCCCGCGCCGAACCGGCGCGAACTGTCCGCGCTGTTCACGCTGATGTTCCCCGCGCCCGACGACGCCGCGTGGATCGACGCGCTGCCCGACGACCTGCTCGCACGCCTGCGCGAGCTGTTCGAGCACGACGTGACCGACAAGGAGCGCCACCAGCCGGGCTCGTTCTCGCGCGATCTGCTGACCGCGCTGCACAACCTGACCTGCCAGATCAGCTCGACCGGGCTGTCGCAGACGGTGCGCAGCCGGCTGTCCGACGACGACGACCAGACGCCGCTCGAAGCCCAGCCGTTCTACCGCCTGACCCGCGCGATGCTCGCGGTCGAGACCGCGCATGCGACCGTCGAGGAAGGCGGCGACGCGAGCAAGCTGCTGCACGAGGTGAACTATCTGCGGGTGCTGCTCGACGACTGCCGGCGCGCGGTCGACAACGTGTTCGCGCACCTGTATCGCAACGGCGTGTCGGTCGACATCGTGTTCCAGGTCGAGCGCATGCGCATGCGGATCCAGCGCGCCGAATCGCTGCTCAACGCGTGGATGGCGCGCGAGGATCTGCGCGGGCTCGCGCACCTGACCGCGGAGCTGGTCGACGCGAACCAGAACAGCCAGAGCGTCTCGCATCTGGTGCGCAGCAATTTCTCGCTGTTCGCGCGCAAGCTGGTCGAGACCAATGCCGACACGGGCGAACACTACATCTCGCGCGGCCGCGACGAGTACCTGAAGATGCTGCGCATGGCGGCGGGCGGCGGCCTCGTGACGGTCGCGACGGTGTGCATCAAGTTCTGGATCACGGGCGCGCACCTGCAGTCGATGCTCGAGGGCATGCTGGCCGGCATCAACTACGCGGCGAGCTTCATCCTCATGCACTTCCTGCATTTCTCGCTCGCGACCAAGCAGCCCGCGATGACCGCGCCGACGATCGCGCGCGAACTCGACGACATCGGCCATGAGGAAGGGATCCGCCAGTTCGTCGCGTCGGTGGTCGCGCTGATCCGCACCCAGGCGGCCGCGATCTCGGGCAACGTGCTGGTGGTGCTGCCCGTGTGCTTCGCGGTGCAGATGTTCGCGAGCACGGTGCTGCACGCGAACGTGATCTCGCCGCAGAAGGCGCACGCGACCCTGCAGTCGTTCTCGCTGTTCGGCCCGACGCCGATCTACGCGGCGCTCACCGGCGTGCTGCTGTGGGCGTCGAGCCTGCTCGCCGGCTGGGCCGACAACTGGTTCGTGCTGCACCGCGTCGGCGACGCGCTGACCTACAACCGCCGCCTGCGCATGACCCTCGGGGTCGCGGGCGCGGCGAAGCTCGCGCACTTCTGCCGCTCGAACGTCGCGGGCGTGATCGGCAACGTCGGCCTCGGCCTGATGCTCGGCCTCGTGCCGGCCATCATCAGCGCCTTCGCGTTCTCGTTCGAGGTGCGCCACGTGACGCTGAGCGCGGGCTCGATCGGCGTCGCGCTCGGCGTGCTCGGCAAGAACACGCTGCACACGGCCGAACTGTGGTGGGCCGTGGCCGGCGTGTTCAGCATGGCGATCCTGAACGTCGCGGTGAGCTTCGCGCTCGCCTTCACGATGGCCGTGCGTTCGCGCGCGCTGCGCCCGACCAAGGTGCGCGCGCTCGTCGCCGCGGTCGGCCGCGCCGTGCTCGCGAATCCGCTGAGCCTCGTCTGGCCGACCGGCCCGCGCGGCGCGCCCGCGCGCGAATCCGGCTCGCATTGAGCGGGCGGCGGGGCGGCGGCGCGGGGACGGCCGCCGCCCCGCGTACAATGGCGTACTTTTGTCCGTCCCGTCCCCTCCTATGTCCTCCCCTTCCCTGTTCGATTTCTTCGCCCCCTGCCCGCGCGGGCTCGAAGCGGTGCTTGCCGCCGAGATCGCCGAGATCGGCGCGCGCCGCCTCGGCGGCGCGCCGTTCGAGGCGGGCGCCCAGGTGCCGGGCGGCGTCCATTTCCGCGGCACCTGGGCGGCCGGAATGGCCGCCAACCTGCATTCGCGGATCGCGAGCCGGGTCCTGCTCAAGATCGCCCACCGGCCCTACCGGAGCGAACAGGACATCTATGGCCTCGCGCTCGAGCAGCCGTGGGAGCGCTGGTTCGCGGCCACCCAGACGCTGCGGGTCGACATCACCGCGATCAAGTCGCCGCTCAAGAGCCTCGAATTCGCCACGCTGCGCGTCAAGGACGCGATCTGCGACCGGCTGCGCGAGAAGACCGGCGCGCGCCCGAGCATCGACACCGCGCAGCCCGACGTGCGCGTGTTCGCGTTCCTGACCGCGACCGAGTGCACGCTGTACCTCGACACCTCGGGCGAGCCGCTGTTCAAGCGCGGCTGGCGGCTCGACAAGGGTGCGGCGCCGCTGCGCGAGAACCTCGCGGCCGGGATCCTGCGGATCGCGGGCTGGACGCCCGACACGCCGCTCTACGACCCGATGTGCGGCAGCGGCACCTTCCTCGCCGAGGCGGCGCAGATCGCGCTCGATGTCGCGCCGGGGGTCGAGCGCCGCTTCGGCTTCGAGAAGCTCAAGCAGTACGACATCGGCGCGTGGCAGGGCCTCAAGGTCGCCGCGCAGGACGCCAAGCGCGCGGCGCGCGGGCGGCGCGACAGCGTGCCGATCTTCGGCAGCGACATCTCGGGCGACATGCTGGAGAAGGCGCGCGCGAACATCGAGCGGGCCGGCGTGCCGTCGCTGTGGCTCAAGCAGGTCGATGCGCGCGGCATGACGCCGCCGTGCGCGGACGCCGGCCTGATCATCGCGAACCCGCCGTACGGCGAGCGGATCGAGGTGCGCGGCCGCGGCCCGCGCGGCGATGCACGCGAGACCGGCCGCAATCGCGGCAGCGACGACGCGTTCCGCCGCACGCACGAGGAACAACCCGACGCCGAGTTCTTCCAGGCGCTCGGCGACGCGCTCAAGCAGCGCTTCACGGGCTGGCGCGCCTTCCTGCTGAGCTCCGACCGGACGCTGCCGGGCCAGCTGCGCCTGCGCGAATCGGCGAAGACGCCGCTCTTCAACGGCGCGCTCGAATGCCGGCTGTTCCGCTTCGACCTGATCGCGGGCAGCGTGCGCCAACGGCCCGCGGCCAGCAGCGAGGCGTAACGGCGCGCGCGCCGCGCGTCCTCGGGACGTGAGCGGCGCACGGCCAAGCCCGCCTTCTCCCGGCGGCGGTTTCGCGCGAAACCGCCGCTCCGGCCCCCTCCGGACAGCGCACGCCGCTTGCCGCGTCGCGCACCTGCCGGGCCGCGACGCCGCGCGATGCGCGACGACCAGGACACGCCCCGCCTGCGACTTTTCGCTCGCTTACACCTGCCTTTCTTTGCTGCAATCCATGCGCAGCGCCATCCCGTCGATTCGGCACTAGCCCGTTAGTCGCATACGCCCGTCGGACGGTCGACGCCACGCGTCCGGGCGGCCCACGCGCGGCCGCATGCTGCTGACACCACGCTGTCAGCAGCCCCCACGCACACTGCGCATCCGGCGCCGTGCCAAGCGGGTTTCCCGGGCGAGCGCCCCACCTCCAAGGAGTTCACCATGACAGCAGCCACCCCCGAACGCGCGATCGCCTGGTTCGATATTCCGTCGATCGACTTCGATCGCGCGATCCGGTTCTACGAGACCGTGCTCCAGACCACGCTGCAGCGCGAGGTGATCGGCGGCGTGCCGATGGCGGTGTTCGGCCACGAGGAGGCGACGACCGGCGGCTCGATCGTCTACGACCCGCAGCACTTCAAGCCCGGCGCGGACGGCGCGATCATCTACCTGAACGCAGGCGCGGCGGTCACGCCCGCGCTCGAGCGCGCGAAGCGCGCGGGCGGCCTCGTGCAGGGCGCGGTGGTCGAGCTGCCGAACCAGTACGGCTACATCGGCTACCTGATCGACACGGAAGGCAACCGCGTCGGCCTGCACGCGCCGAAATGCAGCTGAACCCCGCCGCCGGGCGCTATCATCGCGGCAGTTCCCCCGCCGCCCCCACCGAGACGTTGCGATGACGCGCCGCGCCGACCGCCTGTTCCAGATTGCCGAGCTGCTGCGCGGCCGCCGGCTGACGACCGCGCAGCAGCTCGCCGACTGGCTGTCGGTCTCGCTGCGCACCGTCTACCGCGACGTGCGGGATCTGCAGCTGTCCGGCGTGCCGATCGAAGGCGAGGCGGGCATCGGCTACCGCCTGAACCGCACCGCGAGCCTGCCGCCCCTCACCTTCACCGCCGAGGAGCTGGCCGCGCTCGCGGCCGGCGCGCGCATGCTCGAAACCTGGGGCGGCGCGCGCTTCGCGGGCGGCGCGCGGTCCGCGCTCGCCAAGATCGCGTCGGCGATGCCCGCCGACAAGCGCGCCGCGCTCGATCGCCTCGCCGTGTTCGCACCGTCGTTCCACGTCGACCGCGCGTTCTCGGAGAAGGTCGACGCGATCCACGAGGCGGTCGACCGGCGCCGCGTGGTCAGCTTCCCCTATCGCGACCGGCTCGGCGCCCACACGGAACGGCGCGTCTGGCCGCTCGGGCTCGTGTACTGGGGCGGCCGCTGGACCATCTGCGCGTGGTGCGAGCTGCGCGGCGCGTTCCGCAATTTCGACGTCGCGCGCATGGGCGACGTGACCGTGCACGAGCCCTACCCGGACGAACCCGGCCGCCGGCTCGCGGACTTCCTGCGCGCCGCCGACGCGCCGCCGATGCACTGAAGCACGCGCGGCGGACCGGCCACGCACGGCCGGCGCGGGCGACGATTTAAGACCGGTCCCATTTATCTCGATCGCGCAAGAGCCTAAAAGGAAAGCTCCTTTGCGAACGCCCATCGCGATGGCCATACCCTGCCGCCCCGTCCCGACAACGCGATCCCGCCCTCCGCATACGGTATGCTGGCGGCCGGGCTTCGGCGCGCCCGCGCCTCCCGACCGGCCGCGCCGGCCGTGCGCGTCGGGCGCGCGCGGCCCGGCCGGCAGCCCGCTTCCGCCACCCAACCAAGCCGCGACGTCGCCATGACCCAATCGAATCCCAGCATCGCCCCCCTGGTGCCGATCGCGCTCGCCGCGCTGTTCCCGCTCGCGGGCAACCTGATGTACGACGGGCTGCTCGCCGCGCTCATCGACGCCGAGGCGGGCAGCGTCTCGTTCATCACCGACGAGCCGAACGGCGTGTTCGCGCACCGCTCCGCCACGCTGGCATCGTTCGGATTCCTGGGTTTCTCGGTGGGCGCGGCGCTGGTCGCCTGCCGGCGGCGCGCGCAGGCGGCGCGCGATGCGCTCTACGCCTACCTGGGGCTCGCGCTGATCGCGGGCGGCGCGAGCGCGCTGTGTTTCGTGGTGCTGCACGCCCGCGCGACGGCCTTCACCGGCATCACGAACGACACCGGCATCCGCGTCGCGCTGCCGCTCGAGGATATTCCGCTGTATCCGCTCGGGGTGTTCCCCGGGCTGTGCGTGCTCGCATACGCAGCCGTGCTGCTGCTGCGCGGCCCGGCCAGCCGTCGCGGCTAGCCGGGCGCCCAGCGTCACTCGACCGATTTCACCATGTCCTCGATCACCTTCTTCGCGTCGCCGAACACCATCATCGTCTTGTCCATGTAGAACAGGTCGTTGTCGAGCCCCGCGTAGCCGGCCGCCATCGAGCGCTTGTTGACGATCACCGTGCGCGCCTTGTACGCCTCGATGATCGGCATCCCCGCGATCGGCGATTTCGGATCGTTCTTCGCCGCCGGATTCACCACGTCGTTCGCGCCCAGCACGAGCACCACGTCGACCTGGCCGAACTCGCCGTTGATGTCCTCCATCTCGTGCACGATCTCGTACGGCACCTCGGCTTCCGCGAGCAGCACGTTCATGTGCCCCGGCATCCGGCCCGCGACCGGGTGGATCGCGTAGCGCACGTCGATGCCCTTCTCGATCAGCTTGTCGGTCAGTTCCTTGAGCGCATGCTGCGCGCGCGCGACCGCGAGGCCGTAGCCGGGCACGATCACCACCGATTCCGCATTGCCGAGCATGAACGACGCGTCCTCGGCCGAGCCCGACTTCACCGGCCGCTGCTCCTGCCCGCCGCTCGCCGCCGCCGCGCCGGGCTCCGCGCCGAACCCGCCGAGCAGCACGTTGAAGAACGAGCGGTTCATCGCGTGGCACATGATGTACGACAGGATCGCCCCCGACGAGCCGACCAGCGAGCCCGCGATGATCAGCATCGGGTTGTTCAGCGAGAAGCCGATGCCCGCCGCCGCCCAGCCCGAGTACGAGTTCAGCATCGACACCACGACCGGCATGTCGGCCCCGCCGATCGGGATGATGATCAGCACGCCGAGCGCGAACGCGAGCGCCGTCATCACGATGAACGGCAGCCACGACTGGGTCAGCATGAACAGGATGCCGAAGCCGAGCATCGCGAGCGCGAGCAGCAGGTTCAGCAGGTGCTGGCCCGCGTACACCACGGGCGCGCCCTGGAACAGCCGGAACTTGTACTTGCCCGACAGCTTGCCGAATGCGATCACCGAGCCCGAGAACGTGATCGCGCCGACGAAGGTGCCGATGAACAACTCGATCCGGTTGCCGTACGGGATGAAGTTCGCGGCGTCCGCGCCCTGCGGCACGAGCCCGAACGCCTCGGGCTCCGACACCACCGCGTAGGCGATGCAGACCGCGGCGAGACCGATCAGCGAGTGCATCGCCGCGACCAGCTCCGGCATCTTCGTCATCTCGACGCGCGCGGCGACCACCGCGCCCACCGCGCCGCCGACCACCAGCGCGCCGAGCACGAGCCCGAGCCCGAGCGGCAGGTTGGCGCCGAGCCAGGCGGCCTGCTTGACGATCAGCGCGACGGTCGTGAGGATCGCGATCGCCATGCCGGTCATGCCGAATAGATTCCCTCGTCTAGCGCTCTTCGGATTCGACAGGCCCTTGAGCGCCTGGATGAAGCACACCGACGCGACGAGGTACAGCAGCGTGACGACGTTCATGCTCATCGCGCGCCCTCCTTGCCGCCCTTCGGCTCCTTCTTGCGGAACATCTCGAGCATGCGCCGCGTGACGAGGAAGCCGCCGAACACGTTGACCGCCGCGAGCGCCACCGCGAGCACCCCGAACACCTTGCCGGTCGTGCCGACCGTCAGCGCGGCGGCCAGCATCGCGCCGACGATCACGATCGCCGAGATCGCGTTGGTCACCGCCATCAGCGGCGTGTGCAGCGCGGGCGTCACGTTCCACACCACGTGGTAGCCGACATACACCGCCAGCACGAAGATGATCACGTTGATCACCGTGTGATTGATCAATTCCATCGCCGCCTCCCCGTTATTTGCGCACGACCTCGCCGTCGCGACACACAAGCGTCGCGGCGACGATGTCGTCGTTCAGATCGATCTGGAGCGCCCCGTCCTGGGTGATGATCAACTTCAGGAAATCGACGAGGTTGCGTGCGTACAGCGCCGACGCGTCGGCCGGCACCATCGCGGCGAGATTCGTGTAGCCCGCGATCGTCACGCCGTGCGTGCGCGTGACCTCGTCGGCCACCGTCAGCGGGCAGTTGCCGCCGCGCCGGCCGTCGGTCTCGGGGCCGCGGCCGGCCGCGAGGTCGACCAGCACCGAGCCGGGCTTCATCGCCTGCACCGTCTCCGCCGAGATCAGCGTCGGCGCGGCCCGCCCCGGAATCAGCGCGGTGGTGATCACGATGTCCGCCTGCTTCGCGCGCTCGTGGACCAGCGCCGCCTGGCGCGTGAGCCACGACGGCGGCATCGGCCGCGCGTAGCCGCCCACGCCTTCCGCCGCGTCGCGCTCTTCCTGGGTTTCGTAGGGAACGTCGAGGAATTTCGCGCCGAGCGACTCGATCTGCTCCTTCACCGCCGGCCGCACGTCGGACGCCTCGATCACCGCGCCGAGCCGCTTCGCGGTCGCGATCGCCTGCAGGCCCGCGACGCCCGCGCCGAGGATCAGCACGCGCGCCGCCTTCACGGTGCCCGCCGCCGTCATCAGCATCGGCAGGAAGCGCGGATAGAGCGCCGCCGCGACCAGCACCGCCTTGTAGCCCGCGATGTTGGCCTGCGACGACAGCACGTCCAGGCTCTGCGCGCGCGTCGTGCGCGGCGCGGCCTCCAGCGCGAAGCCCGTCACGCCCGCCGCCGCGAGCCGCCCCGCCTGCTCGGCATTGAACGGGTCGAGCATGCCGACCAGGGTCGCGCCGCGGGTCACGTGCGCCAGTTCGGCGTCGGTGGGCGCCTGGACCTTGAGCACCAGCTCGGCGCCCAGCGCGGCCGCCGCATCGCCCAGCGCCGCCCCGGCCGCCTCGTAGGTCACGTCCGGAAAACTGGCCCGCTCGCCCGCGCCGCGCTCGACCGTCACGCGATGGCCGGCGGCCACGTATTTCTTGACCGTTTCAGGCGTCGCGGCCACGCGCGCCTCGTTCGCCCGCGTCTCGCCAGGCACTCCGATATGCATCGTCGATCCTCCTGTTTCTCGTATTCGACTGCGAAAGCGAGCCGGAACGGCAACTGCGGACTGACCGGCTCGAGGCAACGGCTGGTTTCTTCACGCGCCACTTTAACCGAAAGCGTACGCCGCGCCGGAGTCCGACCCTTTGATGCACCACAGCCCTCTGGACAAACCGCGCGGTCCGTGCCTGGTCGTTCATCATGGGGTCAGAGCAATGCGGCGGCACGCGGCCGGCAGGTCCCGCGCGCAACCGGTAAAATGCGCGGCTATGAAACCCGAAATCTGGACCCCGCACGTGACGGTCGCCGCGATCGTCGAACGCGACGGGCGCTTTCTCGTGATTGAAGAACACACCTCCGCCGGCCTGCGCATCAACCAGCCGGCCGGCCATCTCGAAGCCGGCGAAACCCTCGTCGACGCCGTGATCCGCGAAACCCTCGAGGAAACCGGCTGCCGCTTCGAGCCGTCGGCGCTGGTCGGCGTCTATCTGGCCCACTACGACCGCCCCGCGAGCGCGGGCGCGACCTACCTGCGCTTCACGTTCTGCGGCACGGCGGGCGAGCCGCTGCCCGGCCACCGGCTCGACGACGGCATCGTGCGCACGCTGTGGCTCGACGCCGGCGAACTGCGCGCCTGCGTCGACCGGCATCGTTCGCCGGCGGTGCTGCGCGGCGTCGACGACTACCTGGCCGGACGCCGGGTGCCGCTCGACGTCCTGCACACCCATTCGGTCGCGCCGCGCGCGGACGTCGTCGGGTTGAATCCGATGGAGGCCAAATGAGCGGGCGTCGCGTGGTGGTGGGGATGTCGGGCGGCGTCGATTCGTCGGTGACCGCGTGGCTGCTGAAGCAGCAGGGCTACGAGGTGATCGGCCTGTTCATGAAGAACTGGGAGGACGACGACGACGGCGAATACTGCTCGACCCGGCAGGACTGGATCGACGTCGTCTCGGTCGCGGACCTGATCGGCATCGACGTGGAAGCGGTGAACTTCGCGGCCGAATACAAGGACCGCGTGTTCGCCGAATTCCTGCGCGAATACTCGGCCGGCCGCACGCCGAATCCGGACGTGCTGTGCAACGCCGAGATCAAGTTCAAGGCGTTCCTCGATCATGCGATGTCGCTCGGCGCGGAAACGATCGCGACCGGCCACTATGCACGCGTGCGCGAGCGCGACGGCCGCTTCGAGCTGCTCAAGGCGCACGACCACACGAAGGATCAGTCGTACTTCCTGCACCGGCTGAACCAGGCCCAGCTGTCGAAGACGCTGTTCCCGCTCGGCGAGATCCCGAAGACGCAGGTGCGCGAGATCGCCGCGCAGATCGGCCTGCCGAACGCGAAGAAGAAGGATTCGACCGGCATCTGCTTCATCGGCGAGCGGCCGTTCCGCGATTTCCTGAACCGCTATCTGCCGACCCGGCCCGGCCCGATGAAAACGCCCGACGGCAAGATCGTCGGCGAGCACATCGGGCTTGCGTTCTACACCTTCGGGCAGCGCAAGGGCATCGGCCTCGGCGGCAGCCGGGACGGCAGCGGCGAACCGTGGTTCGTCGCCGCCAAGGACATTCCGTCGAACACGCTGTACGTGGTGCAGGGCCACGACCATCCGTGGCTGCTGTCGCCCACGCTCGTCGCCGGCAATCCGAGCTGGGTCGCCGGCGAGGCGCCCGCCGAAGGGCTCGCGTGCGGCGCGAAGACGCGCTACCGGCAGGCCGACGCGCCGTGCACGGTCGGCCCCGCCGACGGCGACGGCCAGTTCTCGCTGCGCTTCGACGCCGCGCAATGGGCGGTCACGCCGGGCCAGTCGGCCGTGTTGTACGACGGCGACGTGTGCCTCGGCGGCGGCATCATCGAATCGGCGGCCGAGCGCGTCGCGCTTGCCGATGCGAGCGCGCCGCGTCCGCTCGCGCTTGCGCGCTGAAGCGTCCGAGCGGCGACGCGATCCGCCGCGCGTCGCCGCCCGCCTTCGCCGGCTGGCGCCCGCGCGCAACGCCGCGTCGTAGTGTTCGCAACCCGCGTCCGGCCGAACAGCCGGCGCTCCACCTGCCGAGACGACCATGCGCGTCGCGCTTGCCAAAGCGCATGGCCGCGTCCCTCGATACGGATCGAATCGCGGCTCACCGCTGCCGGCTCCCGTCTGCGCACAAGGCCGCGTCGTAGCATTCGTACCCCGCGTCCGGCCGAACAGCCGGCGCTCCACCTGCCAAGACGACCATCCGCGTCGCACTTGCCGAAGCGCATGCACCGCGACCCTCGATACGCATCGCCGCTCACCGCTGCCGGCTCCCCTCTGCGCACAAGGCCGCGTCGTCGCATTCGCACCCCGCGTCCGGCCGAACAGCCGGCGCTCCACCTGCCAAGACGACCACCCGCGTCGCGCTTGCCGAAGCGCATGCACCGCGACCCTCGATTCGCATCGCCGCTCACCGCTGCCGGCTCCCCTCTGCGCACCAGGCCGCGTCGTCGCATTCGCACCCCGCGTCCGGCCGAACAGCCGGCGCTCCACCTGCCAAGACGACCACCCGCGTCGCGCTTGCCGAAGCGCATGCACCGCGACCCTCGATTCGCATCGCCGCTCACCGCTGCCGGCTCCCCTCTGCGCACCAGGCCGCGTCGTCGCATTCGCACCCCGCGTCCGGCCGAACGGCCGGCGCTCCACCAACCACGACGGCACCCGCGACGCGCACGCGCCGCACCGCGCTCCGCAAGCGCCACCGCGCGCCTCTACCGGCCCCCTCCCGCGCGCACCGCCGCGTCGTAGCGTTCGCGCGCCGCGTCCAATTCCGGGAAATGCCGCTCGGCCCAGCGGTCAAGCGCGGCCAGCGTCTCCACCAGCGAGACCGCGACCGGCGTCAGCCGGTATTCGACATGCGCGCGCCGCGCCCGGAGATCACGGCGCGCGATCAGCCCGTGCCGCTCCAGTTCGCGCAGGTTCTGCGTCAGCACCTTCTGCGAGATGCCGCCGATCCGCGCGAGCAATTCGCCGTTACGCAGCGGCCCCGCCGCGAGCGCGGGCAGGACCAGCAGCGCCCATTTGCCGGCGATCAGCGCAAGCGCGTCGCGCGCCGAGCAATCGGCCGCGTAGACATCGCCGGGACATGCCATGGCTACCTCCGGGTACGTGATTGCGCGGCCGTCGGCCGACCGACATGATCGTCGCTCCTCACCGGAGTCCGTTCATGCACGCGCTGATCCTCGTCGCCCATCCCGAACCCCAGTCCTTCAACGCGCATCTCGCCGGCACGGCCGCCGCCGCGTGGCGCGACCACGGCCATACCGCGACCGTGATCGACCTGTACGCGGAAGACTTCGATCCGCGCGAGGCGCGCGGGCACTATCGCGATCCGCTCGATCCCGCGCGCTTCGACGCGCAGCGCGAGCAGCGCCATCACTGGCGGCGCGGCACGCTCGCGCCGACCATCGAACGTCACCTCGCGCTGCTGCGCGCGGCCGATGCGCTGGTGCTGCAATTTCCGCTGTGGTGGTTCGGCGCGCCCGCGATCCTCAAGGGCTGGATGGACCGCGTATTCGTCTACGGCGCGCTCTACGGCAGCAGCCGACGCCACGAGCACGGTCCGCTGCGCGGCCGCGCGGCGCTCCTCAGCGTGACAACCGGCTCGTCCGCCGCCGCGTGCGCGCCCGGCGGCCGCGAAGGCGACACCCGCCTGCTGCTGTGGCCCTTGATGTATGCGCTCCGCTACATCGGCTTCGAGGTGCTCGAACCGCACCTGATCCACGACGTGCGCGGCGACCTCGACGGCGCGGCGGCCGGCGCGCGCGCCGCTGCGACGCGTATCGCGCGCGGCTCGCCGACTGGGCCGGGTGGCCGCGCGTGCCGTTCAACCCCGGCACGGACTTCGGCCCGGACGGCGCGCTCAGGCCCGACGCACCGTCCCACGGCCCGTTCGTCCGCCACGCGCGGCGCGACGCCTGACGCACACGGCCTCGACGCGGGCCGCGCGCCTCCCGTAGTAGACTCTCGGGCAGCGTCGGCCGCGCGGTCGAAGCCCGCGACGCGACGTACGCCGCGGCAAGCTTAGAAAATGATTACGGAGTCCCCATGTTTTCCCGACGCTATCTTGCGATGTGGTGCGCCGTCCTGCTGTGCGTGGCGCTCGCACTCCTCGCCGCCCGCCATGCGATCTCGTGGCTGTGGCTCATCGCGCCGGCCGCGCTCGTCGCGCTCGGCCTCTACGATCTCCGCCAGGACCGCCACGCGATCCTGCGCAACTACCCGCTCTGGGGTCACCTGCGCTTCCTGTTCGAATTCATCCGTCCGGAAATCCGCCAGTACTTCGTCGAGGACGACACCGACGAGAAGCCGTTCTCGCGCGCGCAGCGCAGCCTTGTCTACCAGCGCGCGAAGAACGTCGGGGACAACCGTCCGTACGGCACCGAGCTGAACGTGAAGGCCGTCGCGCACGAGTGGATCAGCCACTCGCTCGCGCCCACCCGGCTCCCCGATCATGACTTCCGCGTGCGCGTCGGCGGCTCCCGCGCGCAGCCCTACGACATCTCGATCTTCAACGTCTCCGCGATGAGCTTCGGCTCGCTGTCGGCGAACGCGATCCGCGCGCTGAACCTCGGCGCGAAGAAAGGCGGCTTCGCGCACGACACCGGCGAGGGCTCGCTGTCGAAGTATCACCGCGAGCACGGCGGCGACATCATCTGGGAAATCGCATCGGGCTACTTCGGCTGCCGCAACGACGACGGCACCTTCAACGCGGACACGTTCGCGAAGCAGGCGAACGACCCGCAGGTGAAGATGATCGAGGTGAAGCTGTCGCAGGGCGCGAAGCCCGGCCACGGCGGCGTGCTGCCCGCCGCGAAGATCACGCGGGAAATCGCCGAGACGCGCGGCATCCCGATGGGCAAGGACTGCATCTCGCCCGCCACGCATTCCGAGTTCTCGACGCCGCGCGGCTTGCTCGAATTCGTCGAGCGCCTGCGCACGCTGTCGGGCGGCAAGCCGACCGGCTTCAAGCTGTGCGTCGGCCACCCGTGGGAATTCTTCGGCATCGCCAAGGCGATGCTGGAAACCGGCATCGTGCCGGACTTCATCGTCGTCGACGGCGCGGAAGGCGGCACCGGCGCCGCGCCGCTCGAATTCACCGATCATGTCGGCGTGCCGCTGCAGGAAGGGCTGCTGCTCGTGCACAACACGCTGGTCGGGATCGGCCTGCGCGACCAGGTGAAGCTCGGCGCGAGCGGCAAGATCATCACCGCGTTCGACATCGCGCGCACGCTCGCGATCGGCGCGGACTGGGTCAATTCGGCGCGCGGCTTCATGTTCGCGGTCGGCTGCATCCAGGCGCAGACCTGCCACACCGGCCGCTGCCCGACCGGCGTCGCGACCCAGGACCCGGTGCGGCAGCACGCGCTCGTGGTGCCGGACAAGGCGGAGCGCGTCTACAACTTCCATCGCAACACGCTGCACGCGCTGCAGGAGCTGGTGCAGGCGACGGGGCTCGCGCATCCGTCCGAACTGCGCGCGCATCACATCGTGCAGCGCATCTCGTCACACGAGGTGCGACTGATGTCGCAGTTGCTCAAGTACCTCAAACCGGGCGCGCTGCTCGACGGCGGCGCGCAATGCGGCCTGACGCTGTACGAGCAATGGTGGCCGCTCGCGCGCAGCGACTCGTTCACGCCCGGCGAAGGCGTATACGCCTCGCTCGGCTGAGCCGCCGCCGCAACGAAAAAAGCGCCCCGGCGGGGTAATGCCGTTCAGTTAAGGTTCTTTCCTAGGAAGCGGACGGGATAACGAGCAGGACGGGACTTGACGGCCCGATCGCATTTGCGATCGGGCCGTTTTACGTTGATGAGCAGCTTGAGGTGTGCGCGAAGTCGCCTGAGGACGGCGGGCGGCTTGGCGAAGGCAGGCATACGCGCGGCCCACATCATTTCGTGCTGGATGAGATGGCGCGAGCGAACGACGCTGAGTTCGCTCGGTTCGCACTTGGCCTCGAAGGCAGCGCAAGCCATTTCGCGACGAATCAGGTTGTAGGCGATCAACGCTCCCCCGATTTCCTGGTAGATGCCGTCGACGGTCCGGCTGCGATCCAGCATGAAGATCGGGTGGTCGGTCAGCATCGCGTCAAACGCGAGCAGCTTGGCCCGCCGTTTACAACTCCAGCCCCAAAAGAAAATGCCGTTCAGGTCTTAACTGAACGGCATTACCCCGGAGGGACGCTTTTTCATGGACGACCGCGCGCTTACTGCGGCAGCGTGTCGAGGAACGACGGGCGCTGCGCAAGCTTCGCGAAATGCTTGTCGAGGTTCGGATGGCGCTCGCGCCAGTTCAGCTCGGGCATACGGAAGTCGAGATAGCCCAGTGCGCAGCCGAGCGCGATGTCGGCAAGCGTGTAGTGGTTGCCGACGCACCAGGGCTTGCTGCCCAGGCCCTGCGACATCGCGACGAGCGCGTCGTCGATCTTGCGCTGCTGGCGCGCGAGCCACGTGTCGCTGCGCTGCGCGGGCTCGCGCTGCACGTGCTCGATACGGATCGCGACCGCCGCGTCGAGCACGCCGTCGCCGAGCGCCTCCCAGCAGCGCACCTCGACGCGCTCCCGGCCGGACGGCGGGATCAGCTTGCCCACCGGCGACAGCGTGTCGACGTATTCGCAGATCACGCGCGAATCGAACACCGCCGCGCCGTCCTCCATCACGAGGCACGGCACCTTGCCGAGCGGATTCGAGGCATGAATGGCGGTATCCGCCGCCCAGACGTTCTCAAGCTCCAGCCGGTAGTCGATCTTCTTTTCAGCGAGCACGATTCGCGCCTTGCGAACGAACGGGCTGCTGAGCGAACCGATTAATTTCATCATCTGCCTTAGTTGGGAAAACACCGCCCGAGAGTATACGTTGTCGCCGATCATAACCGGCCGGCGCGCGCCCGATGACAATCGGCCGGCCGGCCTGTGGATGGTTTGCAACAGCGCCGCGGCACGCCCGGGCGCGAACGCCGCGCGCCAGACAGCGCTACAATCGCACGATGAATAAGCCGACCTCCCCCGCCATCGCCACCGACGTCTACCGCCTGCGCCGCGAACGCGTGCTGGCCGCGCTGCGCGCGGGCGGCGGCGGCATCGCCCTCGTGCCCACGGCGCCCGAAGTGCCCCGCAGCCGCGACACCGACTACCCGTATCGGCACGACAGCTATTTCTATTACCTGACGGGGTTCACCGAGCCCGACGCGCTGCTCGTGCTCGATGCCGGCGACGCGCCGCGCGCGATCCTGTTCTGCCGCGCGAAGAATCCCGAGCGCGAAACCTGGGAAGGGTTCCATTTCGGCCCCGAGGCGGCGCGCGACGCATTCGGCTTCGACGCCGCGTTCCCGATCGACGCGCTCGACGCCGAGCTGCCGCGCCTCCTCGCCGACGCCTCCGCGGTCCACTACCGCTTCGGCGCGTCCGCCGATTTCGACGAGCGGCTCGCGACCGCGCTCGACGCGGTGCGCGCGCGCAGCCGCGCCGGCGTCGCCGCGCCGGCCGCGGCCTTCGACCTCGCGCCGCTGCTCGACGACATGCGGCTCGTCAAGGAGCCGCACGAGCAGGCGATCATGCGCCGCGCGGGCGAGATCTCGGCGCGCGCGCACCGCCGCGCGATGGCCGCGTGCCGCCCGGGGATCCGCGAATACGAGCTGGAAGCCGAGCTGCTGTACGAATTCCGCCGCCAGGGCGCGCAGGGGCCGGCCTACGGCTCGATCGTCGCCGCGGGCGCGAATGCCTGCGTGCTCCACTATCCGGCCGGCGGCGCGATCGCGCGCGACGGCGACCTGATCCTGATCGACGCCGCGTGCGAGCTCGACGGCTACGCATCCGACATCACCCGCACGTTCCCGGCCAACGGCCGCTTCAGCGGGCCGCAGCGCGCGCTGTACGACATCGTGCTCGCCGCGCAGCAGGCCGCGATCGACGCGACCCGCGCGGGCGCGTCGATCGACGCGCCGCACGAGGCCGCGGTGCGGGTGCTCGCGCAGGGCCTGCTCGACACCGGCATCCTGCCCAAGGCGCGTTTCGCGAGCGTCGACGACGTGATCGCCGAGCGCGCCTATGCGCGCTTCTACATGCACCGCACGGGCCACTGGCTCGGCATGGACGTGCACGACTGCGGCGACTACCGCGAACGGCAGGCGCAGCGCGACGAGCAGGGGGCGCTGCCCTCGCGCACGCTGCGCGCGGGCATGGCGCTCACGATCGAGCCGGGCCTGTACGTGCGCGCGGCCGACGACGTGCCGGCCGCGTACCACGACCTCGGCATCCGGATCGAGGACGATGCGTTCATCACGCCGGATGGCTGCGAACTGATCACGCGCGGCGTGCCGGTGGCCGCCGACGAGATCGAGGCGCTGATGCGCGACGCCGGTACGCGCGCGTGAGCCGCCCCCTTTCACTCACCGTAGCCCCTGATGCACCCATGACGACCGACTCCCCGCCCGCTCCCGACTTCGACCTCGCGATCGTGGGCGCCGGCCCCGTCGGGCTCGCGCTCGCAGGCTGGCTCGCGCGGCGCAGCGCGACGCAGCCGCTCGCGATCGCGCTCATCGACGCGCGCGATCCCGAAGCGAGCCTCGGCGACCCGCGCGCGATCGCGGTGTCGCAAGGCAGCCGGATGCTGCTCGATGCGCTCGGCTGGCCTGACGACGCGACCCCGATCGAGCACATCCACGTCTCGCAGCGCGGCCACTTCGGCCGCACGCTGATCGACCGCGACGAGCACGGCCTGCCGGCGCTCGGCCACGTGGTGCGCTACGGCTCGATCGTGCAGGCGCTCGCGCGCGCGGTGCGCGGCACGGCCGTGCAGTGGTTCACGTCGACCACCGCGCACGCGCCGCAGCAGGACGAACACGGCGTGACCGTGCTGCTCGAGACGCCGCAGGGCACCCGCACGCTGCGCACGCGGCTGCTGGTCAACGCCGAAGGCGGGCTGTTCCACGAGCAGCGCCGCCAGCCGGACGCGAGCCGGCGCAATCGCGATTACGGACAGACCGCGCTCGTCGGCACGGTCACCGCATCCGCACCGCGTCCGCACGTGGCCTGGGAGCGCTTCACGACGGAGGGCCCGCTCGCGCTGCTGCCGCTGGGCGGCCCGGGCCAGGCCGACTACGCGCTCGTCTGGTGCTGCGCGCCCGACGAGGCGGCGCGCCGCGCGCGGCTGAGCGACGACGCCTTCCTCGCCGAACTGGGGGCCGCGTTCGGCCAACGCATGGGGCGCTTCATGAAGATCGCGGGCCGCGCGGCGTTTCCGCTCGGGCTCACCGCGGCACCCACGCTCGTGCAGGGGCGTATCGCGATCGTCGGCAACGCGGCGCAGACCCTCCATCCGGTCGCGGGCCAGGGCCTGAACCTGGGCCTGCGCGATGCGCACACGCTCGCCGAGGCGCTCTCCGAGCACGGCCCGACGCCGCAGGCGCTGGCGGCCTTCAATGCGCGGCGCGCGCTCGACCGCCGGCTGACCATCGGCGCGACCGACACGCTCGCGCGCCTGTTCACGATCGATTCGCGCCCATTCGCGGCGCTGCGCGGCGCGGCGCTGGCCGCGCTCGATTTCGTGCCGCCGCTCAAGACGGCGATCGCGCGGCAAATGATGTTCGGGCAGCGGCGCTGAGGTCGGCGGCGCGGCTCGACGCCGTTGCCTGAGCGCGACGCCGCCGCGCGTCGAACCGCGCCCGGTCCGCGGGGCCCGCACGAGCGCCCGCCCGGCCGCCCCACCGCGCCGATGTACGATTCAACCATGGCGGACAATTCCCCGGATCCGTCGATCCGGCCGCTTACGGTAAAATACCCGTTTTCCCTCCGCCCGCTTCCCGCCTGCGCCTCGCGCGGGCTGCCCGATATCGCCATGCCCGTCCTCGGCTCTCACGTTCTGCGCAACAACCTGTTCGTCGCCCCCATGGCGGGCGTGACCGACCGGCCGTTCCGCCAGCTGTGCAAACGGCTCGGCGCGGGCTATGCGGTGTCCGAGATGGTCGCGTCGAACGCCCAGCTGTGGAAGAGCGAGAAGACCATGCGGCGCGCGAACCACGCGGGCGAAGTCGAGCCGATCGCGGTGCAGATCGCGGGCGCCGATCCCGCCATGATGGCGGAGGCCGCGCGCTACAACGTCGCGAACGGCGCGCAGATCATCGACATCAACATGGGCTGCCCGGCCAAGAAGGTCTGCAACGTCGCGGCCGGTTCGGCGCTGCTGCAGAACGAGCCGCTCGTGCAGCGCATCGTCGAGGCGGTGGTCGGCGCAGTCGGCATCGGGCCGGACGCCGTGCCCGTCACGCTGAAGATCCGCACCGGCTGGGACCGCGAGCACCGGAACGCGCTCTCGGTCGCGAAGCTGGCCGAGGACGCCGGCATCGCGATGCTGACCGTGCACGGCCGCACCCGCGCCGACCTGTACCGCGGCGACGCCGAGTACGAGACGATCGCCGCGGTGAAGGCCGCCGTGCGCATCCCGGTGGTCGCGAACGGCGACATCACCACGCCCGCGAAGGCCAAGGCGGTGCTCGATGCGACGGGCGCCGACGCGCTGATGATCGGTCGCGCCGCGCAGGGCCGGCCGTGGCTGTTCCGCGAGATCGAGCACTTCCTGCGCTGCGGCGAGCCGCTCCCGCCCCCCCTGATCGACGAAATCCAGCAGGTCATGAACGAGCACCTCGAAGACCACTACGCGTTCTACGGGGAATTTACCGGCGTGCGTACTGCACGCAAGCACATCGGCTGGTACACTCGCGGCCTTTCCGGCGCCAATGCGTTCCGGCATCGCATGAACACGCTCGACACCACCCGTGAGCAGCTCGCCGCCGTCAACGCGTTCTTCGACGCGCAAAAAGCCCTGTCCGACCACCTGATCTACGTGGACGACGAGCCCGACGCCGACGGCAAGCCGGACGACAATAACCAGTTAGCAGCATGAGCAAGCACAACATCGAACAATGCGTCCGCGACAGCCTGGATGGCTACTTCCGGGATCTCGACGGCTCCAATCCGCACGACGTCTATGAAATGGTGATGTCGTGCGTCGAGAAGCCGATGCTCGAAGTCGTGCTCGTACAGGCGGGCGGCAACCAGTCGCTGGCCGCGGAGTACCTCGGCATCAATCGCAATACGCTGCGCAAGAAGCTGCAGCAGCACGGCCTGCTGTAGACAGCGGCCCTGTCCCCGTTTTCCTGGCTATGGGTGGCACCATCATGATCAAGCAAGCGCTTCTTTCCGTTTCCGACAAAACCGGCATCGTCGACTTCGCGAAAGCGCTGTCGCAGCAAGGCGTCCAGCTGCTGTCGACGGGCGGCACCGCAAAACTGCTGGCCGACGCCGGCCTGAGCGTCACCGAGGTGGCGGACTACACGGGCTTTCCCGAAATGCTCGACGGGCGCGTGAAGACGCTGCATCCGAAGGTGCACGGCGGCATCCTCGCGCGCCGCGACCTGCCGGAGCACATGGCGGCGCTCGACGCCCACCAGATCCCGACGATCGACCTGCTGGTCGTGAACCTGTACCCGTTCGTCGCGACCATCGCGAAGGACGACTGCACGCTCGCCGACGCGATCGAGAACATCGACATCGGCGGCCCGACCATGCTGCGCTCGGCCGCGAAGAACCATCGCGACGTCACGGTCGTCGTCGACCCGGCCGACTACGCGGTCGTGCTGGACGAGATGAAGGCGAACGGCAACACGGTCGGCTACGCGACCAACTTCCGCCTCGCGACCAAGGTGTTCGCGCACACCGCGCAGTACGACGGCGCGATCACGAACTACCTGACGAGCCTGACCGACGAGCTGCAGCACGCGTCGCGCAAGCCCTACCCGGCTACGCTGAACCTCGCGTTCGACAAGGTGCAGGACCTGCGCTACGGCGAGAATCCGCACCAGAGCGCGGCGTTCTACCGCGACCTCGCGGCGCCCGCGGGCGCGCTGTCGAGCTATCGCCAGCTGCAAGGCAAGGAACTGTCGTACAACAACATCGCCGATTCCGACGCAGCGTGGGAATGCGTGAAGACCTTCGACGCGCCGGCCTGCGTGATCGTCAAGCACGCGAACCCGTGCGGCGTGGCGGTGGGCGCCGATGCGGCCGACGCGTACGCGAAGGCGTTCCAGACCGATCCGACCTCCGCGTTCGGCGGCATCATCGCGTTCAACCGCGAAGTCGACGAGGCTGCCGCGCAGGCGGTCGCGAAGCAGTTCGTCGAGGTGCTGATCGCGCCGTCGTTCAGCGACGCCGCCAAGCAGCTGTTCGCCGCCAAGCAGAACGTGCGTCTGCTGGAAATCGCCCTGGGCGAAGGCCATAACGCATTCGACCTGAAGCGGGTCGGCGGCGGCCTGCTGGTGCAGTCGCTCGACGCGAAGAACGTGCAGCCGGACGAGCTGCGCGTGGTCACGAAGCGCCAGCCGACGGCGAAGGAAATGGACGACCTGCTGTTCGCGTGGCGCGTCGCGAAGTTCGTGAAGTCGAATGCGATCGTGTTCTGCGGCAACGGCATGACGCTCGGCGTCGGCGCAGGCCAGATGAGCCGCGTCGATTCGGCGCGCATCGCGAGCATCAAGGCGCAGAACGCCGGCCTCGCGCTGGCCGGCTCGGCGGTCGCGTCGGACGCGTTCTTCCCGTTCCGCGACGGCCTCGACGTGGTGGTCGCGGCGGGCGCGACCTGCGTGATCCAGCCGGGCGGCTCGATGCGCGACGACGAAGTGATCGCCGCCGCCGACGAGCACGGCATCGCGATGGTCCTGACGGGCGTACGCCACTTCCGTCACTGATCCCGGCGCGGCGTCGCGCACTGCGAAACCCGGCCGCCGCCGCGCTGCCGGGTTTTTTATTGGCCCGCGCAGGCGGCGGCGCAGTGCCGTGCGGCACGCCGCAATCGTTGTAGTATCGCTAACACGCAGTTCTTCCGGCTTTTCCATGCGAATCCTCGGCATCGACCCCGGCTTGCGCGTCACGGGCTTCGGCGTGATCGACGTGAGCGGCCATCAGCTCGCCTACGTCGCGAGCGGCGTGATCAAGACCGCCACCGCCGACCTCCCCACCCGGCTCGGCACGATCTATGACGGCGTATCGACGCTGGTCCGCCAGCACGCGCCCGACCAGGCGGCGATCGAGAAGGTGTTCGTCAACGTCAATCCGCAGTCGACGCTGCTGCTCGGCCAGGCGCGCGGCGCCGCGATCTGCGGGCTGGTGTCGGGCGGCCTGCCGGTCGCCGAGTACACCGCGCTGCAGCTCAAGCAGGCGGTGGTCGGCTACGGCCGCGCGACCAAGGAGCAGATGCAGCAGATGGTCGCGCGGCTGCTGTGCCTGTCCGGCCTGCCGGGCACGGACGCGGCCGACGCGCTCGGCATGGCGATCTGCCATGCGCACGGCGGCACCACGCTCGGCACGCTGGGCGAACTCGCGCCGGCGCTCGCCAGGCGCGGGCTGCGCGTGCGGCGCGGCCGGCTCGTCGGGTAGACGCGGCCGCGACCTGGGCCCGGCTCGGACGCAGCCGGCTCGCCTCGACGAACCCTGGTGCGGCCGCTCCGGCATGGAGGCTCTGACCCGGCCGGCCCAGGCGCGCCCCGCCGGGTGCAGGGGAGCACGCCCGCGCCGCCGCGCCGGTCGGCCGGCGTGCGCTACACTCGCGCTTTCCGTCACGTATTCCGCTCCTCCATGATCGGTCGCATCGCGGGCACCCTGCTCGAAAAGAACCCGCCCCACCTCCTCGTCGACTGCAACGGCGTCGGTTACGAGATCGACGTGCCGATGAGCACGTTCTACAACCTGCCGCACACGGGCGAGCAGGTCGTGCTGCTGACCCAGCTGATCGTCCGCGAGGACGCCCACCTGCTGTATGGATTCCTCACGCCGCAGGAACGCTCGACCTTCCGCGAGTTGCTGAAGATCACCGGCGTCGGGGCGCGGATGGCGCTCGCGGTGCTGTCCGGGATGAGCGTGCAGGATCTGGCGCAGGCGGTCACGCTGCAGGACGCCGCGCGCCTGACGCGCGTGCCCGGGATCGGCAAGAAGACCGCCGAGCGCCTGCTGCTCGAACTCAAGGGCAAGCTCGGCGCGGACCTCGGCCCGCTCGCGGGTGCCGCCTCGCCGTCCGACCATGCGTCGGACATCCTCAACGCATTGCTCGCGCTCGGCTATTCGGAGAAGGAAGCGCTCGCCGCGATCAAGAACGTGCCGGCCGGCACCGGCGTGTCCGAGGGCATCAAGCTGTCGCTGAAGGCGCTGTCGAAGGCCTGACGGGCGGCGCCGTCCAAGACCGGGGCGCCCGATCGGCTGCGGTCCCGTCTATCGCGCCCCGGTCTGCCTTGCCTCGATCCGCCTTGCCTCGGTCTGCCTTGCCTCGGTCTGCCTTGCCTCGGTCTGCCTTGCCTCGGTCTGCCTTGCCTCGGTCTGCCTTGCCTCGGTCTGCCTTGCCTCGGTCTGCCTTGCCTCGGTCTGCCTTGCCTCGGTCTGCCTTGCCTCGGTCTGCCTTGCCTCGGTCTGCCTTACCTCGATCCGCCTTGCCTTGATCAGGCCGCCTCAGGCCGCCTCACCTCGATCCGCCTCGCTTCCGGCCTCTCTCCGGTCCGCCGGGCACGCCTCCACCGCACGAAGCACGGCCCGGACGATCGCCCCGCCCGCCGCCCCGAAGCGCGCCACACCCCGGTGGCGCATGCGGGCCGCGCGACCGGCGCGCGGTACAATGCCCGCATGATCGAAACCGACAAACTCGCCGCCGAGCGGATCATTGCCGCCACGCCCGCCTCGTCGCACGAGGAAGCGTTCGAACGCGCGCTGCGACCGCGCCAGCTCGACGAATACGTCGGCCAGGAAAAGGTGCGCGGCCAGCTCGAAATCTTCATCGAGGCGGCCAAGCGCCGCTCGGAAGCGCTCGACCACGTGCTGTTGTTCGGGCCGCCCGGCCTCGGCAAGACCACGCTCGCGCACATCATCGCGCGCGAGATGGGCGTGAGCCTGCGTCAGACCTCCGGCCCGGTGCTCGAACGCGCGGGCGACCTCGCCGCGCTGCTCACCAACCTCGAAGCCAACGACGTGCTGTTCATCGACGAAATCCATCGGCTCTCGCCGGTCGTCGAGGAAATCCTGTATCCGGCGCTCGAGGACTACCAGATCGACATCATGATCGGCGAGGGGCCGGCCGCGCGCAGCGTGAAGCTCGACCTGCAGCCGTTCACGCTGGTCGGCGCGACCACCCGCGCCGGGATGCTCACGAACCCGCTGCGCGACCGCTTCGGGATCGTCGCGCGCCTCGAGTTCTACGACGCGGAGCAACTGGCGCGCATCGTGCGCCGCTCCGCCTCGCTGCTGAACGCGCAGATCGACCCGAGCGGCGCGCTCGAGATCGCCAAGCGCTCGCGCGGCACGCCGCGGATCGCGAACCGCCTGTTGCGCCGCGTGCGCGACTACGCGGAGGTGAAGGCGGACGGCAACATCACCGCCGCGGTCGCGGACGCCGCGCTCGCGATGCTCGACGTCGACCCGGTCGGCTTCGACCTGATGGACCGTAAGCTGCTCGAAGCGATCCTGTACAAGTTCGACGGCGGCCCGGTCGGCGTCGACAACCTCGCCGCCGCGATCGGCGAGGAGCGCGACACGATCGAGGACGTGCTCGAACCGTACCTGATCCAGCAGGGCTTCCTGCAGCGCACGCCGCGCGGCCGCGTCGCGACGCTGCTCACCTACCGCCACTTCGGGCTCGCGGCGCCGGACGCGGCCAGCCCGGTGCGCGGCATGTGGGACACGTCGGATCCGCCGCGCTGATCCGACCGACGCCCGCCGCACCGATGTCCGCCTCGCCCGATACCCCTTCCGCGCAGGCGACCCGCCTCGCCCGCCTGCGCGCCCGCATCGCGGGCGGCATCACGCACCTGACGTCGGGCGGCGGCGGCCCGACCCTCGACTTTGCCTCTCCGCCGGGCGATCCGGGCCTGTTCGGGCCGGACGCGGTGTGCTGGAAGGTCCATGCCGATTTCACCTCGATGATGGCGGGCGGCATCTCGGCGCTGCTGCTGCAGGCGCTGCATCCGCTCGCACTCGCCGGCGTGTGGGACCATTCCACGTTTCGCACCGATATTCTCGGCCGGCTGCGGCGCACCTCCACCTTCATCGCCGGCACCACGTTCGGCAGCCGCGCCGACGCGCTGCGGCTGATCGAGCGGGTCCGCGCGATCCACGCGGGCGTGACGGGCGTCGCCCCGGACGGGCGCGCCTACCGCGCGAGCGACCCGGCCCTGCTGACCTGGGTGCACGTCGCGGAAGTGTCGAGCTTCCTGGCCGCGCACCTGCGCTACGTGAACCCACGCCTGCCGGGCGCCGAACAGGACCGCTACTACGCCGAGACGGCCCGGATCGCGCAGCTGCTCGGCGCGACCGTGGTGCCCGCGTCGCGCGCGGAAGTCGCCGCCTATTTCGGCGCGATGCGCACCGAGCTGGTCGCGAGCGAGCGCACCCATGAAGTGATCCGCGTGCTGTTCGACGCGCCCGTGCCGAGGCCCGCGCTGCGCCCGGCCGCGTCGCTGATCCTGAACGCCGGCCTCGACCTGCTGCCGCCCTGGGCGCAGCAGATGCTCGGCGTCGCCACGTTCGCGCCGCTGCGCCGCGCGCTGGTGCGGCCCAGCGTGCGCGCCGTCGCGCCGGTGCTGCGCTGGGCGCTCGTCAACGGCGCGTCGAAGCGCGCGCGCCGGCGCGCGGCCGCCCCCGCCGATCCGGATCAGCGCTGAGCCGCGCGCCGGCAATACTTTCAACCGGCTGTCATACGAATTCGCTAAGCTGACGCATCAGCGGGCGCGCTTGCCGCGCCCATCGCCCTCTCGTTCCGGAGCGCCTGCCCGATGCCGACCCCGTTCGCCCGCCTAACCGCCGCCTGCCTGCTCACGCTGCTCGCCGCCTGCGGCGGCGACGGCACCGCGCCCGTCGCCCTGGATCTGCGCGGGGCCGCCCCCGCGCCGGGCGCGAGCACGCCCATCGCGGCCGAACCGGCGCCGCCCGCCACGCCTGCGCCCGGCAAATGGCGCGCCGTGCGCACGGGCGAACTGCTCGACATCACCCTGGGCGACCTGCATCCGACCCAGGGCGCGCTCGGCTACGACCAGATCTATTACAAGCTCGGCCGCTACGAACTGCAGCCGGACAAGAAATTCGACGACTTCTGTGCGGACGAAGGGCTCGGCGGCCTCGCGCCGAACGGCTCGGGCCCGCGCTCGCGGCTCGGCGACCCGACCAGCTATGCCTGCACGACCACGGATCCGGCCGCGCGCGACCGCAGCGTGCTGAATCCGGTGGTGATCGGGCCGAACGGCGACACGTTGTACGTGACGGACGGCCATCACGGGCTGTCGACCTACTACGAGACGCCCGACGGCGGCGCCGCGCTGCACGTGCACGTGGTGGTAAAGGACAACCTCAGCGATTACTCGGGCGCCGCGTTCTGGCAGCAGATGCAGAGCCGCGGCTACACGCGCCTGAAGGACGGCGAGGGACGGCCGATCAGCGCGGCGCAGCTGCCGGCCGGACTCGGGCTGAAACACGGGATGCAGGACGACCGGTTCCGCGCGCTCGTCTATTTCACGCGCGACATCGGCTACAGCAAGCCGGCGCAGGCCACCGACTACCTGGAGTTCTACTGGGCCGACTGGCTGCGCCGGAAGCCGGCGGGCTTCGACCTCGCGCGCTACGACCTGGCGCGCGCCGGCGCGACCGATCCCGATCCGGCGAAAGCGGATGCGGGCTACCTGAACGCAGTCTGGAACGCCTCGACGCGGATGGTCGCGGCCACCGATCCGATCATCGACGGCAAGACGGGCGCCGACCTGGGCCGCCTCGACGCGCTCAATGCCGGCAGGAAATACAGCAAGGGGGAGTTCGACAAGCTGCGCCAGCCCATCGATGCGGACAAGCCCGGCAAGCTCGCCTACGCGCTCGACTACAAGGCGCGTCACGGCCTGCGCTGAGATGGAGACGGGGCGCGGCCCGATCGAGCCGCGCTCCATATCCGCTTACAGCACCTTGCGGTAGCCGTCGTCGTCGCTCGTCCCGCTCAGGTGATCGATGTCGGCCCAGCGCACCACGCGCGCCGCGCCCGCCTCGAACTCGACCACGTTGATGCTCGTGTTGAGCAGCACGTACTGGCGCGGCGCGGCCAGTTCGAGACCGGTCGCGTAGCGATACACGCAGTCGAGCACGCCGCCGTGCGCGACGCAGGCGATGCGGCCGCCCGGATGCGCGGCGACGATCGGCTCCAATGCATGCAGCACGCGGTGATAGAACGCCCGCTGCGATTCGCCGCCCTCGGGCGCGAAGCCGGGGTCGCGGGTCTGCCAGTGCGCATAGGCGTCCGGAAAGCGCGCCTCGATCTGGGCGCTGTCATGCCCCTGGAACACGCCGTATGCGCGCTCGCGCAGCCCATCGCGCAGGTGCAGCGGCAGGCCGAGCGCGTCCGCGATCGGCTGCGCGGTCTGCTGCGCGCGCTGCAGGTCGCTCGAATAGATCGCATCGATGCGCAATCCGTCGCGCGCCTCGCGAGCGAGCCGCGCCGCGAGTTGCCGCGCCTGCGCGACGCCGCTGTCGGCGAGCGCGATATCGATATGGCCCTGGATCCGCTTGATTTGATTCCACGCGGTCTCGCCGTGCCGGATGAACAGGATTTCGGTTGTCGTCATCGCGTCGGTCGAAGTCAGGGCTTGGTCTGGAGCCAGAACGTCACGGGGCCGTCGTTGACGAGCGACACCTGCATGTCCGCGCCGAATTCGCCGGTCGCGACGATCGGGTGCCGCTCGCGCGCCGCGCGCACGAAGTGGTCGAACAGGCGCTGCCCCTCGTCGGGCGGCGCGGCCGGCGTGAAGCTCGGCCGCAGGCCGCTCTGGGTGTCGGCCGCGAGCGTGAACTGCGACACGAGCAGCAGGCCGCCCGCGCGGCCTTCGCCGTCGAGATTCGACACGGACAGGTTCATCTTGCCCGCCGCGTCGCTGAATACGCGGTAGCCGAGCACCTTGGCGAGCAGCTTGTCGGCCGCCACCTCGGTGTCGCCGCGCTCCGCGCAGACGAGCGCGAGCAGCCCGGGGCCGATCTCGCCCGTCACCCGCTCGCCGACCCGCACGTCGGCGCGCCGGACCCGCTGGATCAATGCGATCATCGCGCCCCCGCCGGACAGGCGCGGTGCGTGGCGCGGGCCGTCATGCGCTCAGCGTCACGCGCGCGAAGCGGCGCTTGCCGACCTGCACGACGAATTCGCCGGCCTCGACCTTGAGCCCCTTGTCGGACACGGTCGCACCGTCGATCTTCACGCCGCCCTGCTCGATGTTGCGCAGCGCCTCGCTGGTCGACGGCACGAGCCCCGCCTGCTTCAGCAGCTGGCCGATCGCGAGCGGCGCGCCCGCGAGCGCGACGGCCGGGATGTCGTCCGGCACGCCGCCCTTCGCGCGGTGATTGAAATCCTCCAGCGCGCGCTCGGCGCCGGCCTGCGAATGGAAGCGCGTGACGATCTCCTGCGCGAGCAGCACCTTGAAGTCGCGCGGATTGCGGCCGCCCTCGGTCTCGCCGCGGAACTGCGCGATCTCCTCGAGGCTGCGGAACGACAGCAGCTCGAAGTAGCGCCACATGAGCGTGTCGGAGATGCTCATCAGCTTGCCGAACATCTCGGTCGGCTTCTCGCTGATGCCGATGTAGTTGCCCTTCGACTTCGACATCTTCTCGACGCCGTCGAGGCCTTCGAGCAGCGGCATCGTCAGGATGCACTGCTGATCCTGCCCGTACTGCTTCTGCAGTTCACGGCCGACCAGCAGGTTGAACTTCTGGTCGGTGCCGCCGAGTTCGAGGTCGGCATTGAGCGCGACCGAATCGTAGCCCTGCATGAGCGGGTACAGGAACTCGTGGATCGAGATCGGCACGCCGCCCTGGAAGCGCTTCGTGAAGTCCTCGCGCTCGAGGATCCGCGCGACCGTGTAACGCGACGCGAGCTTGATCATGCCGTCCGCGCCGAGCGGCAGCGACCACTCGCTGTTGTAGCGGATCTCGGTCTTGTCGCGGTCGAGCACGAGCGCGGCCTGCTCGAAATAGGTCTTCGCGTTGCTCTCGATCTGCTCGCGCGTGAGGGGCGGACGGGTCGCATTGCGGCCCGACGGGTCGCCGATCAGCGACGTGAAATCGCCAATCAGGAAGATCACCGTGTGGCCGAGGTCCTGCAGCTGACGCATCTTGTTCAGCACGACGGTATGGCCGAGGTGGATGTCGGGCGCGGTCGGATCGAGGCCGAGCTTGATGCGCAGCGGCGTGCCGGTGGCCGCGCTCTTCGCGAGCTTCTGCGCGAATTCCTCCTCGACCAGCAGCTCGTCGACGCCGCGCTTCGTGACGGCGAGCGCATGCCGGACTTCGTCGGTGATCGGGAAAGCGGGCTGGGCGGTGGGTTCGGTGCTCATCGGTGCGGAAGGGAGAATGTCGCGAAAAGAGCGATTTTCCCATAAGTTGCGCGCGAGCCGTTCAATGGGCTTAACGGCGCGCGCGCTTGCGCGGATAATCAGGCGCGATGACGCCGGCGGACCCTGGCCGGCGCCCCAACCCCGACCTGACGGAGCGAACCCGTGGCGCCACAACGCACGCAACCCGGCCATCCCGCGGATGGCGTGTACTTCGGCCTGATGTCGGGCACCAGCATGGACGGCGTCGACGGCATCGCCGCCCGTTTCGAGACCGGCAAGCCGCCCGTCGTGCTCGCGGAGGCGTTCGTCGGCTTCGCCGACACGCTGCGCGAGGCGCTGTTCGCGCTG
This sequence comes from Burkholderia sp. FERM BP-3421, assembly GCF_028657905.1. Lineage (NCBI taxonomy): Bacteria > Pseudomonadati > Pseudomonadota > Betaproteobacteria > Burkholderiales > Burkholderiaceae > Burkholderia > Burkholderia sp. FERM BP-3421. The sequence goes on along the minus strand of NZ_CP117782.1, from coordinate 3,697,470 downwards.
CAGCAGCCGGGCGACAACGAGATCGAGCGCGAGGCGCTCGCCGCGAACGGGCTCGCCGCGCGCTATGCGGTGTGCTGTCACGAACTGCTGCGCAGCGCCCGGCTCGCGCCGGACCACGTCCGCGCGATCGGCGTGCACGGGCAGACCGTGCGGCATCGCCCGGAGCGCGGCTATACGCGGCAGATCAACAATCCGGCCCTGCTCGCCGAACTCACGCGCGTCGACGTGATCGCGGACTTCCGCAGCCGCGACGTCGCGGCGGGCGGCCAGGGCGCGCCGCTTGCGCCCGGCTTCCACGCGACCGTGTTCGGCGTGCCCGGCGAGACGCGGGTGGTCTGCAACCTGGGCGGCATCAGCAACATCACGATCCTGCCCGCCCGCGCGGACGCGCCGGTGCACGGCTTCGACTGCGGGCCGGCCAACGCGCTGCTCGACGCCTGGGTGCATCGCCACCTGAACAAGCCCTACGACGACGACGGCCGCTTCGCCGCGCGCGGCAAGGCGCACGACACGCTGCTCGACGCGCTGCTCGACGAACCCTACTTCCGCCTGCCGCCGCCGAAAAGCACCGGCCGCGACCTGTTCAATCCTGAATGGCTCGATGCGAAGCTCGCGGGCTTCGCGGCGCTCGCGCCGGAGGACGTGCAGGCGACGCTCGTCGCGCTGACCGCCGTCACGGTTGCGCGCGACGTGGCGCGGCATGCGCCCGACTGCACGCGGGTGTTCGCATGCGGCGGCGGCGCGCGCAACCCGGTGCTGCTCGACGCGCTCGGCGCGGCGCTCGCGGGCCACGGCAGCCGCGCGAGCGTCGCCACCACGGCCGCGCTCGGCGTGCCGCCGCAGCAGGTCGAGGCGCTGGCGTTCGCCTGGCTCGCGCACCGCTTCAACGCGCGCGCGCCGGGCAACCTCGCGACGGTCACGGGCGCGGCGGGCGAGCGGGTGCTGGGCGCGCTGTATCCGCGCTGAGCGCGGCCGCGCGCGGGACCCATCCGCGAGTCCGGGTCGCACAGCCCGCCAGGTCGGGTCGGGTCGGGTCGGGTCGGGTCGGGTCGGGTCGGGTCAGGTCGGTCGGGTCGGGTCGGGTCGGGTCGGGTCGGGTCGGGTCAGGTCGGGTCGGTCGGGTCGGGTCGGGTCGGGTCGGGTCGGGTCGGGTCGGGTCGGGTCGGGTCGGGTCGGGTCGGGTCGGGTCGGGTCGGAAAAACAAAAAGCCGCCCGGTCGATGACCGGGCGGCTTTCAGCCAGATGCTTCCGCTAGTTCGGGATCAGACCGAGAACGACGACCCGCAGCCGCAGGTGGTCGATGCGTTCGGATTCTTGATCACGAATTGCGCGCCGTTGAGATCGTCCTTGTAGTCGATCTCGGCGCCCACCAGATACTGGTAGCTCATCGAATCGATCAGGAGCTGGACGCCGTTCTTGTCCATCACGGTGTCGTCCTCGTTGACCTCTTCGTCGAACGTGAACCCATACTGGAAGCCCGAGCAGCCGCCGCCTTGCACGAACACGCGGAGCTTCAGCTCGGGATTGCCTTCTTCTTCGATCAGTTGCTTGACCTTGTCGGCAGCCGCGTCGGTGAAGACGAACGGAACCGGCATTTCAGTCGTCACGGGGGATTCGGTGACTGCGTTCATTCGAACTCTCCAATAGCCTTGGCCGGCCTTGCCCGAAGCGGAGGACGTGCACACCGGCAGTCGCGCCGCATGATCTCGAGCAAATAAACGGCAATTAACCCGCTCATGGTAGCAGACCTGGGGAAACTCCGTGGAAAACCCACGCGCCCGGGCGGCCTATCCAGGGCCGGCCGCGATCATCCACGCGCCCATAAAAAAACCGCCAGTGCGGACACTGGCGGTTTTTCGCGGCCGGGCTCCGCCAGGCGGAGCGGCCGGTAATGCTTAACGCTTCGAGAACTGCTTCGCGCGGCGTGCCTTGCGCAGACCAACCTTCTTACGCTCGACTTCACGCGCATCGCGCGTGACGAAGCCTGCGCTCGACAGGGTCGGCTTCAGGGTCGCGTCGTAGTCGATCAGCGCACGGGTGATGCCGTGGCGCACTGCGCCTGCCTGACCCGTTTCGCCGCCGCCCGTCACGTTCACCTTGATGTCGAACGTCTGGCCGTGGTTCGTGAGTTCCAGCGGTTGACGCACGATCATCAGCGACGTTTCGCGCGAGAAGTAGTCAGCGATGGGCTTGCCGTTGACGATGATATCGCCCTTGCCTGCCTTGATGAAGACACGAGCGACTGCGCTCTTGCGGCGGCCCGTACCGTAGTTCCAGTTACCGATCATGTGGGCTCCCCTTAGATCTCGAGCGCCTTCGGCTGTTGGGCCGAATGCGGATGCGTGGCTTCAGCGTAGACCTTCAGCTTCTTGATCATTGCGTAGCCGAGCGGGCCCTTCGGCAGCATGCCCTTGACCGCCTTCTCGAGCGCGCGGCCCGGGAAGCGTTCTTGCATCTTGCCGAACGTCGTTTCATAGATACCGCCCGGGTAGCCCGAGTGACGGTAGTACTTCTTGTCCAGCGTCTTGTTGCCCGTGACCTTCAGCTTGCTCGCGTTGATAACGATGATGAAATCACCGGTGTCGACGTGCGGGGTGAACTCGGGCTTGTGCTTGCCGCGCAGACGGCGTGCCACTTCGCTGGCGACACGTCCGAGAACCTTATCCGTCGCGTCAATCACGTACCATTCACGCGTCACCTCATGGGCTTTTGCGGAAAACGTCTTCATGATCGATCCAAAAATGAAATGCTCAGTGCCCTGTATTTTTTCCTGCTTGGCTATGTGCGCTTCAAGGCGCGGTGCAGGCTCTCCCTGGTTTCTTCCCGCGGGCATGAATGCGGAAAACCCTGAATTATAAAGGAATTCGGGGTACCCGGTCAAAATTTTCGCTTGGAACGCGGCGGGGGCCGCCGCGCGGGCATGTCCGGGCTTGCATGGGACGAAAAAAAGCCCGAACCATTTGTTCGGGCTTAATCCACCAAAGGAGGAGGGTGGAGGAGACATGCGGAGGTTGCCGCACCGCGACAACCAATGAAGCTGATTATACGAACCCGCCCTCGCCCACACAAGAAAAACTGCATTACGAAACATCACACCACCATATGAAATTTCGAGACATATGTCTCGAAATGAGATTTTTCTTTACGAATCAATTGCATAGCATCATCGACCGAATCAATTCGCTTGCTTGACTAGAGGGAAACCCCTAAAGCCGATGCGGATTTGCGGGTCGAATCGTCGCGCGCCCCGTATCCGCCGCGCGGCATCATGCGCCGCATCAGCCGGGTCCGGCGCGGCGGGCTACAATGCCGGTTCGCTATTGAATCAGGCAACGCTGGAGCACAAGCATGGAATGCAAAGTCAGCTGGATGGGGCAGGACGGCATGGCGTTCGCCGCCGAGACCGGCAGCGGCCACCTCGTCACGATGGACGGCGCGCCCGAAGGCGGCGGCCACAACCTCGCACCGCGCCCGATGGAAATGGTGCTGCTCGGCACGGGCGGCTGCACCGCGTACGACGTCGTGCTGATCCTCAAGAAAAGCCGTCAGGAAGTGGTCGGCTGCACGGTCGCGCTCAAGGCCGAGCGCGCGAGCGAAGATCCGAAGGTCTTCACGCAGGTCCATTTCCACTTCACGGTGACGGGCCGCAACCTGAACCCCGCGACCGTCGAGCGTGCGATCAACCTGTCGCACGACAAGTACTGCTCGGCGTCGATCATGCTGGCGAAGACGGCCGAACTCACCCACTCGTTCGAGATCGTCGCGGTCTGACGCCCACGCACGGCCGGAACGAAAAAGGCCCGCGCCGGTTCGGCGCGGGCCTTTGTTCTTGATCGGAGCGGCAAAGCGGGCCGATAAGCCGGATTCTGTGCGCGCCGCGCATCCGAAGACGCGCGGCGCGTGGCAGCCATTCCTCTAGGCGCGCCATTGCTGACGCGCTCAAGCTTCCTACCCGCAGACGAGACGGGGGCACCGTCCTGCATCCGAGGATGCGCGCCTGCCTACTTGGAATTGCTCCGGGTGGAGGTTACCGTGCCGGTCTGCGTCGCCGCAGCCGCGGTGCGCTCTTACCGCACCGTTTCACCCTTACCTGATCCCGGCTTGCGCCGGGCCATCGGCGGTTTGCTTTCTGTTGCCCTGTTCCGCGTGTCGCCACGGATGGCCGTTAGCCATCACCCTGCCCTGGTGGAGTCCGGACTTTCCTCGCCCCCGCCGGCGCGAACCGGCGAAGCCGCGACTGCCTGGCCCGCTTTGCGGCCGTCATTCTAGCACCGCCGCGCGCGCCGCCGTCAGTCCGCTCGTCGGCGGCCCGCGCGAAACACGCGCGGATCCGCGTAAAACGCCGGATCCTCGTTCTCCGGCCACCAGCCCGGCACGCCCAGCACCGGCAACGGCGAGAAGCCGCGGCTGGCCGACGCGGCGTCGGCCAGCCGCGCCGCGAGGCGCTCCGCCAGCGTCGCGTCGAGCCAGACCCGGCGCGCGTCGTCCGGCCAATCAAAATAGACGGCGGGCACCTCGACGATCCACGCGTGCGCGGTGCAAGCCTTGTAAGGGTCGACCAGTTTCTCGAACAGCGCATGCCCGACGAGCCGCGCTTCGCAGCGGCGCCCCCACGCGGCGCGCCCGGCCAGCATCAGCGCGGGCCAGTCGAAACCGCGCAGCGCGGCGGCGAGCGCCGGATCGGCGGTGGCGAACACTGCCCCGCTCTCGTCGAGCAGGGTCAGGGCGTCACGCACGCCGCCGCGCACCGCGCCCACCCCCAGCGCATCGATCGCCGCGGCCTGGCGCGCGTTGAGCGCGGCCTTGATGCGCGGATACGCGCACCAGACCAGCGCATTGAAGAAATCGTGCAGGTTGTGCCGGGTCGGTACCTCGCCTGTCGCGGCGATGTGGGTTTCGTAGGCGACGCCCGCGGGCAGCGCCGCCTGTGCGACGAAGCGCAGCGGCCGGCCCCGGCCGGTCGGCACGGGCGCGGCAGAGGCGTGCGCATCGAGCGCCGCGACAAACGCGGCGTCACCCTGCTCCGCGGCCGCCTGCCAGCGCCGCCCGGGTTCGGCCAAGCTCGCCAGCCAGCGCGCGGACCAGTCGATCCGCGCAAATGCCGCGCCGCCGTCCGACGCCTCGCCGGCCCGGCCGGCTGACGCGCCGCGCGCCGGCCCGGGCCCGCTCACGCGAGTCGCCAGCCGATCGGCTCGCCGCCGCGCAGCGGCACCACGGGCGTGTCGCCCGCGTAGATCTCGCGCGGCAGCTCCCAGGTCTCGCGCTGGAGCGTGACGGTCTCGGCGCTGCGCGGCAGGCCGTAGAAATCGGCGCCGAAGAAGCTCGCGAAACCCTCCAGCCGGCCGAGCGCGCCCGCCTGATCGAACGCTTCCGCGTACAGTTCGAGCGCGTGCAGCGCCGTGTAGCAGCCCGCGCAGCCGCATGCGGTCTCCTTCGCGTCCTTCGCGTGCGGCGCGCTGTCGGTGCCGAGGAAAAAGCGCGGATTGCCCGAGGTCGCCGCCTCGACCAGCGCGACGCGGTGGGTCTCGCGCTTGAGCACCGGCAGGCAGTAGTAATGCGGCCGGATCCCGCCGACGAAGAGCGCGTTGCGGTTGTACAGCAGGTGATGCGCGGTGATCGTCGCGCCCAGCAGGCCCGGCGCCGCGTCGGCGTCGCGCACGTAGTCGGCCGCGTCCTTCGTCGTGATGTGCTCGAACACCACCTTCAGCGCCGGGAACGCGCGGCGCAGCGGCGTCATCACCTGGTCGATGAACACCTTCTCGCGGTCGAACAGGTCGATCGCCGCGTCGGTGACCTCGCCGTGCACGAGGAGCGGCATGCCGACTTCCTGCATCGTCTCGAGCGTCTTCGCGCAGCGCCCGAGCAGGTCGGTGACGCCCGCGTCGGAGTTGGTCGTCGCCCCCGCCGGATACAGCTTCACGCCATGCACGAAACCGCTCTCGCGCGCGCGGCGGATCTCGTCGGGCGGCGTGTTGTCGGTCAGGTAGAGCGTCATCAGCGGCTCGAACGTCATGCCCGCCGGCAGCGCGGCGAGAATCCGCCCACGGTACGCGCGCGCCTGCTCGGTGGTCGTCACGGGCGGCTTCAGGTTCGGCATGATGATCGCGCGGCCGAACTGGCGGGCCGTATGCGGCAGCACCGCGCCCAGCATGTCGCCGTCGCGGACGTGCAGGTGCCAGTCGTCGGGGCGGGCGAGCGTGAGCGAAGCGGGGGAAGAGGCGTTCGAAGCGGTCATGGCGGGCATCGTGAGGATGGCGGCGGCTGCGGCGGAACGCCGGCGCGGCGCCCGGTGACGGCAAACCGCAACACGGGGCCGCGTACGCGCGGATTCCGCTTTTTGCCGCTCAGGGCTAGGTGATATGCTTGAAGCCGTCATTGTACCGGGTCCGCCCGGTCTGTTCCCTTGCCAGCTCCGCTGCTCCAGCAACATGTGCCAACTCTTCGGAATGAACTGCGCCGAGCCGACGGACGTCACGTTCTCGTTCACCGGCTTCGCGGCCCGCGGCGGGCTCACCGACCACCACGCCGACGGCTGGGGGATCGCGTTCTTCGAGGACAAGGCCTGCCGGCTGTTCATCGATCACCAGGCGTCCGCCACCTCGCCGATCGCCGAGATGGTGAAGCGCTATCCGATCAAGTCGAAGAACACCATCGCGCACATCCGCAAGGCGACTCAAGGGCGCATCCTGCTCGAGAACAGCCACCCGTTCCTGCGCGAGCTGTGGGGGCGGCACTGGATCTTCGCGCACAACGGCGACCTGCCGCACTACGCGCCCGACCTCTCGGGCAGCGTCTACCAGCCGGTCGGCAACACCGACAGCGAAGCCGCGTTCTGCGCGCTCATGCACGGGCTGCGCAGCACCTTCCCCGGTGCGCAGCCGCCGCTGCCCGAGCTGTTCGAGCGGGTCGGCGAGCTGGCGGCGGACATCACCGCGCACGGCGTGTTCAATTTCCTGATGTCGAACGGCCAGGCGCTGTTCGCGCACTGCTCGACGCGCCTGCACTATCTCGTGCGGCGCTGGCCGTTCTCGACCGCGCACCTGATCGACGAAGACCTGTCGATCGACTTCGCGAAGTACACCACGCCGGAAGACCGGGTCGCCGTGATCGCCACGCAGCCGCTCACCGACGACGAGGTCTGGACCGCGTTCGAGCCCGGCGAGCTGCTGATGTTCCAGTGCGGCGAGGTCGCCGCGAAGACGCGTCTCCCGGTGCCCGAGATCGTGCTGGAAAAGCTGCGCAATCCCACGCTCGATCCTTCCGCGTCGGCGCCGTGCCGCGCGGCGCCGCTGCCCGTGATCGAGCTGGCCGACGACACGCTCGGCGACTGAGCGCGCCCCGCTCCAACGCCAAACGCCCGGCAAGCCGGGCGTTTTTCATTCAGGCTTCAGGCGCTTGGGCAGCCGCGCGAAGCGGCGGCGCACCCGATGTTCAGTGCAGGATCTTCGCGAGGAAGTCCTTCGCGCGGTCCGATTTCGGATTCGCGAAGAAGTCTTCCTTGCGGTCGTCCTCGACGATCGCGCCCTTGTCCATGAAGATCACGCGATGGGCGACCTTGCGCGCGAAGCCCATCTCGTGGGTCACGCACATCATCGTCATGCCTTCCTGCGCCAGCTCGACCATCACGTCGAGCACCTCGTTGATCATCTCGGGATCGAGCGCCGAGGTCGGCTCGTCGAACAGCATCGCGATCGGGTCCATCGACAGCGCGCGCGCGATCGCGACACGCTGCTGCTGGCCGCCCGACAGCTGCCCCGGATACTTGTGCGCGTGCGCCTTCAGGCCGACGCGGTCGAGCAGCTTGAGGCCCTTGTCGTTCGCCTCGTCCTTGCTGCGGCCGAGCACCTTGATCTGCGCGAGCGTGAGGTTCTCGGTGATCGACAGGTGCGGGAACAGCTCGAAATGCTGGAACACCATGCCGACCTTCGAGCGCAGCTTCGACAGGTTGGTCTTGCGATCGCCGACCGACTGGCCGTCGACCAGGATCTCGCCCTGCTGGAACGGTTCGAGACCGTTGACCGTCTTGATCAGCGTCGACTTGCCGGACCCCGACGGACCGCACACCACGACCACCTCGCCCTTCTTCACTTCCGTCGTGCAATCGGTCAGCACCTGAAACTGGCCGTACCACTTCGACACGTTCTTAATGGAAATCATCTTGTGACCTTTTTCTGGAGACCTTTGACCAATGCGGAAGCCATCACGCACACCACGAAATAGCAGGCGCCGGCGAACAGGATCATCTCGATGTTGGTGCCGTCGCGGTCGCCGATGTTGGCGGCCGTGCGGAAGAAGTCCGCGAGACTGATCACGTACACGAGCGAGGTGTCCTGGAACAGCACGATCGCCTGCGTGAGCAGGAGCGGCACCATCGCGCGAAACGCCTGCGGCAGGATCACGAGGCGCATCGCCTGCGCGTAGTTCATGCCGAGCGCGAACGACGCGTTCACCTGGCCGCGCGGCACCGCCTGGATCCCGGCGCGGATGATTTCCGAATAGTACGCGGCCTCGAACAGCGAGAACGCGACCATCGCGGACACGAGCCGGATGTCGGCGGTCGGCGCGAGACCGAGCACGCCCTGCAGCACCTGCGGCACGATCAGGAAGAACCACAGCAGCACCATCACGAGCGGGATCGAGCGGAACACCGTGACGTAGCCCTGCGCGAACCACTGCAGCGGCTTGACGCCCGACAGCCGCATCAGCGCGAGCAGCGTGCCCCACAGAATCCCGATCACGATCGCGAGCACCGTGATCTTGAAGGTCACCACGGCGCCCGTCCACAGGGTAGGCAGCGCGCCGGGGATACTACTCCAGTCGAACTGATGCATCATTTGCCTCCGATGTAGCCGGGCAGACGCGAGCGGCTTTCGATCCAGCGCATCAGCGTCATGACGACCAGGTTGATGACCACGTACGCGAGCGTCACCGCGATGAACGACTCATAGGTCTGCGCGGTGTAGTCGACGAGCTGCCGGGCCTGCGCGGACAGGTCGAGCAGGCCGATCGTCGACGCGACCGCCGAATTCTTGAAGATATTCAGGAATTCCGACGTCAGCGGCGGCACGATGATCCGGTAGGCCACCGGCAACAGCACGTACCGGTAGGTCTGCCATTGCGTGAAGCCCATCGCGAGACCGGCCGCGCGCTGGCCCTTGGGCAGCGCATTGATGCCCGAGCGCACCTGCTCGCAGACGCGCGCGCCGGTGAACAGGCCCAGGCAGACGATCGAGGCGGTGAAGAACTGCGTGCCGGGCGGCAGCTGCTTGATCCAGTCGCCGATCGCCTTCGGCAGCAGCTCCGGGATCACGAAGTACCAGATGAAGAACTGCACGATCAGCGGGATGTTCCGGAAGATCGACACGTACAGCGTGCCGAGCGCGGACAGCCATTTGTTCGGGACGGTGCGCAGCACGCCGAACAGCGAGCCGACGATCAGCGCGATCACCCACGCGACGAGCGATACCTTGATCGTCACCCAGAACCCCGACATCAGCCAGCCGAGGTAGGTGGCCGGCTCGCCCGTCGAAACGGGACTCAGAAAGATGCCCCAGTTCCAGTGGTAAGACATAGCAAGACTCCAACAAAAAGAAACGGAAGAAGCCGTGCCTCTTCCGTTTCGTCAGCGCTTTCAGTGCATGGATGGACGCGGAATCAGTCGAGCGCCTTGTCGTTCGGGTTCGCGTACAGCTTCTTCATCGCATCGGACAGCGGGAAGTTCAGATTCAGGCCCTTCGGCGGGATCGGGTTCTCGAACCACTTCGAGTAGATCTTCACCGCCTCGCCCGACTTCTCGACGTCCGAAATCGCGTCGTCGACCAGCTTCTTGAACGCCGGATCGTCCTTGCGCATCATGCAACCATACGCTTCCTGCGACTGCGCGGTGCCGACGATCACCCAGTTGCCCGGCTGCTTCGCCTTCGCACGCTCGCCCGCGAGCAGCGCGTCATCCATCATGAACGCGGCGGCGCGGCCCGTTTCCAGCGTCTGGAACGATTCGCCGTGATCCTTCGCGCTGATGATGTTCATGCCCATCTGCTTTTCGTTGTTCATCGCGCGCAGCAGGCGTTCCGAGGTGGTGCCCGCCGTCGTCACGACGGTCTTGCCCTTCAGGTCCGGGAAGTCCTTGATGCCCGAATCCTTCGACGTCATCAGGCGCGTGCCGATCACGAAGATCGTGTCGGAGAACGCGGCCTGCTTCTGGCGATCGAGGTTGTTCGTCGTCGAGCCGCACTCGATGTCGACCGTGCCGTTCTGCACGAGCGGGATGCGGTTCTGCGACGTCACCGGAATGTTGCGGACCTGCAGGTTGGGCAGGCTCAGCTTCTTCTTGACCGCATCGACGACCTTCATCTGGAAGTCGCGCGAGTAGCCGACCACCTGCTGCTTTTCATCGTAATACGAGAACGGAATCGAAGATTCGCGGTGACCCAGTGCAATCACGCCTGTATCCTTGATCTTCTTGAGCGTGCCGGTCTCCTGCGCGATGGCGCCGCCAGCAAAGGCGCTGAGCGCGGCGGCCATCAGAATTGCTTTCTGGAACTTCATTGTGGTCATCTCCTTGGCGAAAACCCGCGCCAGTTTATCAAAGTAATTTTTCTGAAAGTAATGCTTTTAACCATACTTCGGTGCGGGTGCGCGGCGGACCCGGGGCCCGCATGCGCAAACGGGCGGCGCCGGAACCGGCGCCGCCCGCGAAAGGGACATGATGCAGCCTTCCGGCCGCAGCATCAAGTGATCGTCGTCGATTGATCAGGGGTACAGACCGCGCAGCTCGCGCGCCATCAGGATCCGCTTGCACGCGACGATGAACGCCGCCGTGCGCACCGACACCTTGTGCTCCTCGGCCACCGCCCACACGCCCGTGAAGGCTTCGCGCATCACGCGCTCCAGGCGATGGTTGATCTCGTCCTCGGTCCAGAAGAAGCTCGAGAAATCCTGCACCCATTCGAAGTACGACACGGTCACGCCGCCCGCGTTGGCGATCACGTCGGGGATCACCAGCACGCCGTTGGCGGTCAGGATGTCGTCCGCGGCCGTCGTGGTCGGGCCGTTCGCGCCCTCGACGACGATCTTGGTGCGGATCTTCGCCGCGTTCTTCTCGGTGATCTGGTTCTCGAGCGCGGCCGGGATCAGGATCTCGGTCTCGACCGTCCAGAACTCGTCGTTCGGCATCGGCTCGGCGCCCTCGAAGCCCGCGACGCCGCCCGTGCGGGCCACGTGATCGAGCAGCTTGACCGAATCCAGGCCGGCCGGCTGGTGGATCGTCCCGGTGTGGTCCTGCACGGCCACGATCTTCGCGCCCGCTTCCTGGAACAGCCGTGCGGCGATCCCGCCGACGTTGCCGAAGCCCTGCACCGCGATGCGCGCGCCGTTGATCTCGACGCCCTTCTTCTGCGCCGCTTCGCAACCGACCACGAACACGCCGCGGCCCGTCGCTTCCTTACGGCCCAGCGAACCGCCGAGCGCGATCGGCTTGCCGGTCACGACGCCGGTTGCGGTCTGGCCCTGGTTCATCGAGTAGGTGTCCATCATCCACGCCATCACCTGTTCGTTGGTGTTGACGTCCGGCGCCGGAATATCGGTGTTCGGGCCGATGATGATGCCGATTTCGCTCGTGTAGCGGCGCGTGACGCGCTCCAGCTCACCGCGCGACAGCTTGCGCGGGTCGACGCGGATGCCGCCCTTCGCGCCGCCGTACGGCACGTTGACCGCCGCGTTCTTCACCGACATCCACGCGGACAGCGCCATCACTTCCGACAGCGTCACGTCCTGGTGGTAGCGCACGCCGCCCTTGCCCGGGCCGCGCGACACGTTGTGCTGCACGCGGTAGCCCTCGAAGTGCGCGACCGTGCCGTTGTCGAGCTCGATCGGCACGTCGACGATCAGGATGCGCTTCGGGCGCTTCAGCGTTTCCAGCCAGCGCGACAGCGAGCCGAGGTACGGCGCGACGCGATCGACTTGCTGCAGATAGTTGCCCCACGGGCCGAGATCGTCGGCGTGCAGGTAGGACGGGATGGACTGCAATTGCGAAGACATGGATTCTCCAACGGTCAACGAGTGCGCACATTGTCGAAAAAGCGCCTGGCGAAATCCAATGCCGTTTGCTTATTCGATTATGCGTTTCTTGCATGATCGGGCTTTTGCGTGAAAAACCCCGTGCATGCCGCGCGAACGGCGGCAATCGACCCGCGATTGCGCGGGCCCGGACCGCTCAGCGCGCGCCGCGCTCCAGTTCGTCGCGCACCACGTCCCACAGCGCGCGCACCAGCCGCTGGCGCGGCTCGTCGCCCTGCGCGGCCACCTTGTCGTGATACAAGCGGATCTCCATGGTCAGCGTGAACGGCTCCGCGCCGCCCTTGGCCGGCCGGTCGAGCCGGATCAGCCGGCCGCCCGCGACCGCGTCCTCCACGGCGCTGTGCGGCAGGAAGGCGATGCCGTGGCCCGCGAGCGCCATCGCCTTCAGGCCCTCCGCCATGTCGGTTTCATAGACCTTGTCGAGGAACAGCGGCATCCGCGCATTGGCGATGATCACCTCGGTCATCCGGCCCAGGTAGGCGTTCGGCGTATACGACAGGTACGGCACCGGCGCGTCCGCCTCGCCCGGCAGCGCGTAGCGGGCGCGGCCCGCGCGCGCCGGCGCGGAGAACGGGCTGATCGGCTCGATCCCGATCGTCAGCATGTCGTAGCGCGCCGGATCGAGCGCGACCGGGTGGCTCGGATGGTGATAGGCCATCACCAGGTCGCAGCCGCCCTCGACCAGCGACAGCACCGCGTCGTGCACATTGAGCGCGCGCAGCCGCGTATGCACCTGGCCCATCTTCGCCTCGATCCGCTGCAGCCAGCGCGGGAAATAAGTGAGCGCGAGCGTGTGCGGCACCGCGAACTCGATGGTCGGCACCGGCGCCACCACATGGCCGCGCAGCAGCGTGCGCGCCTCGTGCGCCTGGGACAGCATCGCGAGCGCCTGCTCGTAGAACACCTGCCCGGCCTGGGTGACGCGGGTCGGATAGACCGAACGATCGATCAGTTCGGTGCCGAGCCAGGCCTCGAGCGCCTGGATGCGGCGCGAGAACGCCGGCTGCGACACGTGCCGCAGCTCGGCCGAGCGGCTGAAGCTGCGGGTTTCCGCGAGCGAGACGAAGTCTTCGAGCCATTTCAGTTCCATGCGGGCCTTTGCTGCGCGTGCGGACAAGTGGGAAGCCCGCATTTTACGGCGCGGCGCGCCAAGCCGCGCGATCGCGGGGCCGGCGCGCGCCGATGGTAAAATTGGCGGTTCTCCCCTTCACGCTCGAACCGGCCACGCGCCCCGCCCGATCATGTCCGACACCCGTCCCGATACCCTTTTCGCCCTCACCGCGCTGTCGCCGCTCGACGGCCGCTACGCCAGCAAGACCGACGCGCTGCGCGAGTGGCTGTCCGAAGCCGCGTTCATGCGCCACCGCGTCACCGTCGAGGTGCACTGGTTGATCGCGCTGTCGCGCGCCGGCTTCGCCGAAGTACCGCGCTTCTCCGAGGCGGCCGAGCAGTTCCTGCTGCAGCTCGTCGAGCGCTTCACCGCGCACGACGCCGCACGCATCAAGGACATCGAGCGCGTCACGAACCACGACGTGAAGGCCGTCGAGTACTGGCTCAAGGAATCGGTCAAGGGCCAGGCCGAACTGGAGAAGGCCAGCGAATTCATCCATTTCGCGTGCACCTCCGAGGACATCAACAACACCTCGCACGGCATGATGCTGGCCGGCGCGCGCACGCACGTGATCCTGCCCGCGCTGCGCACCGTCCACCAGCGCCTCGTCGCGCTCGCCCACGCGCAGGCCGAGCAGCCGATGCTGTCGCGCACGCACGGCCAGCCCGCGAGCCCGACCACGCTCGGCAAGGAAATCGCCAACGTCGCGGCGCGCCTCGCGCGCGCGATCGAGCGCATCGAGAAGGTCGAGATCCTCGGCAAGATGAACGGCGCGGTCGGCAACTTCAACGCGCACCTGTCCGCCTATCCGGAATTCGACTGGGAGCGCTTCGCGCGCGACGTGATCGAACAGCGCCTGAAGCTCGCGTTCAACCCGTACACGATCCAGATCGAGCCGCACGACTACATGGCCGAACTGTTCGACGCCGTCGCGCGCGCGAACACGATCCTGCTCGATCTCGACCGCGACGTGTGGGGCTATATCGCGCTCGGCTATTTCAAGCAGAAGACCAAGGCGGGCGAGATCGGCTCGTCGACGATGCCGCACAAGGTCAATCCGATCGACTTCGAGAACTCGGAAGGCAACCTCGGCCTCGCGAACGCGACGCTGCGCCACCTCGCCGACAAGCTGCCCGTGTCGCGCTGGCAGCGCGACCTGACCGACTCGACCGTGCTGCGCAACATCGGCGTCGCGCTCGGCTACTCGCTGCTCGCCTACGACTCGCTGATCCGCGGCCTCGACAAGCTCGAAGTGAATCCGCAGCGCCTGAACGACGACCTCGACAACTGCTGGGAAGTGCTGGCCGAGCCGGTGCAGACGGTGATGCGCCGCTACGGCATCGAGAATCCGTACGAGCAGTTGAAGGAGCTGACGCGCGGCAAGGGCATCACGCGCGACGCGCTGCAGGTCTTCATCAACGGCCTCGCGATCCCGCAGGACGCAAAGGACCACCTGCTCGCGATGACGCCGGGCTCCTACATCGGCAAGGCCGTCGAGCTGGCGAAGCGGATCGCCTGACACGCGACGTTTCCCCGCATGACGAAACGCCCGGCGCTTTGCGCGCCGGGCGTTTTCATTGGTGCGTGACGACGGGCCGCCCGCGATCAGAACGAAATCATCTTGCCCGGATTGAGCGCGCTCATCACGCTCATCGCCGCCTTCGCGGCCGGGATCGCCACCGGCGACAGCTGACGGCCCAGCGGAATCGCGCGATGGTCGATCGCGGTCAGCATCGAGAAGTCGTCGTTGCGGCCGACGAAGTCGTCGCTGATCGCCTTGCCGATCCGCACCGTCTGCGCGACGCCATGACCGCTCCAGCCCTGCACCATGTACATCGGCACGCGGCTGTCGGTCTTGCGGCTGTCGGTCTTGCGGCTGTCGGTCTTGCGGCTGTCGGTCTTGCGGCTGTCGGTCGCGCCGTTCAACGTGAAATCGCTGACGCCGCTCCAGCAGGAGTCGAGCGCGAAACCCTCGGCGGCCTGCGGGAATACCGTGCGCAGACGCTCGAGCAGATATGCGATCACCTCCGGCTGCGCCCAACAGCTGCCGGTACCCTGGCCGCCGAACAGCAGGCGGTTGCCGCGCACCGGCCGGTAGTAGTCGATCTGGAACTGCGTGTCGTACACCGGCATGCCCGCCGGCATCAGTTCCGCCAGGTCGACGTCGAGCGGCTTCGTCACGCTCACGTAGGTAAAGAACGGCACGGTCGTCGCGGCCCCGTCGTCGAGCAGCCGGAACGTCGTGTTGTGCAGCGCGAGCACCACGCCCCTGCGCGCAGTGATCGTGCCGCCCGGCGTCGTCGCGACCACGCCTTGCGGCGTCTCGTCGAGACTGAGCACCTCGGTGCCCTCGTACAGCGCGCCGCCGTTCAGCCGGAAACCGTGGACCAGGCCGCGCGCCAGCGCGAGCGGGTGAAGCTGGCCGCCGAGCGCGTCGATCGCCGCGCCGTGGTACAGCGCCGAACGCACGTACTCGGCGCGCAGCTGGTGCCTGCCGGCCAGCGTGACGCCCGCATCGCCGAGGCTGCGGCGCGCGTCCGCGCCGTCGAGCAGCGCGCTCATGTGGCCCGGGTGCACCGCGGCCGTGACATGGCCGCGCTGGCGGTCGAGGTCCAGCGCGTAGCGCGCGCCGAGCGCGTCGATCAGTTCCATCGACTCCGACGACGCGAAGCGCCACAGACGCTTCGCGTCGTCGTGCGACAGCTGCTCGATCATGTCCGCGGCTTCCCAGCGCGCAAGCCCCGGCGTCAGCTGGCCGCCGTTGCGGCCCGACGCCGCCGAGCCGGTCTGATGCTTGTCGACCAGGATCGTCTCGACACCGGCTTCGGCGAGATGCAGCGCCGCCGAGGCGCCGAGCAGGCCCGCGCCGATCACGAGCACGTCGCAACACACGTCGCACGCGAGCGGCGCGGCGTTATCCCAACGCGACAGCGACGCCTCGTAGTAGTTGGCCGGATGCACGCCGTCGTAGCGCGCGGGATCGCACCAGTTCCAGTTGCTGGATTCGAGATTCAGACGCGTCGCGCCGAAACGCGCGTCGTCGAGGATCAAAGGAGCATTCGAAGTCATGTTCGCACTTGCATGGTCTTGGGCCGCCATCGATTTGCCATCCTGGCATCGCGGGTGGGGCAGCCGGTTCCACTTGGGTGTCAACGAAAGAGACGGCGCGAAGGCCATGTTGACGGCAGCTCCGCAAGGAGCCGCATGATTCCCGGACATGTGCGCGAGCACGTTTGAAGGCGGCCGGGACACCCAATTTCTACACCGCAGAAATAATTCTACGTTGTAGAATAGCTTTCGTCAAGATTACAGACCGGGTGCGCTGCCGCGCCGCCGTTTCACGCCATGAAGGACAAACCCGCCCAGGGCCCGCGCGGCCTCGACAAGGACGCGATCGTCGCGGCCGCGCTGCAACTGCTCGATGAGGTCGGCGAAGCCGCGTTCAGCGTGCGCAAGCTCGCGCAGACGATCGGCTGCGATCCGATGAGCGTGCTCTATCACTTCAAGTCGAAGGAAGGCCTGAGCCGCGCGATCGCGAATGCGCTGTCGCGCTCGCTCGTGCCGGCCGACCCCGCGCTGCCGTGGCGCGCGCGCCTGCTCGATCTCGCACGCCAGTACCGCGCGCTCGCGCTCGCGCATCCGGCTGCGTTCGGCTTGCTGCTGCGCCACGTCAGCACCGGCCCCGCCGATCTCGCCCACATCGAGACCGTGCACCGCGCGCTGGCCGACGCCGGCATCGCGCCTGCGGCGCGGCCGTGCGTGTGCGTCGGCTGGTACGCGAGCGTCATCGGGCTCGCGGCGGCCGAGACGGGTGGGCTGACCCGGCCCGCCAACGACGTCGAACTCGCGGAAATCGCGGCGCTGCCCGCCGCCGGCCATCCGCTCGTGCGCGAGGCCGCACCGCTGTACGCGCACCTCGATCCGACGCACGTCCACGACACGATGCTGGAGGTGCTGCTCGACGGCATCGCCCGCCAGGGCGCGAGCGGCGCCACTGCGTTCCCGGAATAAAAATAGGCGCCCCGAGGGGCGCCTTCCAATCGATGCGTCGCGCGACGCTTGCGAAACGTCAGTCGCGCTGCTGCGACTCGGCGACCTGCCGCATGACCTCGCCGACGATCTGCTCGGGCGTCAGCTCGATACTGACCTCGATCGCTTCGTCGGACCCCGGCACTTCCAGCGCGTCGAGCTGGCTTTGCAGCAGCGACGGGTTGAAGAAGTGGTCGGTGCGCGCGTCGAGCCGCTCGCGCAGCACCTCGAAGGTGCCGCGCAGGTAGACGAAACGCACGTCGCGATCGCCGCCGCGCAGCACGTCGCGGTACGAGCGCTTGAGCGACGAGCACGTGAACACGGCCGTCTCGCCCGCCCGCCGCTTTTCCTCGATGACCGCGCGGATCGCGCGCAGCCACGGCCAGCGATCGTCGTCGGTCAGCGGGATGCCGTCGTGCATCTTCTCCTTGTTGGCGGCGCTGTGCAGCGTATCGCCGTCGGTGAAGCTGCACCCGAGGCGCTCGGCCAGCAATTCGCCGATGCGCGTCTTGCCCGCGCCCGAGACGCCCATTGCGATCAGAATCATTCCCTACCCCTTCTTACAGAACGGCCGCGAGCAGCATCGTCAATGCCAGCCCGACGACCGAGATGATGGTTTCGCAGAGCGTCCAGGTCTTGAACGTCTGGCCGACCGTCATCCCGAAATATTCCTTGATCAGCCAGAAGCCACCGTCGTTCACGTGCGAGAAGATCAGCGAGCCCGAGCCCGTCGCGAGCACCAGCAGTTCCGGCTTCACCGCCGCGCCCGAGGCGGCCGCGATCGGAGCAACGATGCCGCAGGCGGTGGTCATCGCAACCGTCGCGGAACCCGTCGCGAGACGGATCAGCGCGGCGACGAACCAGCCGAGCAGGAGCGGCGACAGATGGGCCTGCGACGCGGTCGCGACGATCTGCTGCGAAATGCCGCTGTCACGCAGGATACCGCCAAACCCGCCGCCCGCGCCGACGATCAGCGTGATGCCGGCGATCGGCGCGAGACACTCGCTGCAGAACTTCTGGATCTGGTCGCGGTTGAAGCCCTGCTTCGCGCCGAAGGTCCAGAAGCTGACGAGCACCGCGATCAGCAGCGCGACGTCGGACGTGCCCACGAAACGCAGCAGGTTGTTCGGCAGGCTCTTCGGCTCGAACACCAGGTCGGCCCAGCTGCCGATCAGCATCAGGCCGACCGGCAACAGGATCGTGAACAGCGTGATGCCGAAACTCGGCAACTCGCGCGTGCGGTTGGCCGTGGCCTGCGACTCGACGAACTGCGCGGCGAGCGGATTGTTCTCCGGCAACTTCACGTACTTGTTGATCAGGAGCGCGAACAGCGGGCCCGCGATGATCGCGGTCGGCACGCCGACGATCAGGCCGTAGGCGATCGTCTTGCCGATATCGGCGCCGTACTGCTGGACCGCGAGCAGCGCGGCCGGGTGCGGCGGGATCAGGCCGTGCACGACCGACAGGCCGGCGACCATCGGCAGGCCGACGAGCAGCAGCGACTTGCCGGTGCGCTTCGCGACGTTGAACGCGATCGGGATCAGCAGCACGAAACCGACCTCGAAGAACACCGGCAGGCCGACGATGATCGCGACGAACATCATCGCCCAGTGGATGTTCTTCTCGCCGAACCAACTGATGAGCGTGGTCGCGATGCGTTCGGCGCCGCCCGATTCGGCCATCATCTTGCCGAGCATCGTGCCGAGGCCGACGACGATCGCGATATGGCCGAGCGTGTTGCCGTTGCCGGTCTCGAACGACTTCACGATCTTGTCCATCGGCATGCCGACGACGAGACCGAGACCGAGCGAAACAATGATGAGGACCAGGAATGGATAGATCTTGTAGCGCGCGATCATCAGGATCAGCGCCGCGATCGCGATCACGGTATAGATCAGCAGCATGCTGCCTTGGACAGCCCCCATGAGGCACTCCTCCTTGCGAATGGTTTGTACCGGACGCGCGTCGTGCGCGTGGTGTCCGGCTATCTATGCAGGTCTCCGAAACAGGCCGAGCGTACCCCGTCTGTAAGGACGCTGAATTCTACTTTCGTTTAGCCGTCAATGATAGAACCGGTTCCATAGGCAAAAACCCTTATGAAACAAGCATTAGCGGATTGGGGCGGGGCCATGGAGCCGGACGGGGAGCCGGTTTCCAGGGGGTGAAGGAAGGATGGACGGACCGGACGAGAACCCGGGCGCGGCATCCTGGCGCGGAATCGCGCGGGGCTTGCGATTGATCAGACTTTTCAGCGCAGCGGAATGGCGCGACGCCGCGCGCTCGGCGACACCGGGACGCGCCTTCAAGCAAATGAAATCACCAGACGCTTGCCGCAAGCCGCGGCGTATTTTCTGAGCGTCGCGAACGACGGCGAATGTTTTTCGCTGGCGAGAGACGCCTCGAGGCGCGACACCGCCGACGCCGTCGTTCCCATCCGCTCCGCGATCTGGGCCTGGGTCAGCCCGGCATCCCGGCGCGCGGACAGGATGGCGCGCAACGCGGTGTATTCATCCTCCAGCGCGTCGTACGCCTCCTTGACCCCGCCGGCGGCAAGCAGACGTGCCGTATCGTCCGCCGTATGCGGAACCGGATTGAATCCCGCCGCGCGGACACGCTTTCCTGCTTTTTCCTCAGCCATGACGAACCTCTCTCAAACGTATTTGCGCTATCCGCAACTCATGCGGCGGCGTTTCCTGAGTCTTCTTGACGAAGGCGTGCAGCACGACGACTTGCCGCCCCACATGCGTGCAATAGAACACTCGCCCGATGCCTTCCCTACCCTTTGGACGCAGTTCAAACAACCCGTTACCCATGGCGCGGGAGTACGGCATGCGCAGATCTGCGCCGAACTCCTGCATCAGGTCCAACAGCCTGAGGTAGTCCGCCAGAATCCCGACCGGGAACGCAAGCACATCGCGCTTCACGCGTTCGTTGTAGTAAACGATCGTCCAATCGAATGCCATATTAGCAAATTTGCTATCTTTTCGCAATTCGACCTATCGCTCCTGCATTCCTGCATGACAGGAGCCCCCGTACGGCCGCGCGCGCCAGATCCGAAGACAGGTGCAAGCACGCCTGCCACAGAGGTCGAAGCGCCCGGGCAGGTCCGTCTCAACGTACAGGCAAGCACCACCCGCAACCAGTCGGCCGGATGGCGCATGCCGCCGCATAGGGGCATTGGCGGTCGACAGCGGGCGAAATGGAACTCGACGCCGGACATGCGTCGGTCTGGCAAGGCATCCGGGGAAATCCGCGCGTGGCGGGTGCCGCGGCGGCGGTGCGCCGCCCTGGCGCGGTGATGAGCCTGGTCTCGAAATCGGCGGATGCGACCGAGAAAGCTGAAGAATGTAAAAACTTGGCGCGCTCGGCCAGGCTCGAATCAGCCGCCCTGCGCGCAGGGATTCCGCCGCGCCATGCCCATCGAGCCAGCGCGGCGGTAAAACGCAACGCAGGGTCAAAACGCGCGTCGTCGGGCCGATCGGCCACGCGACGGCGCATCTGCGTTGCCGGTGCGACGCGCGCGCTCAGCGCGCGAGCTGGCTCGCCGCCTGCGCGAGGCGCGTGACCTCGGCCCAGTCCTGCGCAACGAGCGCGGCCTTCGGCGTGAGCCACGAACCGCCCACGCACACGACATTCGGCAGCGTCAGGAAGTCCGGCGCGGAGGCCGCGCTGATGCCGCCCGTCGGGCAAAACCTCAGCTCCGGGAACGGCCCGTGGAACGCCTGCAGCATCGGCACGCCGCCCGCCTGCTGAGCCGGGAAGAACTTGACGATCTCGTAGCCGAGTTCGAGCGCCGCGATGATGTCGGTCGGCGTCATCACGCCCGGCAGCAAGGGCAGACCCGCATCACGCGCGGCCTCGTGAATCTCCCGCGTGAGCCCCGGCGACACGCCGAACTGCGCGCCCGCGCGCTTCGCCTGCGCGCACTGCTCGGGCTTCGTGATCGTGCCGACGCCGACGACGATGTCGTCCGCGAGCTGGCTTGCGCGCTCGATCGAGGCAATCCCCGCCGCGGTGCGCAGCGTAATCTCGAGCACCTTGACGCCGCCCGCGTGCAGCGCGCGCGACACCTGTTCGCCCTGCTCCACCGATTCGAATGCGAGCACCGGAATCACCGGGCCCAGTTTCACGATCTCGCCTATCGTCTTCATCTATGCGACTCCTTGGTTCATGCGCGAACGCCGGCGGCTTCGCCGACCAGCGCCCCGAAAACCGACGCGCCCTGCTCGGCGGGCGCAGCCGCCGCGCGGAACACGCCGAACAGTTCACGGCCGAAGCCGACCTCGTTGTCCGCCTGGTGCGCCGGTCGTGCGAGCGGGCGCGCCGCCCACTCGGCCGCGTCGAGCTCGACGTCGAGCACGCCCGCCCCGGCGTCGATCACGAGCGGATCGCCCGTCTGCAGCTTGCCGAGCGGACCGTCGAGCAAGGCTTCCGGCGACACGTGGATCACCGCAGGCACCTTGCCCGATGCACCCGACATCCGGCCGTCCGTCACCAGCGCGACGTGGAAGCCCTGATCCTGCAGCACCCCGAGCAGCGGCGTCAAACGGTGCAGTTCGGGCATGCCGTTCGCACGCGCGCCCTGGAAGCGCACCACCGCGACGAAATCGCGCTGCAGCTCGCCGCGATCGAACGCGGCCTGCACCGCCTCCTGGGAATCGAACACGATCGCAGGCGCCCGCACCGTGCGGTGCTCGGGCGCGACCGCCGAAATCTTGATCACGCCGCGCCCGAGCTTGCCCTGCATCAGACGCAGCCCGCCGTCCGCCTGGAACGGCTCGCCGATCGGCCGCAGCACCTTCGGATCCTGGCTCTCGGCCACGCCCGGCACCCACTGCAGCGCGCCGTCGAGCAGCTTCGGCTCGTGCGTGTAGTGCGCGAGCCCCTTGCCCGCGACGGTCGTCACGTCGCCGTGCAGCAGCCCGCCTTCGAGCAGGTTGCGCACCAGGAACGCGATGCCGCCCGCCGCGTGGAAGTGATTCACGTCGGCCTTGCCGTTCGGGTAGATCTTCGCGAGGAGCGGCACCGCGGCCGACAGCGCGTCGAAATCGTCCCAGTCGATCAGGATGCCGGCCGCGCGCGCAATCGCGACGAGGTGCATCGTGTGATTGGTCGAGCCGCCCGTCGCGAGCAGCGCAACGATCCCGTTGACGACCGCCTTCTCGTCGACCACGTGACCGATCGGCGTGTAGTGGCCGCGCTCGACGGTCAGTTCCAGCACGCGCCGCGCGGCCTGCGCCGTCAGCGCGTCGCGCAGCGGCGTGTGCGGATGCACGAAGGCCGAGCCCGGCAGATGCAGCCCCATCACCTCCATCAGCATCTGGTTGCTGTTCGCGGTGCCGTAGAAGGTGCAGGTGCCATGCCCGTGGTATGCCGCCGATTCGGCCTCCAGCAGCGCGTCGCGGCCCACTTGCCCGGTCGCGAACTGCTGGCGGATCTTCGCCTTGTCGTCGTTCGACAGGCCGCTCGTCATCGGACCGGCCGGCACGAAGATGGTCGGCAGGTGGCCGAACTGCAGCGCGCCGATCAGCAGGCCTGGCACGATCTTGTCGCAAATACCGAGGCACAGCGCCGCGTCGAACATGTTGTGGGTCAGCGCGACCGCGGTGCTCATCGCGATCACCTCGCGCGAGAACAACGACAGTTCCATGCCCGGGTTGCCCTGGGTCACGCCGTCGCACATCGCCGGCACGCCGCCCGCGAACTGCGCGACGCCGCCCGCCTCGCGCGCGGCGGCCTTGATGAGATCGGGATAGCTCTTGTACGGCGCATGCGCGCTCAGCATCTCGTTGTAGGCGGACACGATGCCGATGTTCGGCTCGCGGATCGCCTTGATCGCAAACTTGTCGTTGCCCTCGAGGCCGGCGAAACCGTGCGCGAGGTTCGCGCAGGACAGCGCGCCGCGGGCCGGAAAGCGCCCCTGCGCATCGTCGATGCGCCGGAGGTAGGCCGACCGGGTCGGCTGGCTGCGCGCGATCACGCGCTCGGTCACTGTCGCGAGGGTGGGGTGCAGCGAGGCCATGCTGAGCGCTCCTCTAGGTCCGGCCGTGGCCGGCAGGCTGGAATCGTGGGGACGTCGCCATCGGCGATCGAACGCGTCGAGTCTAGTAGAAAAACTACAGAATCGCAATCTAGCAGTGCAGCGCGGATTGGGATGAATCAGCCAACAGCCCAATAAATACGGCCAATTACTAAGTAAAAACCCTAGGTTACGACAATGAGCGCGCCGAACAAATCACGATCCGGGCTTGTAGATTTTCTACAATACAACCTGCGATACTAGCGCCCACCCGAACCCTTTTTTCTCCGTCGCCTCATGCTCCCTCGAATCGAAGCGCTACGCGCGCAACTGCGTCCGTCCGAGCGCAAGCTGGCCGACTACGTGCTGGCCGCGCCGCGCGAAGTGCTCGACCTGTCGATGACCGATCTCGCGGCGCGCGCGGGCGTGAGCCAGCCGACCATCGCGCGCTTCTGCCATGCGCTCGGCTGCAGCGGCTTTCGCGAATTCAAGATCCGGCTCGCGCAGAGCATCGCGCCCGGCGTGCCCTCGGTGTATCGCGACGTCGAGCCCGACGAGCCCGCGCCCGGCATCATCGGCAAGGTGTTCGACCGCACCATCGGCGCGCTGATCGAGGTGCGCAACAGCTTGTCGGCGAGCAGCGTCGCCGAGGCGATCGCGCTGCTCGCGAACGCGGCGCGCATCGAGTTCTACGGCGCGGGCGGCTCGGGGATCGCCGCGCAGGACATCCAGCACAAGTTCTTCCGGCTCGGCGTGCCGAGCGTCGCCTACTCGGATCCGCACACCTTCTCGATGTCGGCCGCGCTGCTCGGCCCGCGCGACGTGGTGGTCGCGATCTCGAACACGGGCCGCACCCGCGACATCGTCGACGCCGCGCGCTCCGCGCGCGCGTGCGGCGCGCAGGTGGTGTCGATCACCCACAGCAATTCGCCGCTCGCGAAGCTCGCGACCGTGAGCCTCGCAGCCAACATCGCCGAGGAGACCGACGTGTTCTCGCCGATGACCTCGCGCGTGTCGCACCTCGCGATCGGCGACATCCTCGCGGTGGGCGTCGCGCTGCAGCGCGGCCCCGAGCTGGTCGACCGGCTCGGCCGCGCGAAGGAGGCGATCACGCGGCGCCGCATCGACCCCGACGCGAAGGACACGAAAGGCTGAGGCCCGCGCTCCCGCGCCGTCGGCTTGATATCGCCGACGTAAACGCAAGACGGCGCCCCGCGGGCGCCGCCTTGAACAACATGGGACGAACCAGGCTCAGAACGGCTTGATCACCGCGAGCGCGACCGCCACGAGCATGCCGAGCACCGGCAGTTCGTTGAACACGCGATACCACTTGTCGGAGCGTCGGTTCTCGCCGCGCTCGAACACCGCCAGCAGGTGCCCGCAATACGCGTGGTAGACAAGCAGCAGCACGACCACCGCGAGCTTCGCGTGCACCCAGCCCTGCCCCTGGCCGATGCCGACCGCGAGCCACAGCCACAACCCGCACGCGAGCGCCGGCACCGCGATGAAGCTCATGAAGCGGAACAGCTTGCGCGCCATGATCAGCAGCCGGCGCACCGCGGCCGGCTCGGTTTCCATCGCGAGGTTCACGTAGATGCGCGGCAGGTAGAACAGGCCGGCGAACCACGCGGCGATCAGCACGATATGAAAGGTCTTGACCCAGAGCATGGCCATCGGTCGACTCGCCTCCCCTTATTGACGCGCTTCACCGTGCCCGAGCACGATGTATTTCAGCGACGTGAGCCCGTCGAGCCCGACCGGCCCGCGCGCATGCAGCTTGTCGTTCGAGATGCCGATCTCCGCGCCGAGCCCGAACTCGAAGCCGTCCGCGAAACGCGTCGACGCATTGACCATCACGCTCGCCGAATCGACTTCGCGCAGGAACCGCATCGCGCGATCGTGATCTTCGGTGACGATCGCATCGGTATGCGCGGAGCTGTACGTATTGATGTGCTCGATCGCCGCGTCGAGGTCGTCCACCACGCGGATCGCGAGCACCGGCGCGAGATACTCGGTGCGCCAGTCTTCCTCGGTCGCGTCGACGAGCGGGCCGACGCCCGCCTCGGCGAGCACCGCGCGCGCGGCCGCGTCGACGCGCAGCTCGACGTCCTTGCCGCGATAGAGCCGGCCCAGCGGCGGCAGCACGGCAGCCGCGATGCCGCGCGCGACGAGCAGCGTCTCCATCGTGTTGCAGGTGCCGTAGCGATGCGTCTTCGCGTTGTCGCACACGGCCAGCGCCTTGGCGAGATCCGCGCGGTCGTCGACATAGACATGGCAGATGCCGTCGAGATGCTTGATCATCGGCACGCGCGCTTCGTTGATCAGGCGTTCGATCAGGCTCTTGCCGCCGCGCGGCACGATCACGTCGACGTACTCGGTCATCGTGATCAGCTTGCCGACCGCCGCGCGGTCGGCGGTCGCGACCACCTGCACCGCATCCTCGGGCAGGCCGGCCGCGCGCAGCCCTTCGGCGATCAGCCCGGCGAGCGCGGTGTTCGATTCGAGCGCCTCGGAGCCGCCGCGCAGGATCGTCGCGTTGCCGGACTTCAGGCACAGCGCCGCCGCGTCGATCGTCACGTTCGGGCGTGATTCGTAGATGATGCCGATCACCCCGAGCGGCACCCGCATCTGGCCGACCTGGATGCCGCTCGGCCGGTACTTGAGGTTGCTGATCTCGCCGATCGGGTCGGCCAGCGCGGCGACCTGGCGCAGGCCCTCGATCATGGTCGCGAGCGCCTTGTCGGACAATGTGAGGCGGTCGACGAACGCGGCGTCGAGCCCCTTGTCGCGCGCGCGCGCGACATCGCGCGCATTGGCGGCCTTGAGCGCCGCGGCGTCGCGTTCGATCGCCGTCGCGACCGCGGCAAGCGCCGCGTTCTTCGCGGCGGTGGACGCCCGCGCCATCGCGCGCGAGGCGTGCCGCGCGCGCCGGCCGACGTCCGTCATGTATTGATCGATATCCATCGTGAAACTCGAGAGGCGGGCCGCGACATGCGGCACAAACGATTGGGGGGAAAGGGGCGCGGGCTTCGGACAGCCCGCGCGCCGTCGCTATCGCGATTGTAAGCGCGTCGCGCGAAGCCCGCTCAGCCCGGGCGACGCGATGCCGCAGCCGGTGGCGCGGCCTGCGCGCCCGCCACCGTCATGGCCAGCTGGAACAGGCCGTCCCACGGGTCCGGCGGCGGCGCGTCGCGACCGTGCGGCGCGGCGCCGGACAGGCCCTTGACCTGACGATCGAGCCGCGCGGCGAACGCCAGCGCCTGTTCGAGCACGCGCTCCGACACGCGTGCGAGCGCCGGCCCGATCAGCCGCTCGCGCGGCCCCCATACGCGGTTCTCGCGCACCAGCACAGCGAGCGGCTTGCCTGCCGCCACGCCGCGCTTGATCCGCAGCAGCGTGCGCAATTCCTCGACGACCGCCCACAGCACCAGCACGAGCGCCTCGCCCTCGCCCTTCAGGCCGTCGATCATGCGCGCGAGCCGGCCCGCGTCGCCCGCGAGCATCGCCTCGTTGAGCTTGAACACGTCGTAGCGCGCGACGTTGAGCACCGCGTCCTGGATCTGTTCGAGCGTGAGCGCGCCCTGCGGATAGAGCAGGCCGAGCTTCTGGATTTCCTGGTGCGCGGCCAGCAGGTTGCCCTCGACGCGCTCCGCGATGAACTGCAGCGCGCGGCGCCCTTCCTCGCCCGCCGGGGCGCGCTGCCCCTGCAGGCCGAGCCGCTGACCGATCCAGTTCGGCAGCTGCGCGCGCTCGACCGGGTCGATCTTGAGCGCGGCGCCGCCATTCGCGAGCGCGGTGAACCACGCGGACTTCTGCGTCGCGGCATCGAGCCGCGGCAGCGTGACGAGCGTCAGCACATCGGGATTGCCGGCGGCCGCGAGCGCCTTGAGCGCCTCGGCGCCGTCCTTGCCCGGCTTGCCCGACGGAATCCGCAGCTCGACGAGCTGCCGCTCGCCGAACAGCGACATCGACTGGCTCGCGCCCAGGAGCGTGCTCCAGTCGAAGCTGCGCTCGACGGTAAACACGTTGCGTTCGGTAAAGCCGGCCGCGCGCGCGGCCGCGCGGATGCGGTCGCACGCCTCCTGCGCGAGCAGCGGCTCGTCGCCGTACACGACATACAGTGCGGCGAGCCCCTTCGCGAGGTGCGGCTCGAGTGCGTCCAGTCGCAATTGCATCGGTTCGTGGCTTCGGTCGGTCGAAAAGACGCCGCTCGCTTTACAGCGGCGGCGGCGGCAGCGGCGCGCGTGGCGCGACGCCCGGCACCGCGTCCTCCGGCCCGGCCGGCTCCAGCGTGCGGACGATCGCGAAGCGGCGCATCAGCTGGTCGACCGCGTCGTTCTGCATGTCCGCGAACAGGATGTCGGCTTCCTGCGCCTTCGCGTTCGTGAACTGCGCGTTGTACGTCATCGCGCGATTCAGCGCGATCACGCTCGGCGCGATCAGCACCGCGCCGTCGCGATTCGTCAGCGTGTAGTTCAACGAGTAGTTCAGCTGGTATTCCTGGACAGAACCGTATCGGTCGAGCGTCAGCGTGCTCTGGCCGCGCGATTCGGAGACCCCCAGCACCGCGTCCGCTTCCGCGACCGTCTTGACGATCACGGTATCGCTGCCGCCCTGGATCATGCGCGTGAGCCGCGCCGCCACGGCAGGCGGCGCGCCCGTCACCGCGAGGCGCTTGAACACGTAGTTCTGCTGCCCGCGCAGCTGGAAACCGCACGCGGACAGCAGCACAGCGCTGCCCGCGAGCATCAGAAACGATCTGCGGATCACCTTCGCTCCTTCTGGTTCGTTGTCAGACGACGACGTTCACAAGCCGGCCCGGCACGACGATGATCTTCTTCGCCGGTTTGCCTTCACCGAACTTCACGACGCTCTCGTCGGCCAGCGCGGCCGCCTCGATCGCTTCGCGGCTCGCGTCCTTCGCGACCGTCAGCGCGCCGCGCACCTTGCCGTTCACCTGCAGCACGAGTTCGATCTCGGCCTGCTCGAGCGCCGCTTCGTCGACCTTCGGCCAGGCCGCGTCGAGCAGCGCGCCCGATTCGTCCGCATAGCCCAGCTCGCGCCACAGCTGGTACGTGACGTGGGGCACCACCGGGTACAGCACGCGCAGCAGCACGCTGTAGGTCTCGCGCAGCACCGCGGGCGTCGCGCCCTTGGCGCCGTCGAGCGCGTTCAGCATCTTCATCGCGGCCGACACGACCGTGTTGTACTGCAGGCGCTGGTAGTCGAAATCCGCCTGCTTCAGCACGCTGTGGATCTCGCGGCGCAGCGCCTTGTCGGCGTCGCCGAGCTGCGCGGCGTCGAACGACCCGCGCGCGCGCAGCGCCGCCTCGTTCGCGATGCCGAAGCTCCACACCCGGCGCAGGAAGCGGCTCGCGCCCTCGACGCCCGCGCCCGACCACTCGAGCTGCTGCTCGGGCGGCGCCGCGAACATCGTGAACAGGCGCGCGGTGTCGGCGCCGTACTGGTCGATCAGCACCTGCGGATCGACGCCGTTGTTCTTCGACTTCGACATCTTCTCGATGCCGCCCAGCACGACCGGCTGGCCGTCGGCATTGAGCACCGCGCCGACGGGCCGGCCCTTGTCGTCATGCGACACCGTGACGTCGTCCGGGTTGTACCAGGTCTTCTTGCCGGCCGCGTCTTCGCGGTAGAAGGTTTCGTTCAGCACCATGCCCTGCGTGAGCAGGTTCTTCGCCGGCTCGCCGAACTTGACGAGGCCGAGGTCGCGCATCACCTTGGTCCAGAAGCGCGAATACAACAGATGCAGGATCGCGTGCTCGATGCCGCCGATGTACTGGTCCATCGGCATCCAGTAGTCGGTGCGGGCGTCGACCATGCTCGTCGCATCCGGCGCCGCGTAGCGCGAGAAATACCACGACGAATCGACGAAGGTGTCCATCGTGTCGGTCTCGCGCTTCGCCGCCGCGCCGCACTTCGGGCACGCGCAGTTGACGAACGCCTCCGACTTCGCGAGCGGATTGCCCGAGCCGTCCGGCACGAGATCCTCGGGCAGCACGACGGGCAGGTCCGCCTCGGGCACCGGCACGTCGCCGCACGACGGGCAGTGGATGATCGGGATCGGCGTGCCCCAGTAGCGCTGGCGCGAGATGCCCCAGTCGCGCAGGCGCCAGGTCACCTGCTTGTCGCCGAAGCCGCCCGCCTTCAGGTCGGCCGCGACCGCGTCGACGGCCGCCGCATAGCCGAGGCCGTCGTACTTGCCGCTGTTCACGCACGCGGCGGCGTCCTTGTCGCCGTACCACTCCTGCCAGGCCTCGGTCGAATAGGTCTCGCCCTCGACCGCGATCACCTGCTTGATCGGCAGGCCGTACTTGCGCGCGAACGCGAAATCGCGCTCGTCGTGCGCGGGCACGCCCATCACGGCGCCCTCGCCGTAGCTCATCAGCACGTAGTTGCCGATCCACACCTCGACCGGCTCGCCCGTCAGCGGGTGGCTGACCTCGAAGCCCGTCGCGACGCCCTTCTTCTCCATCGTCGCCATGTCGGCTTCCGCGACACCGCCGCGCTTGCATTCGTCGATGAACGCGAGCAGCTCGGGGCGATCCTGCGCGAGCCGGGTCGCGAGCGGGTGCTCGGCCGCGATCGCGCAGAAGGTCACGCCCATGATCGTGTCCGCGCGGGTCGTGAACACGCGCAACAACTTGCGCTCGCCGTCCAGCTCGTACGGGAAGCCGAAGTTCACGCCGAAGCTCTTGCCGATCCAGTTCTGCTGCATCAGCTTCACGCGCTCGGGCCAGCCGAGGCCGTCGAGGTCGTTCAGCAGCTCGTCCGCGTACTGCGTGATGCGCATGTAGTACATCGGGATCTCGCGCTTCTCGATCAGCGCGCCCGAGCGCCAGCCGCGCCCGTCGATCACCTGCTCGTTCGCGAGCACGGTCTGGTCGACCGGATCCCAGTTGACGGTGCCGGTCTTCTTGTACGCGATGCCCTTCTCGAGCATCTTGAGGAACAGCCACTGGTTCCAGCGGTAGTAATCCGGCTTGCAGGTCGTGACCTCGCGCGACCAGTCGACCGCGAGGCCCATCGACTGCATCTGCTTCTTCATGTACGCGATGTTGTCGTAGGTCCACTGCGCGGGCGGCACGCCGTTCGCCATCGCCGCGTTCTCCGCCGGCATCCCGAACGCGTCCCAGCCCATCGGCATCAGCGTGTTGTAGCCGTTCATGCGCAGGTAGCGGTACATCACGTCGTTGATCGTGTAGTTACGCACGTGCCCCATGTGCAGCTTGCCTGACGGGTACGGCAGCATCGACACGCAGTAGAACTTCGGCTTCTGCGAGTCTTCCGTCGTCTTGTAGGCATCGACTGCGCGCCAGTCGCTCTGGGCGGCGGCTTCAACGTCGGCGGGTACGTATCTTTCGTGCATGGTGTGGTCGGACTAGGCTTGGAGCGGCGCGCGCCTGGCGCACGCGGCGGAGTGGATCGAAAGTCGCGCATCCCCGGCGGGCGGGGAAAACGTCGATTATACCGTCCGCGCCGGCCGGCACGGCCGCCCGTGCGGCGAATCCGCGCTCAGCGCGACGCCGGAGCCGGCGCGGCCGGCGGCTCGGTCACGAAGCCGATGCG
The DNA here is from genome assembly GCF_028657905.1 of Burkholderia sp. FERM BP-3421. Classification (NCBI taxonomy): domain Bacteria; kingdom Pseudomonadati; phylum Pseudomonadota; class Betaproteobacteria; order Burkholderiales; family Burkholderiaceae; genus Burkholderia; species Burkholderia sp. FERM BP-3421. The sequence goes on along the minus strand of NZ_CP117782.1, from coordinate 3,666,646 downwards.
TGAAAGGCCCGCCTGCTGCGCGGCGCCCATCACCTGCGCGATCGTCTCGTAGCGGGTCGAGCGCTCGGCGCGCAGGCGCAGCTCGGGCGCGGCGGCGCCCGCCGCCGCCGCGCGGAAGCGCGCGGCGAGCGCGTCGGACGCGATGGGTTCGTCGTTCCAGAACAGCCGCCCCGCGCCGTCGATCGACAGCGTGATCACCTCGGGCGTGTCGCGCGACGGCGCGGCCGCGACCTTCGGCAAATCGAGCCGGATCGCGTGGGTCAGGAGCGGCGCGGTCAGGATGAAGATCACGAGCAGCACGAGCATCACGTCGATCAGCGGCGTCATGTTGATGTCCGCGATCGGCGCCGCCGTGTCCTGGTGGTCGAGGCCGCCGAATGCCATGGCAATCTCCGTGCGCGCGGGCCGCTCAGGCCTCGCCGCAGACGAATACGTGCAGGTCGCGCGCGAAGCCGTCGAGATCCTCGACGAGCTGGCGCACGAGCCGGCCGAGGATGTTGTAGGCCAGCACGGCAGGAATCGCGACGACGAGCCCGAACGCGGTCATGATCAGCGCCTCGCCGACCGGCCCCGCGACGTTCTCGATCTGCGCCTGGCCGCTCGCCGCGATGCTGCCGAGCGCGTGGTAGATGCCCCAGACGGTGCCGAGCAGCCCGACGAACGGCGCCGTGCTGCCGATCGACGCGAGCAGCACCTGGCCGAATTCGAGCCGGCGCTGCGAGCGGCGCAGCGCGTGACGCAGCGCGCGCAGCACGCGTTCGCCGCGCTCGACGCGCGCCGCGAGCGCCTGCGGCTCGGCGTCGCGGGCCGCCGCCGCGTCGCGCGCGGCCTCGGCGAGCGGCGCGAACACCCGCTCGCGATCCGCCGCGCGCAGCGCGGCGATCCCGTCGTCGAGCGTGGACGCGTGCCAGAACGCGGCGAGCGCGGCCGGGCCCTGGCGCTTCGCGCGCACCAGCACCCAGGCCTTCACGAGCAGGAAGCACCAGCTCGCGACCGACATCGCGAGCAGCAGGTAGGCGACCGCGTGCGTGACCGCGTCGCCGCTGTCGAGGTAATGGAGAATGCCGGTCGGGGTCGCCATCGGTGGATGGATCAGCGCAGGCCGAGCACGTCCTGCATGTCGAACAGGCCGGTCGGCCGGTCCGCGAGGAAGCGCACCGCGCGCAGCGAACCCTGCGCGTACGACACCCGGCTCGACGACTTGTGGGTGATCTCGATGCGCTCGCCGGTGCCGGCGAACAGCACCGTGTGATCGCCGACGATGTCGCCGCCGCGGATCGCCGAGAAGCCGATCGTCGACGGATCGCGCTCGCCCGTCACGCCGTGACGGTCGTACACCGCGCAGGCGTCGAGCGAGCGCCCGAGCGCGCCTGCGACCGCCTCGCCCATCATCAGCGCGGTGCCGGACGGCGCGTCGACCTTGTGGCGGTGGTGCGCCTCGATGATCTCGATGTCATAGCCCTGCGCGAACTGCCGCGCGGCCATTTCGAGCAGCTTCAGCGTGACGTTCACGCCAACGCTCATGTTGGCCGAGAACACGATGCCGATCCGCTCGGCCGCGGCCTTGAGCGTGGCCTTCTGCGCGTCGGTGAAGCCGGTCGTGCCGATCACGAGCTTCACGCCGTGGCGCAGCGCGGCCTCGAGATGCACGAGCGTGCCTTCCGGACGGGTGAAATCGATCAGGTAGTCGGCCTCCGCGCTGACGCGCTCGAGATCGTCGGTCAGCACGATACCGGTGTCCTTGCCGAGGAACGCGCCCGCGTCCTGGCCGAGCTGCGGCGAACCCGTACGGTCGAGCGCGCCGACGAGCCGTGCGTCGGGATCGTTCAGGACCGCTTCGATCAGCATCCGGCCCATGCGGCCCGACGCTCCTGCAATGGCAATGTTGTACGACGACATGCGCTACCTGCTGCAAAAAAGACGGGCGGCCGCGCCGCCCGACAATCATGGAACGCCGGCTCAGCCGCCCGTGCCCGCCGCGCCCGAGGCAGGCGTGGTGAGCGGCTGGTTCGGCAGCGTATCGGTGCTGCGCGGGCCGACCGGCTGCCCCGCGTCGCTCGGCACCGGCTGGGCGGGGCGATGGAACTGGAATTGCGGCTGGATCGCCGGGCTCGCGCCGGGCGGCATCCCGCCCGGGGTCGGCGCGTTCGGCGCCGTCTGCGTGGACGGCGCGAAGCGGCCGCCGCCCACCGAGCCCTGGCCCGAGACCTGGCTGGTCGCGCGGTTCGCCGCGCGGGCCGCCTGCTCGTTCGCGTCGTTCGAGAGATCCTGCGGCTGCGGCGCGGCGGCCGGCTGGGCCGCCGTCGCCTGCGCGCCGCTCGCCGCGGCCAGCGCGGCCGCCTTGGCCTTCTTGCCGCGCTTGTCGCCGTCGATGTCGGCGAGCAGCTCGAGCTCGGACGGCAGGTTGTCGCCGCCCGTCCAGCTGGCGAGGCGGTCGCCGCCGAAGGTCAGCACGAGATCGCGCTGCTGCACGACGGACGTCGAGCCGCGCTTGAAATAGAAGATGTAATCCCAGCGGTCCGCATGGAACATGTCGGCCAGGAGCGGCGTACCGAGCAAGGCGCGCACCTGATCCCGCGTCATGCCGGCCTGCAGCTGCGCGGCCTTTTCCTGCGACACGAAATTACCCTGCACAACCGTGATGCGATACGGCGTGATGCTTTGCGCGATGCGCTGCGTGACGCTGTCGTACGACGAGCAACCGGCCAGCGCGGCAACTGCGGCGGCGGCGAGGATGGCACTCCGCATGCGGTTCCGCTGAAAATGCAAAAGAGATGTTGGAATCATGTCCCTCACCGTGCTGGCCCGTTGCGCAGGCCGCGCGAGTTTTGTCACTGATGACTGAAACGGCTAAAAGCCGGTACTATTAGAGCCCTGCATTGTACTCTAGGGATGCCTAGCCATGACCAATCCGACCGATCTCAAAAATATCGGGCTGAAGGCCACCCTACCGCGCCTCAAAATTCTCGAAATTTTCCAGCAGAGCCCGGTACGCCACCTGACCGCAGAAGACGTCTATCGCAATCTGCTGCACGAAGAGCTGGACATCGGCCTCGCCACGGTCTACCGCGTACTCACGCAGTTCGAGCAGGCGGGCCTGCTGTCGCGCAGCAACTTCGAATCCGGCAAGGCCGTGTTCGAGCTGAACGAAGGCTCGCACCACGACCACCTGGTCTGCCTCGATTGCGGCCGGGTCGAGGAATTCTTCGACGCGGAGATCGAAAGCCGCCAGCAGTCGATCGCGAAGGAGCGCGGCTTCAAGCTGCAGGAACATTCGCTCGCGATGTACGGCACCTGCACGACGGAAAACTGCCCGCATCGCAAGCACTGAAGCTTACAGAAAGCCGCGCCTGCGCGCTGCCGAAAAAAAACCCGGTCAGGCTCGTGCCGACCGGGTTTTTTTCTTTTCGTGACGTTCCTGCCCCCGCCCCGCTCAGGCGGGCGCCGCGCCGCCGACGAGCCGCCACGGCCCGTCGAGCGCGATTTCGTCGCAGTTCGGCTGGCCGCCGCCGCGGTCGACGACCAGAAAATCGCTGACCCGGTCGAGCGCGAGGAGCGGATGGTGCCAGACGCCCTTCGCGTAATTCACCCCCTGCCAGCCCTCGGCCATGAAGGCGCGCAGGCGCGCCGGCTCGAATCCGCCCGCCGGCGCGACGACGATCGCATAGCGCGCGACCGCCGCGAGCGGAATGAACGCCTGGCTGCCGAGCGGATGGCGCTCCATCATCGAGATCTCGATCGGTTCCGCGCGCGGCTGCGCGCGGAACAGGCTCACGAGCGGCCGTCCGCCTGCGTCGGCCACGTCGATCGACGCGAGATCGTGGAAGCGCTCGGTCGTGCCGCCATTGATCGGAAAGCGGCGCGCGCCCTCCAGTTCGATGACGTCGCCAAACGGCGCGAACGCCGCCCGCGTCAGCGGCTCGATGCGCAGGATGCGCCGCGTGTCCATCGCCGCCGCCGTCAAGCCGGATCGCCCCACAGACGCAGCCGCGACACGCCGCCGTCCGGGTAGATGTTCAAGCGCACGTGGGTCACGGGGCCGAGCGCCGCGAGCAGGCTGTCGAACACGTGCACATGGTCCATCTGGAGCGGCTGCTCGCCCAGCAGCACCGGCCAGAACATCGCCTGGGTGACGAGCGAATCGTCGGTGCCGCCCGCGACGCGCGCCGCCTGCAGCGAGCAGCGGTCGGGGAAATTTCCCTTGAAGTGCGCGGTATCCACCTCGACCCGACGGATCACGCCCGGCCGCGCGAGCGCGATGATCGCCCAGTCGTTGCCCGGCTCGCGGCGGCGGCGGGTTTCCCAGCCGTCGCCCATGTTCGCGCCGCGCCCCGGCATCAGCATCTGCGAGGCGGGCCCGAAATGCTGGTTGTTCGCGGCGACCAGGTAGGCGCCGTTCTCGATCGCCGCGAGATCGACCGCCTCGCCGCGCGCCGCCCGGCTCCAGTCGCGCTGCGGCTGGCCGTACACGCGCAGCCGCGCGAGCCCGCCGTCCGGGTACAGGTTCACGCGCAGGTGCGTGTACGGCCGCGCGTCGTCGACCTCGACATAGTGGTGACTGTTGCCCTGCAGCGTGGTCGCGGGCACCAGCACCTGCCAGTCGGCGTCGTCCGGCGGCGTCTCGGCATCCGACACGCACGCGTCGATCGACGCGGCCGGCGGGAAATTGCCGGTGAAGTGGCTGGTGTCGAGATCGACCCCGTGCACGACGCCCGGCCGGGCCAGCCTGAGCACGCAGAAATCGTGGCCGGTCGTGCGCTTGCGGCGCGTCTCCCAGCCGTCCATCCACTTGCCGTGATCGTCGTACTTGCCGGGGATGAACACCGCCGGCTCCGGGTTGAGCATCCGCTCCTTCGGCGCGAAGAACTCGTCGCTCGCGAACAGCGCCTGCGCGCCCAGGCGCGGATCGGCGAGGTTCATGTAGCGGCGCGTGAACGCGGGCGCGTTCGGGTCCAGCATCGGGGCAGCCATGGCGTCTCCTGAATCGTTCTGAGGAAGGAATGGTTGGGGGGCGTTCAATGCGCGGGCGCGTGGTCGCCGCCCGCGAGCGCGCCCGCCGGCGCGGCTTCGTCACCCGACGGCACATAGCGCAGCTCCTGGTTCAGCACGCGGTGCGCGCGGGCGCGGTCGATATCGCGCTCCCAGACCGCGACCACCACCGTCGCGACGCAGTTGCCGAGCAGGTTGGTCAGCGCGCGGGCGATCCCGACGAACCAGTCGACCGGCAGGATCAGCACGAGGCCGAGCACCGGGATCGCCGGAATCGCGGACAGCGTCGCGGCCAGGATCACGATCGCCGAGCCCGGGATCCCGTGCGCGCCCTTCGAGGTCACGAGCGACACCAGCAGCACCACCAGCAGGTCGTGCATCGACAGCGGCGTGTTGGTGGCCTGGGCGATGAACAGCACCGCGAGCGTCAGGTAGATCGAGAAGCCGTCGAGATTGAACGAGTAGCCGGTCGGGATCACGAGGCCGACCGTGGAATCCTTGATGCCCATCCATTCGAGCTTGCGCATCACCTGCGGCAGCACCGCGTCCGACGAGGCGGTGCCGAGCACGATCGACAGCTCCTCGCGCAGATAGCGGATCAGCTTGAACACGCTGAAGCCCGCGAGCCGCATCACGAGGCCGAGCACCACCGCGACGAAGATCGCGCAGCTCGCGTAGAACACCACGACCAGCATCCCGAGCTGCTTCAGCGAGGCGACGCCGTACTTGCCGGTCGTGAACGCGATCGCGCCGAGCACGCCGAGCGGCGCGAGCTTGATGATGAAGCCCATCACGCGGAAGAACACGCCCGACAACTCCTCGATCAGCGCGTTGACGCGCTGCGCGCGCTCGCCGAGCAGCGACAGCGCCGAGCCGAACAGCACCGCGAACACGAGGATCTGCAGGATGTCGCCGCGCGCGAACGCATCGAACGCGGTGTCCGGGATGATCTTGAGCAGGTAGCCGGCCGTGTCCTTCAGGCTCTGCGCGTTGCGCGCGTAGTCGGCGAGCGAGGCCGGGTCGAGCGAATGGAGATCGACGTTCATGCCCGCGCCGGGCCGCGTGAGCCACGCGAGCAGGATGCCGATCCCGAGCGCGATGGTGGTCATCGCCTCGAAATAGATCACGGCCTTCAGCCCGACCCGACCGACCTTCTTCAGGTCGCCCGCGTTCGCCATCCCGCCGACCACCACGCAGAACACGATCGGCCCGATCACCATCTTGATCAGCTTCAGGAAACCGTCGCCGAGCGGCCGCAGCGACTGCGCGAAATGCGGGAAGAACGCACCGAGCGCCACCCCGATCACCAGGGCGATGACCACCCGGCCAAACAGCGAATTGAGAAACTTCGACACGGCGTTCTCCCATTCCAGCGGTTGCGGAATCGTCTGTTCATACTGGTCGGACCAGTGATGTTATGGACGATAGTAGGAAGCCGATATAGTCGCGTCAAGCCAGCAAAATTCAGGGATTACCCGCGTGCCGCCAAGCAATATTCGTCCGAAAAAAGCCTGTTGAATCATCGCTTTCCCGAACCCCGGCGGCGCTTGGCGGCCACCGGATTACAATGCCGGTCAGACCGCCGACTCCCTGCCTTCATGAAGAACGTTCCGCACACCGTGACCGACGCCGCCATCGCCACGATCCGCGACCGGATCGAGACCGGCGTCTACCCCGTCGGCTGCCTGCTGCCCGCGCAGCGCCAGCTGTCCGAGGAGCTGGCGATCAGCCGCGCCTCGCTGCGCGAGGCGCTGACCACGCTCGAAGCGCTCGGCATGCTGACGATCCGGCCCGGCAAGGGCGTCTATGTCGAGAGCGCGCAGGCGGGCGTCGCCCATGCGTGGCGCTTCGCCGAGCAGTCGTCGCCGCCCGACACCTACCAGATGCGCTACGCGCTCGAAGGCTTCGCCGCGCGGATGGCGGCGCTCGCGGTCAGCGACCACGACCTCGCCTGGTTCGAGGACAATCTCGCCGCGCTGCAGATCGCGCTCGCGAACCAGGCGCTCGACGAGGCGTCGCAGCTCGACTTCGAGTTCCACATGCGGATCGTGAGCCTGGCCGGCAACGCGGCGATCGAGTCGATCCTGCGCGGCAGCGCCGACATCATGAAGGAAAGCCAGCGCATGCCGTTCTACCGGCGCGAGCTGATGCAGTCGACCTATCACGAGCATCGCGCGATCCTCGACGCGCTGCTCGCGCGCGAACCCGCCGCCGCCGGGCGCGCGATCGAGGCGCACATCACGAACGCCGCGCAGCGCGCCGGCGTGCACTTCCCGACCCCGGACCGCTGAAGCGGCGGCGCGCTAGAGCGCCAGCGCCTCCAGGCATGCGACCAGCGCGCGCGCGGCCGCGCTGCGGTACGCGCCGCGCCGCGTCAGCAGCGCCGCGGTACGGCGCGGCAGCGACGGCGTCAGCTCGACCACGCTGAGCCCCGCGTGGCGCGCGGCGACCGCGGCGGGCAGCACGGTCGCGAGCCGGTCGCCGCCGACGATCTCGAGCAGCGCATTCAAGGATTCGACCTCGATCGCCACGCGCGGCGCGACCCCGTGCGCGGCGAAATACTGGTCGATGTTCACGCGGGTCGCGAAGGCGCGGCTCAGCAGGATCAGCGGCTCGTCGGCCAGATCCGCCGGCGCGAGCGGCCGCTGCCGGCGCGCCTGGTGATGGCCCGGGCCGGCCACCAGCGCGAGCGCCTCCTCCCACAACGGCTGGGCGTCGATGTCGGCGAGTTGGACCGGCTCGAACGCGAAGCCGAGATCGAGTTCGTCCTCGAGCAGCAGCGCCTCGATCTGCTCCTGCGGCATCTCGCGGATCGACAGCGTGAGCTTCGGATAGCGCGCGTGGAAGCGCTCGACGAGCGGCCCGACCAGATAGGCGGTGAAGGTCGGCGTCATCGCGAGCCGCAGCGAGCCGCTTTGCAGGTCCTCCACATCGTGCAGCGCGCGCCGCCCCGCATCGAGCTGGCGCAACGCCGCACGCGCGTGCCGCAGGTACACCTCGCCGAATTCCGTGAGACGCACGCCGCGCCCCGAACGGTCGAACAGCGGCACGCCGAGGGCGTCCTCGAGCTGGCGGATCTGTTGCGACAGCGTGGGTTGCGAGACGTGCAGCGCGTCGGCCGCGCGCGTGAAATTGCCGTGTTCCGCGACCGCGAGGAAATAGCGGATGTGTCTGAGCAGCATGGCGCGTCCGGGTTAGAGGTATTGGTTCTGCCTATACAAACAATAATAAACCGGTCTTGGACGCTATGACTGGATTCCCGCATGCTCTATCCACCCGTTACCGATTCCCGTCCTGGAGGTCAGCGTGCAAGACATCATCGAGGGTTTCCTGAAGTTCCAGCGCGACGCGTTTCCCGCGCGCTCCGCGTTGTTCCGCCGCCTCGCGGCCAGCCAGCAGCCGCGCGCGCTGTTCATCTCGTGCTCGGACAGCCGGCTCGTGCCCGAGCTGGTCACGCAGCGCGAGCCCGGCGACCTGTTCGTGATCCGCAACGCCGGCAACATCGTGCCGTCCTACGGCCCCGAGCCGGGCGGTGTGTCGGCCTCGGTCGAATATGCGGTCGCGGTGCTCGGCGTCGCGGACATCGTGGTCTGCGGCCACTCCGACTGCGGCGCGATGACGGCGCTCGCCACCTGCCGCTGCCTCGACCACCTGCCCGCGGTGCGCGGCTGGCTGCGCCACGCGGACGCCGCGAAGGCCGTGCACGGCGCGCGCGATTATCCGGACGAGCGCACGCGGGTCGACGCGATGGTGCGCGACAACGTGGTCGCCCAGCTCGCGAACCTCGCGACCCACCCCGCGGTCCGGCTCGCGCTCGAACAGGGGCGCGTCATGCTGCACGGCTGGATCTACGACATCGAAACCGGTGCGATCCAGGCGCTCGACGGCGCGACGCGACGCTTCGTCGCGCTCGCCGAGCATCCCCGGGTTCACGCCACGCCGCCGCCGCTCCACGCCGCGGCCTGAGCCTCGCGTTTCACGTTTCACCGTTCACCCTTCACTCACCCACGAGGAGCCACGATGCAATCCCAGCACAGCCAGACCGCCCGCGCCGCCCTGACCGAGCGCATCATCGACGCGAAGACACGCCTGAACCTGAGCTTCGAGCAGATCAACGAAGGCACGGGGCTGAGCATCGCGTTCGTCACCGCCGCGCTGCTCGGCCAGCACGCCCTGCCCGCCGAGGCCGCGCAACGCGTCGCGCAGCGGCTCGGCCTGAACGACGACGACGTCCGCCTGCTGCAGACGATCCCGCTGCGCGGCAGCATCCCGGACGGCGTGCCGACCGATCCGACCATCTACCGCTTCTACGAGATCCTGCAGGTCTACGGCACGACGCTGAAGGCGCTCGTGCACGAGCAGTTCGGCGACGGCATCATCAGCGCGATCAACTTCAAGCTCGACATCAAGAAGGTCGACGACCCCGAAGGCGGCTCGCGCGCGGTCATCACGCTCGACGGCAAGTACCTGCCGACCCGGCCGTTCTGAACGCGGCGGGCGCGCCGCCCGCCTCGCGCCGTCGAACCTCGTCCCGCCCGGTCCGCATGGCCGGGCGGCCGCCCCGTCTCTTCATTCGCCACGCGTCCATGTCCTCTCCCTCCCCCGCGCCGCTGACCCGCGGCATGACGCTGCTGTTCGCCTGCGCGTGCGGCATCGTGATCGGCAATCTCTATTACGCTCAGCCACTGCTCGCCGCGATCGCGCACAGCTTCGGCCGCACGACGGCCGAACTCGGCTACCTCGTCACGCTGACCCAGCTCGGCTACGCGGCCAGCCTGCTGTTCGTCGTGCCGCTCGGCGACGTGCTCAACCGGCACACCCTGATCGTGCGGCTGCTCGCCGCCAACGTGATCGCACTGCTCGCGGTCGCGTTCAGCACCCGCTATGCGTGGTTCGTCGGCGCGCACGTCGCGCTCGGCTTCGTCACCTGCTCGACGCAGCTGCTGGTGCCGTTCGCGGCCTCGCTCGCCGACGCGCGCTCGCGCGGCCGCGCGGTCGGTACCGTGATGAGCGGCCTCTTGCTCGGCATCCTGCTCGCGCGCGTCGTGTCGGGCGCCCTCGCGGACGGCTTCGGCTGGCGCGCGGTCTACGTGGTCGCCGCGCTGCTGGTGGCCGCGCTCGCGTGCGTGCTCGCGGCCAGGCTGCCGCAGGACCGCCGCGACGCGCGCGTCGACTATCCGGCGCTGTTGCGCTCGCTCGTCGCGCTGGTGCGCGCGCAGCCGCTGATCGCGCTGCGCGCCGCCTACGGCGCGCTGGTGTTCGCCTGCTTCAGCCTGTTGTGGACCGCGCTCACCTTCCTGCTGAGCCAGCCGCCGTATGGGTATTCGGAAGGCCGCATCGGCCTGTTCGGGATCGTCGGCGCGGTGGGCGCGCTCGCCGCGACCTCGGCGGGACGGCTCGTCGACCGCGGCCACGGCAATGCGGCGACCGGGCTGTTCGCGGCCGCCGTGCTCGCCTCGTTCGCGCTGATCGCGGCCGGCGCGCATTCGCTCGCGGCGCTGATCGCCGGCATCCTGCTGCTCGACGTCGGCGTGCAGGGTCTGCACATCTCGAACCAGAGCGTGATCTACGCGATCGCCGGCGACGCGCGCAGCCGCGTGACGACGATCTACCTGACCAGCTATTTCATCGGCGGCGCGCTCGGCTCGGGCGCGGCGAGCGCCGCGTTCGGCGCCGACGGCTGGCGCGGCGTATGCATCACGGGCGCGCTCATCGCGGGCGGCCTCGTCGCGCTGTGGGGCGCATCGCAGCGCCTCGGCGCGCGCCGCGCGACGTCCTAGCGCGGACGAAAAAAAGCCCGGCGCGGCGGGCAGCCGGGCCGGGCGGATCCGCGCGCCGGCGCGCCGCGCATGCGGCGGCCGGACGGCGCGGCGGGCTTACTTCGCGTTCGCGAGCGCGATCGCGGTGTCCAGCATGCGGTTCGAGAAACCCCACTCGTTGTCGTACCAGCTCGACACCTTCACGAGACGGCCCGACACCTTGGTCAGCGTCGCGTCGAAGGTCGACGACGCCGGGTTGTGGTTGAAGTCGATCGACACGAGCGGCGCGTCGTTGTAGCCGAGGATGCCCTTCAGCGCGCCTTCCGATGCTTCCTTCATGATCGCGTTGACTTCCTCGACCGTCGTGTCGCGCTTCGCGATGAACGACAGGTCGACGATCGACACGTTGATGGTCGGGACGCGGATCGCGTAGCCGTCGAGCTTGCCGTTCAGTTCCGGCAGCACGAGGCCGACCGCCGAGGCGGCGCCCGTCTTGGTCGGGATCTGGCTGTGCGTGGCCGAACGCGCGCGGCGCAGGTCTTCGTGATAGACGTCCGTCAGCACCTGGTCGTTCGTGTACGCGTGGATCGTCGTCATCAGGCCCGTTTCGAGGCCGATCTTGTCGTTCAGCGGCTTGACGAGCGGCGCGAGGCAGTTCGTCGTGCACGATGCGTTCGAGATCACGGTGTGCTCGGCCTTCAGCACGTTGTGGTTCACGCCGTAGACGATCGTCGCGTCGACGTCCTTGCCGCCCGGCGCCGAGATGATCACCTTCTTCGCGCCGCCCTTCAGGTGCGCGCCGGCCTTTTCCTTGGTCGTGAAGAAGCCCGTGCACTCGAGCACGACGTCGACGCCCAGCTCGCCCCACGGCAGTTCCGCCGGGTTGCGGTTCGCCAGCACGCGGATCTTGTCGCCGTTGACGACCAGGTAGTCGCCGTCGACCGACACGTCGCCCGGGAACTTGCCGTGCGCGGTGTCGTACTGGGTCAGGTGCGCGTTGGTCTTCGCATCGCCCAGGTCGTTGATCGCGACGATCTCGAGATCGTGCTTCTTGCCGTTTTCATAGAACGCGCGCAGCGTGTTGCGGCCGATGCGGCCGTATCCGTTGATTGCAACGCGGATCGTCATGTCTATCTCCTGATGGCTGAAAAAATTCGTTTCGTGCAGCTTCACGTCGCGCGGCGGGCGTGGGGCCGCCCGCCGCGCGCAATGGGGTGGAGGCGGGGCGGCCGCTTACGCGAGCGTCGCCTTGGCCGTCTCGACGACGTGCTCGACCGTGAAGCCGAAATGCTTGAACAGCACGCCGGCCGGCGCCGATTCGCCGAACGTGTCGATCCCGACCACGCCGCCTTCGAGGCCGACGTACTTGTGCCAGAAGCTCGTCACGCCGGCTTCGATCGCGACGCGGCGCACGCCGTGCGGCAGCACGCGCTCGCGGTACTCGGCGTCCTGGCGATCGAACACCGTGGTGGCCGGCATCGACACGACGCGCGCGGCGATCCCTTGCTGCGCGAGCGGCTCGACCGCCTTCATCGCCAGCTCGACTTCCGAGCCGGTCGCGATCAGGATGATCTTGCGCGCGACGATCTCCTCGTCCCAGTCGCGCAGCACGTAGCCGCCCTTCTCGATGTTCGCGATCTGCGCGTCGGTGCGCGGATTGAAGGCCAGGTTCTGGCGGCTGAAGATCAGGCTCGACGGGCGATCCGCGGCAATCGCGTGGGTCCACGCCACCGCCGTCTCGACCGTGTCGGCCGGACGCCAGACGTCGTGGCTCGGGATCAGCCGCAGGCTCGAGACCTGCTCGATCGACTGGTGCGTCGGGCCGTCCTCGCCGAGGCCGATCGAATCGTGCGTGAACACGAAGATCGACGGCACCTTCATCAGCGCGGCCACGCGCAGCGCGTTGCGGCTGTAGTCGGAGAAGGTCAGGAAGGTGCCGCCGAACGGCTTGTGGCCGCCGTGCAGCGCGAGGCCGTTGATCGCGGCGCTCATGCCGAACTCGCGCACGCCGTAGTTGATGTGATTGCCGTACTGCACGCCCGGGCCTTCCGTGTTCGCGCGGACCGCCTTCGACGCCTTCCAGTTGGTCAGGTTCGAACCCGTCAGGTCGGCCGAGCCGCCGAGCAGCTCGGGCAGCGCGGCCGCGAGGCCCTCGATCGCCTGCTGCGACGCCTTGCGGGTCGCGACCGTCTCGGCGCGCTCGTTCGCGCCCGCGATGATCGCGGCCGCCTTCTCGGCCCAGTCGGCCGGCAGCCGGTTCGCCATGCGGCGCTCGAATTCGGCCGCCTGCTGCGGATACTTCGCGCGGTACTGCGCGAACGCCGCATCCCAGTCGTGCTCGGTGCGCGCGCCCGCTTCCTTCGCGTTCCACGCCGCATAGACTTCCTGCGGAATCACGAACGGCGCCCACTTCCAGCCGAGCGCCTCGCGCGTCTTCGCGATCTCCTCCGCGCCGAGCGCCGCGCCGTGCACGTCGTGGCCGCCCGCCTTGGTCGCCGCGCCCTTGCCGATCACCGTCTTGCAGCAGATGATCGTCGGCTTGTCCGACAGCTTCGCCTTGGCGATCGCCGCGTCGACCGCGTCGACGTCATGACCGTTCACGTTCGGGATCACGTTCCAGCCGTATGCCTCGAAGCGCTTGGGCGTGTCGTCGTGGAACCAGTTGACGACGTCGCCGTCGATCGAGATGCCGTTGTCGTCGTACAGCGCGATCAGCTTGTTGAGCTTCAGCGTGCCCGCGAGCGAGCAGGCCTCGTGCGAGATGCCTTCCATCAGGCAGCCGTCGCCGAGGAACACATAGGTGTGGTGGTCGACGATCTTCGCATCGGCCTGGTTGAACTCGGCGGCCATCAGCGCTTCGCCGAGCGCCATCCCGACCGCGTTGGCGAGGCCCTGGCCCAGCGGGCCGGTGGTCGTCTCGACGCCCGGCGTGATGCCGTATTCCGGGTGGCCCGGGGTCTTCGAGTGCAGCTGGCGGAAGTTCTTCAGCTCCTCGATCGGCAGGTCGTAGCCCGTCAGGTGCAGCAGCGCGTACAGCAGCATCGAGCCGTGGCCGTTCGACAGCACGAAGCGGTCGCGGTCGGCCCAGTGCGGGTTCGCCGGATTGTGCTTGAGGTGGCGCGACCACAGCGCGACGCCGATTTCGGCCATGCCCATCGGCATGCCCGGGTGACCGGAGTTGGCTTGCTGGACGGCATCCATCGCGAGCGCGCGGATGGCGTTGGCCATCAGGGAGGTTGAGGCGGGAGACGAGGTCGTCATGTCGAGTCCGGAGAACGAGTCGAAAAAACGGGGTGCGGCATCCGGAAGCTCGCTGGACAGCCGGTCCCGGCGCGCGGTGCGGCGCCGGAGGGACGCGAAGCGGACGAGCAAACGGACAGGGCTGCAAAGCCACGCATTTTATCAGATGCCCCGCGCGCCGCCTTGATCGGCGCGGGCATCCGACCCGCTTTCCGGGTCGCGGGGTCGCCTTCTATAATTCAGGAATCGGAACCGTCCGCCGCCTCGCCCCCGTCCTTTCGTGCGCACCACGCTGCTTTTCCATCCGACTCCCGACACCGTCTACGGCTTCCCGAACGCGCGGCGGCTCGCGCGGGTCGTCTCGCCGTTCCAGCGCATCGAGGTCTGGGACACGCCGCAGCTCGGCCGCTTGCTGACGCTCGACGACCGGCCGATGACCTCGGTCGGCGACGAATTCATCTATCACGAATGCATGACGCATCCGGCCGCGCTCGCGCACCCCGCGCCGCGCAAGGCGCTCGTGCTGGGCGGCGGCGACGGCGGCGCGGCCCGCCAGTTGCTCAAGCATCCGGGCATCGAGCGGATCGTGATCGCCGAACTGGATCCGGACGTCGTGCGGATGGCGCGGCGCTACCTCGACGCGGTGCACCAGGGCGCGCTCGACGATCCGCGCGTCGAACTCGTGATCGGCGACGCCGCCCGCTACGTCGACGCCGCCTGCGAACATTTCGATCTCGTCGTGTTCGATCTCACGCCGCCCGATTCGCCGGCCGCGGGCTTGTACACGCCGGCGTTCTACGCGCGCCTGAAGCGGATCCTGACGCCGCAGGGCACGCTGTCGGTCCACCTCGGCTCGCCCTGGTTCCACGCGGCGCGCATCGGCGCGCTGCTCGCCGACCTGCGCGCCGCCTTCGCGGTGGTGACGCCGCTGTGCGCGAGCGTGCCGCTGTACGGCTCGCCCTGGCTGATGGCGATCGCGAGCGACGCGCTCGACGCGGCTGCGCTGTTCGCGCACGATGTCGCGGAACGGCTCGCCGAACGGCAGATCGACGGCCTGCGCTACTACGACGCCCGCCTGCATCCGGCGCTGTTCGCGCTGCCGCATCCGCTGCGCGATACACTCGGGATTCAGCGCTGACCCGCGTTCCATCTTGATGCGGCCCGGCCGCTCCATTGGAGAAACACCCATGACCGACCCACGTCCGGCCGGCGTCCCCTGGTTGACCCCGTACCTGACGGTGCGCAGCGCGCAGGCCGCGCTCGCGTTTTATCACGCGGCCTTCGGCTTCGACACCCGCGAACTGATCGACGAGGACGGCGCGATCATGCATGCGGAGATGTCGTATCGCGGCCAGCAGGTGCTGATGTTCGCGCCGGAAGGCGCGTTCGGCACCACGGCCCGCTCGCCGCGCTCCGCCGGCGCCCCCGCGCCGCAGTCGTTCTATCTGTATGTCGACGACGTCGACGCGGTCTATCAGCGCGCGCTCGACGCGGGCGCGACCGGCGTGAGCGCGCCGCAGGACCAGTTCTGGGGCGATCGCTTCGCGCAGATCGAGGATCCCGACGGCTACCGGTGGGCGCTCGCCCGCCATCTGCGCGCATGACGGCCGCCAGCACCGCGTCGGTGCCGCGCCTTCACGTCGATCTCGCGCTGCAGGAAGGCGCCACGCTCGCGCTGCCCGCCGACGTCGCGCGCCACGTACAGGTCCTGCGCGTCGCGCCGGGCGAACGGCTTGCGCTGTTCAACGGCGCGGGCGGGCAGTTCGACGCCGAGTTGATCGAAGTCGGCAAGCGCGACGCGCTCGTGCGGATCGGCGCGTTCTCGCCGCGCGAGGCCGAGGCGCCCTACCGGATCATGCTCGCGCAAGGCATCGCGGGCGGCGACAAGATGGACTGGCTGATCGAGAAGGCCGTGGAGCTGGGCGTCGCGCGCGTCGCGCCGCTGTCGACCGCGCGCGGCGTCGTGCGCCTGTCGGGCGAGCGCGCCGAGAAGCGCGTCGCGCACTGGCGCGGCATCGTGCGCGCCGCCTGCGAACAGTGCGGCCGCAACCGCCTGCCCGAGGTCGCGCCGGTGCGCGACCTCACGTCCTGGCTCGCGCAGCTGCCGGCCGAGCCCGCTCCCGGAGAACTTCGGCTGATGCTGTCGCCGCGCGCGAGCATCGGCTTCGCGCAATTGCCGGCCGATGCGCCGACGGGCGAGGTGACGCTGCTGATCGGACCGGAAGGCGGCCTGTCGCCGGACGAAGAGGAGGCCGCGCGCGGCTGCGGCTTTACGTCGCTGCTGCTCGGCGCGCGCGTGCTGCGCACCGAGACGGCCGGCATCGCGATGCTGGCCGCGCTGGCCGCGCGCTGGGGCGGCTGGTAGCCGCCGGCGGCGGCCCGATGTGCATGTGAAAAGGCCCGCGGACAAGCGGGCCTTCGAAGGAGCGCGGCGCGGCGGCGCCCGCCCGCTTACGCGAACGAGTAGAACACGCGGAACGCGACCTTGCGCTCGGCCCAGAATTCCGCGGCCTCGCGGAACACGTCGAGCAGCGTCTCGCGGCCTTCCTTGTCGAACTTCTGCGCGATCGGCAGCGCCTCGAGCACGATCACGAAGCCGGGCTGCGCGCCCGCCTTGTGCACGAGGTCGGTCAGGCAATCGTAGAGCGCGTCGTAGTTCTTGCCGAAATGCTTCGGAAACAGGAACGAGGTCGCGATCGTCTCCAGCACTTCCTGCTTCGATTGCGCATTCCCGCAGTACGCATACAGGAAATGCTGGCCGAGCTGATTCGCTTCGTCAGCGAGATCCTGCACGCGGAACGCGCGGATCGACTGCACGAGGTTCGGTCGCACGGTCTTGAAAAGGCTCATAGGCTCCTCATTGGCTGAAAGCCCGGGGCTCGCTTCATCCGCCGGCGCACTGCCGACGTGCGCGCCCGCATGCAGCTTCTGCATGACGCGCTGAAACAGGTTGCCGTCGCCGGCAGCGAACAGATCCGCCGCCGACGTATCGTGCGCGTAGATGGTGTCGCTCATGCCGCTCATCCCGATGTCATTCAACAATACGTTTAAAACTGGCGTAGTGGTCGTCGGTGTAATAACAGGTGTCGACCCGCCGCAGAGGCCCGCCGCACACGATGCGCCGGGCGCCGCGGTTGCGCGCGCGCGGGGTCGGCACCGTGTACTCGTGATAATAGCCGCGCTTCATCTTCGGCAAAATACGCTCGTAGTTGCCGAACACCGAACCGTCCTTCGGATAAGGATAGGGCCCGCCGGAACCGATCAGGCCGAGCGTCGCCACGGCTTCGCGCGGCAACCGGGCCGTGCCGACCGTGTCGACCTGCCCTGCCGCCCCGTTCGCCGAGACGGACTCCCGCGCATAGGCGGCGGAAACCAGACTGCCCGTCGGGATGCCGACGTTACCCATCGCGACGATCGCGAAGACGGACGCGAGCGCGCCGTTGCGGAGCCACTTGCGTGCCATGAACCGGGGTTCCCGCTGTTAAATCAAGAGGTTGACGACCAAGAAAGGCGTAAGCGTAGCGCTATTGTCCTTTCGAATCAATGATCGTTTGGGAATTGAAAGGAAACAACTTAAGACAATGCCGCAAAAAACCACCCGTTCGGGTAATCTTTATCCCGACGAGGATAAGATTGCTTCCGCAGTGCTGGTCATGACGGGTATCTGCCTCCCCGTCACTCCTCGCGGCCCGAGGGCGGCCAGACATTGTGTAGTCGATTCGGGCGGCGGCCCCCCCGCTTTGCCCGGCAGCGTGCCCGTCGTCACACGGGCACGCTTTTTTTTGTCCGGCGCTCAGCGCACCGCGTTCACGTCGGCCACGAGCAGCGCGGCCATGTTGACGATCCGCCGCACCGTCGCCGATTCGGTCAGCACATGCACCGGCTGCGCCGCGCCGAGCAGGATCGGCCCGATCGCGATGTTGTTGCCGGCCGCCGTCTTCAGCAGGTTGTAGGCAATGTTCGCCGCATCGATGTTCGGCAGGATCAGCAGGTTCGCCTCGCCCTCGAGCGTCGAGGTCGGCAGGATTTCCTTGCGCAGCGCCGCGTCGAGCGCGACGTCGCCGTGCATCTCGCCGTCGACGCCCAGGTGCGGCGCGCGTTCCTGCAGGATCGCGAGCGTATCGCGCATCTTCTGCGCCGAAGGCGCATTGCTCGTGCCGAAATTCGAATGCGACAGCAGCGCAACCTTCGGCTCGATGCCGAAGCGGCGCACTTCCTCCGCCGCCATGATCGTGATCTCGGCCAGTTGCTCCGGGGTCGGATCGACGTTCACATGGGTGTCGACGAGGAAGATCTGGCGGCCGGGCAGCACGAGGCCGTTCATCGCCGCGAACACGCTGCAGCCTTCGCGCTTGCCGATCACCTGGTCGATGAAGTGCAGGTGACGGTGAGTCGTGCTGATCGTGCCGCAGATCATCCCGTCCGCCTCGCCCTTCTTGACCAGCATCGACGCGATCAGCGTGGTGCGGCGGCGCATCTCGACGCGTGCGAGCTGCTCGCTGATGCCCTTGCGCGCCATCATCTTGTGGTACGTCTGCCAGAAATCACGGTAGCGCTCGTCGTGCTCGGTGTTCACCACGGTGAAATCGACGCCCGGCGTCAGGCGCAGGCCGTAGCGCTGGATCCGGTGTTCGATCACCGCCGGCCGGCCGATCAGGATCGGCTTCGCGAGGTTCTCGTCGACGATGATCTGCACCGCGCGCAGCACGCGCTCCTCCTCGCCCTCGGCGAACACCACGCGCTTCTTCTCGGCCGGCGCGCCGCGCGCGATCTGGAAGATCGGCTTCATGGTGGTGCCGCTGTGGTACACGAACTGCTGCAGGTGCACCTTGTACGCGTCCATATCCTCGATCGGCCGCGTCGCGACGCCGCCGTCCATCGCGGCCTGCGCGACGGCCGGCGCGATCTTGACGATCAGGCGCGGATCGAACGGCTTGGGAATCAGGTAGGCCGGCCCGAACGACAGATCCTGGATCCCGTAGGCGGTCGCGACGATGTCGCTCTGCTCCTGCTCCGCGAGCTCGGCGATCGCGTTGACGGCGGCGATCTCCATCTCGCGCGTGATCGTCGTCGCGCCGACGTCGAGCGCGCCGCGGAAGATGAACGGGAAGCACAGGACGTTGTTGACCTGGTTCGGATAATCGGTGCGGCCCGTCGCGAGCACCGCGTCGGGCCGCACCGCGAGCGCCGCCTCCGGCAGGATTTCCGGCGTCGGATTCGCGAGCGCGAGGATCAGCGGGCGCTCGGCCATGCCCTTCACCATCTCCGGCTTCAGCACCCCGCCCGCCGACAGCCCGAGGAAGATGTCCGCGCCGACCATCACCTCGGCCAGCGTGCGCGCATCGGTCTCGCGCGCGAAGCGTTCCTTGTCCGGGTCCATCAGCTCGGCGCGGCCCTTGTACACCACGCCGGCCAGGTCGGTGACGAGGATGTTCTCGATCGGCAGGCCGAGGTCGACCAGCAGGTCGAGGCACGCGAGCGCCGCGGCGCCCGCGCCCGACGCGACCAGCTTGACGTGCTTGATGTCCTTGCCGACCACCTTCAGGCCGTTGGTGACCGCCGCCGCCACGACGATCGCGGTGCCGTGCTGGTCGTCGTGGAACACCGGGATCTTCATCCGCTTGCGGCATTCGCGCTCGACGATGAAGCAGTCCGGCGCCTTGATGTCCTCGAGATTGATGCCGCCGAAGGTCGGCTCGAGCGCGGCGATCACGTCGACCAGCTTGTGCGGGTCGGATTCGTTCAGCTCGATGTCGAACACGTCGATGCCCGCGAACTTCTTGAACAGCACCGCCTTGCCTTCCATCACCGGCTTCGACGCGAGCGGCCCGATGTTGCCGAGCCCGAGCACCGCCGTGCCGTTCGTGACGACCCCGACCAGGTTGCTGCGCGCGGTGAAGCGCGCCGCGTTCAGCGGATTCTCGACGATCTCCTCGCAGGCGAACGCGACGCCCGGCGAATACGCCAGCGCGAGATCACGCTGGTTGATCATCTGCTTGGTCGGGGCAATTGCGATTTTGCCGGGGGTGGGGAATTCGTGGTAATCGAGTGCGGCTTCGCGCAGGTCGACTTTCTGGGAAGGCGTCGTGGGCATGAGTCAGTGTGACCGGATTAGAATAACTGTTCGGCACATTGTAGCGCCAATCCCTTGCACAAAGCCGTCGATTCGGGTGCAACTGCCGCGACCAAAACGCATGAAACGCCCCGGGCAAACCCGTAGGACAGCCTTACAATGTCCATCCCGTCAACGCTTGCGAATCCGTCCGCCGTGACCGCCGCCCCGCTCTCCGAATTTTCCCTGATCGACCGCTTCTTCGCGCGCCGGGCGCGCGGGCCGCGCGCGCGCGCCGCGCTCGGCATCGGCGACGACTGCGCGCTGCTCGCGCCGCGCGACGGCCGCCTGCTGGCGATCTCGACCGACATGCTGGTGTCAGGCCGGCACTTCTTCGCCGACATCGATCCGCACGCGCTCGGCCACAAGACGCTCGCGGTGAACCTGTCGGACCTCGCCGCGATGGGCGCGCAACCGCGCGCGTTCACGCTCGCCTGCGCGCTGCCGCGCGCCGACGCCGACTGGCTCGCCGCGTTCGCCGACGGGCTGTTCGAACTGGCCGACCGCTACGACTGCGAGCTGATCGGCGGCGACACCACGAGCGGCCCGCTGAACCTGTGCGTGACCGTGTTCGGCGACGTCGCGCCCGACGCGGCGCTGCGGCGCGACGCCGCGCGCGCGGGCGACGACGTGTGGGTGTCGGGCACGCTCGGCGACGCGCGCGCGGGCCTCGGCGTCGCGCGCGGCGAATGGTCCGCGGGCGCGGCCGAAGCCGCCGCGTTCCGGCGCGCGCTCGAGCGGCCGGAGCCGCGCATCGCGCTCGGCCTCGCGCTCGCGGGCGTCGCGCACGCGGCGCTCGACATCTCCGACGGCCTCGCAGGCGATCTGCTGCATATTCTCGAACGCTCGACCCTGCGCGCCGACATCGCGATCGACGCGGTGCCGCGCTCGGCCGCGCTCGCGACCCTGCCCGCCGGCATTCAACAGCGCTGCACGCTGGCGGGCGGCGACGACTACGAGCTGTGCTTCACCGCCGCGCCCGCCGCGCGCGCCGCGATCGAGGCGGCCGGCGCGCAGGCGGGCGTGGCGGTCACCCGGATCGGTACAATGAGCGGCCTGGCCGCGCCGGCCGACGCGCCCGCCATCACCTGGCGCGACGCCCAAGGCGCGCCGCTGTCCCTTTCGTTGCACGGCTTCGACCACTTTCATGCACATTGACCCGACGCAGTCCCCTGCCCCCGACGCGCCGCCCGCGCCCGCCCGCCCCGACCCGGCGGGCCCCGACGTGCAGCGCGTCGCGCGCCGCCGCGCAACCGTCGGCTTCATGTTCTCGCATCCGGTGCACATCGTGTCGCTCGGCTTCGGCAGCGGCCTCGCGCCGTTCATGCCCGGCACCTTCGGCACGCTGTTCGGCTGGCTGTCGTTCGTCGCGCTGAACCGCTACCTGACCGTGCCCGAGTGGTGGGCGCTGATCGTCGTCGGCTTCGTCGCCGGCATCTGGATGACGGGCTTCACCGCGAAGCGGATGGGCATCGCCGATCCGGGCCCGGCGGTCTGGGACGAGATCGTCGCGATCTGGCTCGTGCTGCTGTTCGTCGCGCCCGCGACCTTCCTGGAACAACTGGGCGCGTTCCTCGTCTTCCGCTTCTTCGATATGGTCAAGCCGCCGCCGATCCGCTATTTCGATCGCAACCTGAAAGGTGGCTTAGGCATCATGTTCGACGATCTCGTCGCGGCGTTCATGACGCTGCTCGTGATCGCGCTGTGGCGCTCGACCATCAACTGACGCACCGTCCACCGACCCCGGAACCCTTGCGATGCCCACCGATTCCGTCGTCCACCAGCTTGCGATCCGCGCAGGCAATCAACTGCGCGACCAGCACCTGATGCTCGCCACCGCCGAATCGTGCACCGGCGGCCTGATCGCCGCCGCGGTCACCGATATCTCGGGCAGCAGCGGCTGGTTCGAGCGCGGCTTCGTCACCTACTCGAACCAGGCCAAGAGCGAGATGATCGGCGTGCCGCCCGAGCTGATCGAGCGGCACGGCGCCGTCAGCGAGCCGGTCGCGCGCGCGATGGCCGAAGGCGCGCTGCGCAACAGCCGCGCGCAGGTCGCGCTGTCGGTCACCGGCATCGCCGGGCCCGGCGGCGGCTCCGAGCACAAGCCCGTCGGCACCGTGTCGTTCGGTTGGAGCAACCGGCTGCACACCACGGTGGAAACCGTGATCTTCAAGGGCGACCGCGAGCAGATCCGCACCCAGGCGGCCGCGCACGCGCTGCGCGGGCTGCTCACGCTGCTCGACGAGCAGGAGCGCTGAGCGCGGGCGTCACGCGCGGCGGTGCGCGTTGATCGCGTCGCGGGTCTGCTGCGCGACGCGGGCCGCCGCTTCGGCGAAGTCTTCGCCCGACTCCGCGTAGAGGATCGCGCGCGACGAATTGATCATCATCCCCGAGCCGTCCGCGGTACGACCCGCCATGACGGTCGCGCGCACGTCGCCACCCTGCGCGCCGACGCCCGGGATCAGCAGCGGCATGTCGCCGACCAGCCCGCGCACGACCTCGATCTCGTTCGGGAAGGTCGCGCCGACCACGAGACCGAGCTGGCCCGTCTTCGCATTCCATTTGCTCGCCGCCAGCTCCGCGACCACCTGGTACAGCGGGCGGCCGCCCGTGTCGAGGAACTGCAGGTCCGAACCGCCCGGATTCGAGGTACGGCACAGCACGATCACGCCGCGATCCTCATAGCTCAGGTACGGCTCGATCGAATCGAAACCCATGTATGGATTCACCGTGACCGCGTCCGCGCGATAGCGCTCGAACGCCTCGCGCGCGTACTGCTCGGCCGTGCTGCCGATGTCGCCGCGCTTCGCGTCGAGGACCACGGGCAGGCCCGGATGCTGCAGGTGAATGTGCGCGATCAGCCGCTCGAGCTGGTCTTCCGCGCGGTGCGCGGCGAAATAGGCAATCTGCGGCTTGAAGGCGCTCGCGTACGGTGCGGTCGCGTCGACGATCTCGCGGCAGAAATCGAAGATCGCGTCCGGCTGGTTCGCGAACTGGGCGGGAAAACGGCTCGGCTCGGGATCGAGACCGACGCACAGCAGCGAATCCGTACGTTGCCACGCGGCGCGCAGCGAATCGATGAAAGTAAGCGGGGAAGACATGACGGGCACTCGCGGCAAACCAGTTGGAGGAAGCCCGTATTTTACCCGCCCCGCCGCCCCGCCTCGCGCGCGTGCCACGCCGCGCGCGCATCGGTGCGCGCGACGCCGAAGCTGAACCGGCGCGCGAGCCGCTCGCCGGGCGCGAGCAGCGTCATCCCGTGGGCGGCCGCGCCGCCCGGCAGGTTCACCGCATTGATCGGATGGTCGACCGGCTCGAAGCAAAAGAAATCCTCGCCGCGCGGCGTATACAGCACGTAGCAGTCGGTGTCGGCCGACACCGTCAGCGCCAGGCCGCGGCGCGGCCACGCGATCGTCGCGCGGCCGCCCCAGCCCGTGAACGCGTGGTTCACGAGCTGCTCGGGCAGCGGATACGCGATCCCGAACTGCCAGGCGGGCGGCACGCTCACGTGCCGCTCGGGCAGCCAGTCGGGCCGCGCGAGCCACAGCCCGCTCGCCGCCGCCGCGAGTTCCGTCGCGTCGTCGCGCACCACGAACGGATGCAGCCCGAGCCCGAACGGCAGCCGCTGCCGGCCGACGTTCTCGATCGCGAGCGTGATCGACAACTGCGCGCCGTCGAGCGTGAATACCTGGGTCGCATGGTACGCGTACGGCCGCCCGTCGCGCCGGTCGAGCGACAGCTGCAGCGCGGTGTCGCTCGCCGCCTCCACCCGCCAGCGCGCGAGCCAGCCGTCACCGTGGATCGGCCAGCGCTCGTCCGCGCGGTTGCGCGCCACCTCGACCTCGCGGCCGTCGCAGCGAAAGCGCCCGTCGCCGATCCGGTTCGAATACGGCAGCAGCGGATAGCAGGCGAGCGCGTTCGGATCGGTGTCCTCGCGCGGCGTCGCGCAGTGCCGGAACAGCGGCGTCGGCGCGCCGTCGCCGCGCCAGTCGAAACGCGTGACGCCGCCGCCCAGGTGCGGCGCGACGTCGAGCCGCAGCTCGGGCGTCGCGAGCGTGACGACCGACGCATCGGGCGCGCCGACGCCTTGCGCGACCGCGGCCGTCTGCGGACCCGGGCTGACGGGTTGCGCGGCGGCCGCGAGCCGCGCGCGGCGCGTCTGCGTGGTCGAATCGAAGGCGCGGGAGGCGGTGCCGGTCATCAGAAGCTCCTCGTCAGTCAGCAGTCGGCCGGGCCCGGCCGGTGCGGCGTTCAGGCCCAGCCGCCGTCCACCACCAGGTCCTGCGCGGTGATCATGCGGCTGTCGTCGGCCGCGAGAAACAGCGCCATGCGCGCGAGATCGGCGGGCAGCAGCTCGGCGCCCAGGCACTGGCCGGCCTGGATGGCCGCCCGCCCCGCATCGTCGAGCCACAGGCGGCGCTGCTTGTCGGTCATCACCCAGCCCGGCACCAGCGTGTTCACGCGGATCCCGAACGGCCCCAGCTCGCGCGCGAGGCCGCGCGTGAGCCCCTGCACCGCCGCCTTCGCCATCGTATAGACCGGGTAGCCGCCGTTCTTCAGCATCCAGCTGATCGAGCCGAGATTGATGATCGAGCCGCCGCCCAGCTGCTTCATGTCGTCGATCACGGCCTGCGCGGCGAAGAACTGGTGCCGCAGATTCACCGCGATGCCCGCGTCGAACGATGCGGGCGTCACGTCCGCGAGCGCATGCCGCACGTCGTTCGCCGCGTTGTTGACCAGCACCGCGAGCGGGCCGCAGCGTGCGCGCGCGGCCTCGACCGCGCGCCGCAGCGCACCGGTGTCGGTCAGGTCGCAGGCGGCGAACAGCGGCGCATGGCGCGCGCCGGCGAGCCGCGCGGCGAGCGCATCGCCCGCCTGCGCGTCGAGGTCGACGAACGCGACGCGCGCGCCCTGCTGCGCGAAATGCTCGACGAAGGCCGCGCCGATGCCGGTCGCACCGCCCGTGATCAGCACGGCGCGGTCGACGAGGCTCGGATAGCGCGCGTCGCGGACGGAAGCTTCTGGGGTCATGCCGGGTCTCCTGGGAGCGGCGCGCGTTCAGTCGCGCGCGCCGCGATTCTTCAATTGATCGAGCAGCACGGCCGCGAGCAGGATCGCGCCGCGCACGAGGTACTGGTAGAACGCGTCGATGTTGAGCAGGTTCATGACGTTCTCGACCGTGCCCATGATCAGCACGCCGATCACGACGCCCGAGATCGTCGCGCGCCCGCCGAGCAGCGACACGCCGCCCAGCACGCACGCGGAGATCACGTTCAGCTCGAAGCCCTGCGCGGCGTTCGGCTGGCCGGAGGTGATCCGCGACGCGAGGATCACGCCCGCGAGCGCGGTCACCGCGCCCTGGACCAGGAAGATCCACACCCGGGTGCGCTCGACGTTGATCCCGGCGAGGCGCGACGCCTCGGGATTGCCGCCGATCGCGAGCGTGTTGCGACCGTACACGGTCTGATTCAGCATCACGCCGAACACGATGAAGCACAGCAGGGTGACCCAGATCGGCAGCGACACCCCGAACAGCGTGAGGCCGCCCAGCGCGATGAAGGTGTCCGACGACACGCCGACCGCCTGCCCCTTCGACACGATGAAGCCGAGCCCGCGCACGATCTCCATCGTCGCGAGCGTGGTGATCAGCGCGTTGATCCGCAGATAGGCGATCACCGCGCCGTTGACGAAGCCGATCGCGGCGCCGGCCGCGACCGCCGCGACGATCGCGACGAAGGTGTTGTCGGTCGCGTTCAGCACCATCGCGCACAGCACCCCCGAGAACGCGACGGTCGAGCCGATCGACAGGTCGAAGTCGCGCGACGCGAGGCAGAACATCATGGTGCACGCGACCATGCCGATCTGCGAGATCGACAGCGCGAGGCCGAGCATGTTGTCGATCGAGAAGAAGTGATCGACCGTCAGCGACATCGTGGCGAACATCACCACGAAGATCGCGATCAGGCTGTAGTCGCCCAGCAGCTGCCCCCAGGCGTGCCGGCGCGCGGGCCGGGCATCGTCGGCGGCCGGATGCGGCGCGGCTTGCGGAAGGTTTTCTCTGACTTGCATGGTTCTCGCTCCTGCGTCGCGCGGCCCTGCCGCGCGGTATCGTCCGTTCATGCCCGCGTCGCGCGCGGGCCGCCTGCCATCACGCGGCGCGCGCCGCCGGCCCCTGCGGCAGCGCGAGGTTCAGCACCGCCTGCTCGCTCGCCTGCGCGCGCGCCAGTTCGCCCGCGATGCGCCCCTCGCGCATCACGACGATGCGATCCGACACGCCCAGCACCTCGGGCAGCTCGGACGACACCATCACGATCGCGCAGCCGCGCGCCGCGAGTTCGTACATCACCTGATAGATCTCGTGTTTCGCGCCGACATCGATGCCGCGCGTCGGCTCGTCGAGGATCACGACCTTGAGGTCCGGCTCCGCGAGCCAGCGCGACAGGATCGCCTTCTGCTGGTTGCCGCCCGACAGGAAGCGGATCTTCTGGCGGCGGCTCGGCGTCTTGATCCGCAAGAGCGCGATGAAGCGCTCGGCGGTCTCGGCCTCGCGGCGCCGGTCGAGGAACATGCCCGCGCGCAGCGTGTGGCGGCGGCAGCTGATGTTGATGTTCTCCGCGACCGTCGCCATCGCGATGATCCCTTCCTCCTTGCGGTCCTCGGGACACAGCACGATCCCGTTCCGGATCGCGTCGCCGGTGCGCTTCACGTCGATCGGCGCGCCGTCGAGCAGCAGCGCGCCGCCGCGCTTGCGATCGGCGCCGTAGACGAGCCGCATCAGCTCGCTGCGCCCCGCGCCGACGAGACCGAAGAAGCCGACGATCTCGCCCGCGCGCGCCTCGAAGCTCGCCGGCTCGCGCAGCGCCTCGCCATCGAGCGCGCGCACCGCGAGCCGCACCTCGCCGAGCGGGCGCGGCGCGTAATGGTAGATGTCGCTGATCTCGCGCCCGACCATCTGGCTCACCAGCGTGTCGCGCGACACGCCGGCGAGCGCGGTGTGCGACGCGACCAGCCGACCGTCGCGGAAGATCGTGCAGGCGTCGCACAGCCGGTAGATCTCGTCCATCCGGTGCGAGATGTAGATCAGCGCGCGGCCGTCGCGGCGCAGATCGTCGACGAGCTTGAACAGCACCTCGGTCTCGCGGTGCGACAGCGAGCTGGTCGGTTCGTCGAGCGCGATCACGCGCGCGTTGCGCAGCAGCGCCTTGCAGATCTCGACCATCTGGCGCTGCGCGATCGACAGCCGGCGCAGCTTCGCGCGCGGATCGAGGTCGACGCCCATCGCCGCGAGCCGCTCGCGCACGAAGCGCTGCGCGTCGCCCTTGCGCACCCAGCCGAGGCGGCTCGGCAGCCGGCCGAGCAGCAGGTTCTCGGCCACGGTGAGATCGGGCACGTACTGCAGTTCCTGGTGAATCACCGCGACGCCCGCCGCGATCGACGCGGCGGCGCTCGGAAACCGCACCGCCTGCCCGTCGACCCGCACGCTGCCCGCGTCCGGCTGATACTCGCCGCCGAGAATCTTCAGGAGCGTCGACTTGCCCGCGCCGTTCTCGCCCATCAGGCCATGCACCTGCCCCGCGTGCACCTCGAACGAAATGCCGTCGAGCGCGCGCACGCCGGGAAAGCGCTTGCCGATATTGTCAAAACAGAGTGCCGCCGTCACGTCGCCTCCACTGTCCCGATGCCCGGGCCGCGCGCCGCCCGCGAGGGCCGCGCGCGGCCGTCCCTTACTTCGACGCCAGCCCCATCTTCTCGCGCACCTCGCCGACGTTGTCGCGCGTCGCGAGCATGCCGCTCGTGAGCGTCAGCGCGGGCGGCGCCTTGCCCGTGGTGATCCAGGCGTACATCAGGTCGGTGGTTTCCTCGCCATGGCGCTTCGGGCTGATGATCACGGTGCCGTAGAAGCCCGTGGGCTGCGGCTTCTTGAACTCGTTCAGCGCGGAGTCGGACCCGCCGATGCCGATCCCGATCATGTCGGCCGCCTTGAAGCCGCGCCCCTCGGCCGCGCGCACCGCGCCCAGCACCGCCTCGTCGTTGAGACCGTAGGCGATCCAGTGCTTGAACTGCGGATTCTTGGTGAGCGCGATGTTGGCCGCGTTGAAGGCGTTCTCGGTGTCGGTCCTGGCCTGCGGCGCGGCGACCACGTTCGCCTTCGGGAAGCCCGCCGCGACGAGCGCGTCGGTCGCGCCCGCGGTGCGGTCGTGCGCGGTCGGCAGCTGCTCGTAGGTGATGTCGATCGCGCCGACCTCGCTCATGTTCCAGCCGCGCCGCTTGATCTCGGCGGCGATGCCCTCGCCGGCCTGCTTGCCGATGTTGTAGGCGGAGATGCCCATGTGCGGCACCGCCTCGATCGGCTTGCCCGCGCCGTCGACGAGACGATCGTCGACGGTCATCAGCTTGAGCCCGTGCGACTTCGCCTTCGCGACGATGCCCGGGCCCAGCTTCACGTCGGGCGTGCAGATGATGAAGCCCTGCGCCTTCTGCGCGGCGAGGTTGTCGATCGCGCTCATCACCTTCTCGCCGGACGGCGCGCCGATCTTCACGAGCGTGAAGCCCTTCTGCTGCGCGGCCAGCTCGGCGAACTTCCATTCGTCCTGGAACCACGGCTCCTCGGGCTGCTTGACCAGGAAGCCGATCTTCACCGGGTCCGCCGCGTGCGCGAGGGGGCCGCCCGCCAGCACCGCGCATGCGGCCGCCAGCGTCACAAACACTCTGCGTTTCATCTCGCCTGTCTCCTTGTCTCAATCCAATCGGATCCGGCCGCTTCTTTCTGTCGGCCCCGGCGCGCGCGCGGCCGTCGCGCGCCGGGTGCGGCGGCCCCGTCGGGCCGCCGGCTCGGCTCAATCGTGGTACAGCGCGGCGCGCCCGCCGTCGATCGTGATGCAGGTCGCGTTGATGAACGGCGCCTCGTCGGATGCGAGGAAGACGGCCGTCATCGCGACTTCGTCCGGCCGGCCGATGCGCCGCATCGGCTGGAGCGCGAGCGTGCGCGCGCGCGCGGCCGCCGGGTCGGGCTGGCCGTCCCACCAGTCGCGCGTGAGCGCGGTGTCGATGTAGCCGGGCGCGAGCGCGTTCACGCGCACGTTGCGCGGCGCGTATTCGATGCCGAGCGCGCGCGTGAGCCCGAGCACGCCGTGCTTCGCGACCGGGTACGGAAAGCAGCCCGGGATGATCGAGAACGCGTGCGTCGATGCGATGTTCACGATGCTGCCGCGGCCGCGCTCGGTCATGCCCGGCAGCGCCGCGCGGCAGCCGTTCCAGACGCCGTCGAGATCCACCGCGAAGCAGCGGCGCCAGTCGTCCTCGCTGAGCGCGAGCGGCTCGCTGAACACGTTGACGCCCGCATTGTTGACGAGGATGTCGAGCGGACCGAACGCCTGCTCCGTCTCGGCCACCGCGTCGCGCACCGCCTCCGCGCGCGTGACGTCGACGCCGAGCGCGCGCACCCGCGCGCCGGGCACCGCGCGCTCGATCGCGGCGGCCGTCTCCCGGCCGCACGCGTGATCGAGTTCCGCGAGCGCGACGGCCGCCCCCTCGCGCGCGAACGCGAGCGCGATCGCCGCGCCGATTCCGCGTCCCGCGCCGGTGACGAAGGCCGTCTTGCCCGCGAGGCGATTCATCGCGCCGCCCCGCGCCGGGCGATGCGCAGCCCGTTGACGTAGGCGCGCGCCTGCGCGGCGGTCGCCGCGCTCGCCTGGCCCGGCCGGTACAGCGCCGAGCCGAGGCCGAAGCCGTTCGCGCCCGCGGCCAGGTACGGGCCCAGGTTGTCGGGCGTCACGCCGCCCACCGGCACGAGCGGCACCGCCGCGTCGATCACCGCGCGCCACGCCTTCACCGCGACCGGGCCCAGCAGCTCGGCCGGGAACATCTTCAGCGCGTCCGCGCCGGCCTTGAGCGCCGCGAACGCCTCGGTCGGCGTCGCGACGCCGGGCGTGCACGCGAGCCCGAGCGCCTTCGCGCGACGAATCACGTCGAGGTCCGCGTGCGGCATCACGATCAGCGCGCCGCCCGCGTCGCGCACCGCATCGACCTGCTCGACGCGCAGCACGGTGCCCGCGCCGATCAGCGCATCGGCCGGCAGCGCGGCGCGCAGCGCGGCGATGCTCGCGAGCGGTTCGGGCGAATTGAGCGGCACCTCGATGAGACGGAAACCTGCTTCGTACAGCGCGACGCCATGCTGCGCGGCCTCGCCCGGCGTGACGCCGCGCAGGATCGCGATCAGCGGGCACGCGGCGAAGGCTTGCATCAGGCCCGCGTGCGGCGCGTACGGCGCGGGCAGGTTCGGTTCGGCTGACATCGTTTAGGATCCTCGGGAAAGACGGCTCATTGGGTCGCGCAGCGCGCCGCGTCGACGAGCCCCGCCTGCACGGCGACGCGCCACAGGCCGGCCTCGGCCGCGTGCTCCACCACGCGCGCGCCCGCGCAGCCGAACTCGGCCAGCGCGATCCGGTAGCGCGCGCACAGCGCGGGTTCGCCGATCAGGCGCAGCGGCTGGCGCGCGAGCGGCGCGGCGTGGCCGGCCAGCATCGCGTCGAGCGCATGCAGTTCGTGGCCGATCAGCAGGCCGGACAGATAGTCGGGCTGCGCGGACGGCGCGAGCCGCCCGGTCAGGCCCAGCGTTCGGGTGCTGAACGCGGTCGCGAGCAGGCCCGCGTCGCGCGCCTCGCGGGCCACCGCGACGCCGCGCCGGAACGCGGCCTCGTCGGGCGGCGCATCCGCCTGCATGGTGCGGCCGAGGATCGTGTGATCGCGCAGCGCCGCGAACAGCTCGCCCGTCATGTAGGTATGGAAGCGTTCGATCCGGCCGCCGCGCACCCACGCCCATTTGGCGTGCGTGCCCGGCAGCCCGATCAGCGCGCCGTCCGCGTCGCCGCCCAGCGACGGATCGCCCGCCAGCGCGCCGAGGATCTGGGTTTCCTCGCCGCGCATCACGTCGGGCAGCGCGCCCGGCATCAGCACGCCCGGCACGATCGCGAACGACGCGCCGCGCGTGGTCTCGACGCGCACCAGCGCGGCCGCGAGCGCATCGGCATCGGCGGGCGCGGCCACGTAAGGCGCCTCGCGCCAGCCCTGCGCGCTGCCGACCATGCCGGCCGCGAGCGTCGGCACGCCGGGCGCGCGATCGAGCCACGCGCCGCAGACCGCCTCGAACACCGCGTCGAACGCGTGCGCATCGGCCGCGCGCGGCAGGCGCATCACGCCGGCCGCGCGCGCATCGGTCTCGATGACCGCGCCGTCGGCGTCGAACAGGTAGGCGCGCAGCGAGGTCGTGCCCCAGTCGAGGCCGATCAGCGCGGGCGCCGCGGCGCGGGCGTGGGCCGTCATCGCTTGATCCGGCGCGTCGTCTGCGGCGCGCTCCAGCCGAGATCCGCGGAGATCGCGCGCGCCTCGCGCTGCACGAGCGGAATCAGTTCGTCCATGCGGTCGAGCGGCATGTACGGAATCGTGCTCGCCACCGACAGCGCCGCGACGATCGCGCCCGACGCGTCGCGCACCGGCGCGGCCACGCAGCGGATCGACGTTTCGTTCTCCTCCAGGTCGAACGTGTAGCCGCCCGCCGCGTAATGCGCCATGCGCTGCAGGAAGGTGTGCGTGTCGGGCCGCCGGTCGGGCTTGAAGTTGACGCCGGCCAGCGCGCGCTTCGACGCGTCGAACAGGTCGCCCCAGACCTGCGGTTCGAGGTCGAGCATCATCGCCTTGCCGATGCCGGTCGACGCGAGCGGCATCCGGTGGCCGATCCGCGAGCGCATTTCCAGGCCGCGCGTGCCGGGAATCTTGTCGATGTACAGCACGTCGTCGCCGTCGCGCACGCCGAGGTGGATGGTGTCGAGCGTGGCTTCCGCGAGCGCCTCGAGGTGCGGCCGCGCGACGGCCGTGAGCGGCATCTGCTCGAGCGCGATCGTGCCGAGTTCGATCAGCTTCGGCCCGAGCAGGTAGCCGCCCTGCACCTGGCGCAGGTAGCGCGCCTGCACGAGGCTGCTGACGAGCCGGTGCGTGGTGCTGCGGGTCGTGCCGAGCGCCGCGCCGATCGCGCGCATGTCGCGCGCGCCGCCCGCGACCGCTTCGAGGATCGCGAGGCCGCGCAGCAAGGTCTGCGTGCCGGCCTGCTGCGCCGCCAGGTCGAGCGGCGTGCCGGTCGCGCCGATGCTGTCGGCGAGCGCGTCGTCGGGCGTGACGTGATATTGGGCGGCGCCGTTCACGGCAAGCGTCACATGGGATTTGTTCATGATGCGAATGGACTCCGTCGGAGATCAGACCCGCGTCCGCGCGTCGCATCGCGTCGCCGGAGGGCGGGCGCGATGCGCGGCTGGTGATGGGCGAGCGGCCCGGCAAGCGTCATGGATCGATCTCCATATGCGGCCTCGGGCGCGCCGCGCGGCGCGAATCCACCGAAGCAGTTCGATGTGCTCCGGATTGTAGGGGGCGTCATTTCGATATCCAATATCTGAATGGATTGGTCAGATATTGGGATTTTCGATCGTACGCGCGAAAAATCGGGGGACAATGAAAACGGGCCCTGCCGCTGGTGCGGCAGAGCCCGTTCGCCCCAGGGGTTCATCGAGGGGCAGCGATGCGGCGCTTATTTCTGCGTCGCGCTTTGCGTCTGCATGTAGCGCTGCACGTCGGCGAACGATACGCGGCCGCTGCGGTTCGTATCGATCTGCTTGAAGTTGTTCGCGACGTAGCCGAGGCCGGCCGCGCGCGCCTGCGCCTCGGTCACGCTGCCGGTGTTGCGCGAGTCGGCGGCGGCGAACTGGCGCGCGAGCTTGTCCACCACTTGCGCATGCAGCGCCGCGCCGGTGGTCTGGGTGCCGGCCGTCGGCTTGCGCGCCGCCGGCGGCACGTACGGGTCGCCGAGCTGCGCCTGGGCGGCGCGATCCGGCGCGGCGTCCGCGCTGTCCTGCGCACGCGCCGCCGGGACCATGGCCAGACCCGCGACGCACAATGCCGACCAGGCGATGAGCGATTGTTTCTTCATGTCAGGCTCCAATTGGAAATGAGGTCGTCGGCCGTGCGACGGCGCGCGCCGCGCGCGCGTCCGTCGGCCGGCCGGGGCGTCAGCGCGCGGCGGGCGCCGCCTGGTAGAACGCCACCAGGTCCGCCTTCTCCAGCGGCCGCGACGTGTCGTCCAGATAGATCATGTGTCCGCCCGAGTAGTGCTGGAAGGTCAGGTTGGGCTGCGTGCCGAGACGGGCCAGATCCAGCTCCGTCTGATAGAACGGCGTCGCGAGATCGTGATATCCGTTCAGGGACAGGACCTTGAGCGACGGGTTGAGCGTGAGCGCCGCGGCCAGGTCGGGAATCGTGTCCGGCATAGCCAGCCCGTCGTGGCTCCAGTCCCAGGTGTTGATCGCGTTGCTCTCTACAGCATAGGCCGTTTTCGCCGAGTACTTGAGCACGTTGGGCAGATAGGTGCCGATCGTGCTCGTGAACGGCTGCGTGATGAAGGTGCTCGACGGATCACCCTCCGAGGCCAGCGGGCTGTTGACCGGCACGTTCACGCGCGCGTCGTAGCGGCCGATCAGCGTGCCCGGGATCAACGCCAGTTGGTAGCTGTTGTCGTAGGTCGTCGGCAGCAGGTTGAAGTCGGCGCTCCACAGCGCGGCCTGCGCGCCCGTCGCGTTCGCCATCGTCGTCACGAGCGCCGCGCTCGGCGGCGTGTTGCTCGCGAGATAGGCGTTCACCGCCGGGACGTAGGTGCCGGCCGTCAGGAGCCGCATCTGGTCCGCGTACTGCGCCGGGTCGCCCGGGTTCGGGTTGTCGAGCCGGTAGTACGCGCCGACCTCGCCGTAGCTCGGTGCGTAGCCCGCGCAGCTGACCGCGCTCGTGCCGTCGTTGCCGTTGCCCACGCCGCTGCTCGCCATGTCGCAGTTGCTGTTGTAGTTGAGGATCGACGATTGCAGCACGACGCCGTCGAGCTTCACGCCGGCCGTCTCGAGCAGGTTCGCGAGCACGTCGGTGCGCGGCGTGCCGTAGGACTCGCCGAACAGATACTTCGGCGACGCGCCGCGCTGGTTCGCGGCCAGATAGCGGACCACGAAATCGCGGAACACGCCGGCATCCTCGTCGACGCCCCAGAAGGTCTGGTTGGTGTTCGGCGCGACCGCTTCCGAGTAGCCCGTGCCGACCGCGTCGACGAACACGAGGTCGGTCGTGTCGAGCAGGCTCTCCGCGTTGTCGACGAACGGGAATTGCGAGGGCGTGTTCGGGTCGCTCGTCTCGATCCGCTTCGGTCCGAACGAGCCGAGGTGCAGCCAGACCGTCGACGAACCCGGGCCGCCGTTGTAGAAGAACGTGACCGGGCGCTGCGCGGCCGGCTGGTTGTCGGCGGTGTACGCGATGTAGAAGAACGAGGCCTCGGGCTGGCCGGTTTGCGGATTGCGCGCGACCAGATGCCCGGTGGTGGCGGTGTAGCTGATGGTCTTGCCGTTCAGCGTGATCTGGTGGTGCGTGACGGCCGCCTTCTCGGTGGCCGCCGCCGCGCTCAACGACGCGCGGGGGCTGGACGAATAACGATTGGGATCGGCGTAAGGCTGGTCGGCGGATGCCGCGCTGTTGTTCACCGTGCTGCTCACGCTGGCGGCGCTCGCGACTGGACCACCGTCGTCGCCGTTGCATGCCGCCAGAAGCAGCGAAGAGAAAACCATTCCTAATAACAGCTTCGTTTTACTCGCTGGCATAGTCGTTTTCCTTCTTTTCGTGTTGTCGTGCCGAGCTGCCGGTCAGGCGGCCCCCCACCTTGCTCGATCGGCCGATAAGCCAAGGCGAGGGCCAATATACGCGAGGCCATTCGTTTTGAAAAATACGGAAACATTTGAAAGAAACAGGTGGAATTTTGTCCTTTCAATTGCATGTTTTTGATTCAGACCAACACCATTCATTCAGCTGACTATTTCATTGGCAGTGCTGTCGACGGCGCTCAAACCGACAATCCCGCGCACACTTTGGTTACCAATGGCCGACCGCGGCCAACCATTGATCAGGAGCCTGAAATAGATGAAGTAATCGAAACAGACGACGCGTAGCCGTTTTGAAAGCCGCTTTCCGCGACGCTTCACGAAGGCGAAGAAAACCTGAGGGGGAAACGGGGATGCGCGAGCGCGCGCCCGGCTTACTGCGAGGCCGGCAGCTCGGCCGCGCCCATGCGCCGGGTGATGACGCCCGCGCGCTGCGAGAGATAGGGCGAACCTCGATGCGCGTCGAAATATTTCGGACTCGGCAGCATCACCGCGAGCCGGGCCGCCTGCCATGCGCTCAGGCGGCTCGCGGGCACCCGGTAGTAGTAGCGCGCGGCGGCCTCGGCGCCGTACACGCCCTTGCCGAACTCGACGGAATTCAGATAGATCTCGAAGATGCGCTCCTTGTCCAGCAAGGTCTCGAGCATCCAGGTGATGATCAGTTCCTGGCCTTTGCGGACGTAGCTCTTCTGGCTCGACAGGAACAGGTTGCGGGCGAGCTGCTGGCTGATCGTCGAACCGCCGGAGACGATCCGCCCCTTTGCCTTGTTGCGCTCCCACGCCTGCAGGATCGCGTCGACTTCATAGCCGTTGTTGTTCGCGAAGTCGGCGTCTTCCGACGCGATGATCGCGCGCTTCAGGTTGCGCGAGATCTGCTCGTAGGGTACCCACTGGTGCTGGATCGCGACGGGCGGTTGCGCGGCGGACAGGCGCCACGCGTCGGCGCGCATGAAGGCGGTCGACGACGGATTGAGCACCGCCCACAGGCCGATCTGCGCGAAATAATAGAGTTGGGTCGCGGCCCACGCGCCGGCCAGCACGAGCGACGCGTAGACCAGCCAGCGCAGCGGACCCGCGCGCCGGGCCACCCCGACGCCGGCCGCGCCGCCGTGTCGCGGCAGCACGCTCAAGACCGGCTCAGGGCCGCGCGCAGGGCGGCCAGCACCGGCGCGCTGTCGGGGCGCACGCCGCGCCAGATCCGGAACGATTCGGCCGCCTGCTCGACCAGCATGCCCAGCCCGTCGGCCGCGCGCGCGCCGAGCGCCGTCGCGTGCTGCATGAACACCGTCGGCTGCGCGCCGTACATCATGTCGTAGGCGAGCGTCGCTGCGCCGAACGCGGCCGGGTCGCACTCGGGCAGCGCCGCGTCGAGGCTGCCCGCCGTCGCGTTGACGATCACGTCGTAGGGCGCGCGCCCGACCCGCTCGGCCCCGCCGCCCGCGAGCGTGCAGCCCGCCTCGTGCGCAGCCTGCGAGAACTGGCCGGCCAGTTGCTCCGCCTTGCTCGCCGTGCGATTGACGATCGTCAGCGACAGCGGCGCGCGTTCGAGCATCGGCAGCACCACGCCGCGCGCCGCCCCGCCCGCGCCGAGCAGCAGGATCCGCGCGCCGGCGAGACGCACGCCGAGGTTCGCTTCGATGTCGCGCACCAGCCCGACGCCGTCGGTGTTGTCGCCGTGGATGCCCGCCGCATCGATGCGCAGTGTGTTGACCGCGCCCGCCGCGGCCGCGCGCGGCGACAGCGTGTCGGCAAGCGCATGCGCTTCGAGCTTGAACGGCACCGTGACGTTGAGTCCGCGGCCGCCGGCGGCGGCGAACGCGCGCACCGACTCGACGAAGCCGTCAAGCGGCGCGAGCCGGTGCGTGTAGTCGAGCGCCTCGCCCGTCTGCTCGGCGAAGCGGGCATGGATGAACGGCGACTTGCTGTGCGCGACCGGATTGCCGATCACCGCGTACTGGTCGCGCACGGCGTTCATGCCGCCCGCTCCGGGTTGCCGTCCGCCGCGGGCTCGTCCGCCGGCGTTGCGTCGGCCTCCGGCGCCTCGGCAAGCGCTTCCGCTTCGCTCTCGGCCGATGCGTCGGCGGCGTCGAGCAGGGTTTCGTCGCCCGGCGAGTCGTCGCCCGGCGAGTCGTCGCCCGGCGAATCGTCGCCCGGCGTTTCGTCGCCCGCCTCGTCCTCATCGTCGGCCGGCTCGCCGCCCGACACGACCGGCGCGTCAAGCACGCTCACGAGCCGCACCGATGCCTCGACCGTCAGTTCGTCGATCGACATCACGTCGAGCAGCACGCGCGTGCCGCGCGCATGCACGCCGAGCGCGGGCACGTGCAGCAGCAGCGGCACTTCCTCGAGGCGCACCAGGTCGCCCTTCACGACGGTCGCGGCCACCTGCTTGCGGCCCTCCTGCGTGATCCAGCGCAGACACCAGAAATACTCCATGCGGCGCTGGTGGTCGGCGTACGCGCCATAGGTGTCGTCGAAGCCCTGCACGACGGCATAGAGATCGGCGTCCTTCGGCTTGAACGGCGCGGCGAGCTTCGCCGTCACGCCATGCTGCACGCACGCGAGCAGCTGCCATTGGTTGACGAGGTCGACGTAGCGGCGCAGCGGCGAGGTGCTCCACGCATACTGCGCGACGCCCAACCCTTCGTGCGGCGCGGCGCTGGTCTGCATGCGGGTGCGCTTCGGGCCGCTCGGCATGCCGAACGCGCGCTGCGAGCGGTAGATGCCGGGCACGCTGTGGTCGTGCAGGAACGCACCCCAGGTCGAGTTCGCGAGAATCGCCAGCTCGGACACGATCAGGTCGAGCGGCGAGCCGCGCCGGCGCGGCGTGATCGTCACGTGCTCGCCTTCGACGTAGAAGTTGAAGTCGGTGTTGCGCTGCACCTCGCGCTTCAGCCCGTAGCCGGCGCGCGCGACCTGGCGCTTCTCGAACAGCGCCTGCGCGAGCGGCCACAGCACCGCGATGTCATCCTTGTGCGGATACTCGCCGCTGCCGGCCGCGAGGGAATCCTCGGTCACCAGCTCGTCGAGCGTGTTGTGGCGCAGGTTGTGCTTGATGAACACCCGTTCGGCGCGGGTCTCGTTCGCGACGATCTCCTGCGTCTCGCGATTGACGATGATGTAGAGCGACAGCGCCGGACGGTAGTCGCCCTCCTTCAGCGTGAACACCTCGACGACGTCGTCCGGCAGCATCGTGATCTTGTCGCCGGGCATGTAGACGGTCGACAGCCGCGCGCGCGCGATCGCGTCGACCGCGTCGCCGCGCGTCACGCCGAGCGCGGGCGCCGCGATGTGCACGCCGACCCGGATCCGGCCGTCGGACAGGTGTTCGACCGAGAACGCATCGTCGATCTCGGTGGTGGTCACGTCGTCGATCGAGAACGCCTCGACGTTCGCGCGCGGCAGGTCATCAGGCAGCGCGCCGACCGTGACGGGCGGGAAGCCCGTGCCGTGCGGGAAGAATTCCGCGAGGAAGCGCGCCTCGTGCAGCGCGCGCGCGGACGGAATGCCGCCGCATTCGAGCATCAGCCGCGCGGCCGATTCGCCGCGCGCGCCGGCCGCCGATTCGAGCGCCTTGTATTCGATCGAATTCTTGTCCGGCCGCGTGAGCAGCGCGAGCGCCTTGCCCGCGAATGCCTCGGGCAGCCGGCCCGCCTTCAGTTCCTCCTCGTAGCCCGCCTGCACGAGCGCCTGCTGACGCTTGCGTTCGAGCGCGGCGAGCGCCATCTTGAGCTGCTCCTCGGGCGCGCGCTGATACTGGCCGCGGCCCTTGCGGCGGAAATAGACGGGCGAGGCGTGCAGGCGCAGCACCAGCGCCGCGCGCTCGACCGCGCCGTAGCCCGCGCCGTAGTAGTCGTCGGCGAGCGCGCCATAGGCGAACTCCTCCTCCGGCGCGCATTCCCACAGAAAATCGAGATCGATCTGCTGCGCGGCGGCGTCCGCCTGCTGCATCAGTTCGCCCGCGGCGGGTTTTTCGAATTCGATCAGCACGTCCTTCGCGCGGACCTTCGCGCGCCGGCCGCCCGGCAATTCGACCTGAAAGGCGTCGCCCTGGCGGGACAGCACGCTGCCCGCCTTGAAACTGCCCGATTCCTCGAAGAAAACGTTCACTCAGTACTCTCGTTCAGACTTCAGGGCGCCGCGCCTCCCGCGAGGGAGACGCCGCGCCGCGTTGGATGGTGTGTGCGGTTGGCCGGGCCGCCCCGGCCGACTGACCGACTAGCGGACGTCGCAGAAAGCGAGCACGTCGTCGAGATAGTCGGCGAATTCGCTGATGCCGTGATCGCTGCCTTCGATCACCCGGGTGCGCGCGCCGGGATAGTGCGCGAGCATCTGGCGGTAATCGAGCACTTCGTCGCCCGTCGCCGCGATCAGATAGTAGCGCTCGGGCCGCGTGATCGCCGCGACGCGCAGCGCGTCCAGTTCGTCGAGATGCCGCGGCTCGACGACGATGCTGCCGCCGCCGTGCCACAACGGCTGCTCGCCCAGGTGGTGACTGAGGTCGCGCTGCGGCGTGGTGGCCGGATTCAGCAGGACCGCGCGCCAGCCGTGGCGCTCCGCGAGCCAGGTCGCGTAGTAGCCGCCGAGCGAGCTGCCAATCACCGTCACCTCGTCCGCCGCCGCGCCGGCCACGGCCGCCTCGGCGGCCGCCACGGCGTCGAGCGGCGACACCGGCAGCGCCGGGCAGCGCCAGATGTCCGCGCGCCCCCGTTCCGCGAGCCGTGCGGCCAGCAGTTGCGCCTTGAAGGACTGCGGCGACGAGCGGAACCCGTGCAGATACAGGATCACGCGGCGCTCCCGCGCGCCGACAGCGCATCGAGCAGCAGCTGATGCACGCCGCCGAACCCGCCGTTGCTCATCACGAGCACCTGGTCGCCGGGACGCGCGGCCGCCGTCACCGCCTTCACCAGCGCGTGCAGGTCGTCGAACGCATGCGCCTTCGCCCCCAGCGGCGCGAGCGCGTCGGCGAGACTCCAGCCGAGCGCGTCGCGGCCGCTGCCGGGCGCGCCGTAGCCGAACACCAGATCGGCGTCGGCAAGGCTCGCGGGCAGCTGCGCCTTCATCACGCCGAGCTTCATGGTGTTCGAACGCGGCTCGAGCACCGCAAGGATCCGGGTGTTTTCGCTGCCGATCCGCGCGCGAAGCCCGGCGATCGTGGTTTCGATCGCGGTGGGGTGATGCGCGAAGTCGTCGTAGACCGTCACGCCGTCGACGCTGCCGCGCACCTCCATCCGACGCTTCACGTTGCGGAACGTCGACAGCGACGCCGCCGCCTGCGCAGGCGGCACGCCGACGTGGCGCGCGGCCGCGATCGCGGCCAGCGCGTTCTGGCGGTTGTGTTCGCCCTGCACCGCCCAGTCGACCTCGCCGACCCGTTCGCCGCGCGCATACACGGCGAAGCGCGCGTCGACCGGCACGCCGTCCTCGACAGGCAGCGCCTGCCAGCCGCCGTCGACGCCGAAGCGCTCGACCTCGCTCCAGCAACCGCGCGCGAGCACCCGGTCGAGCGCGGCCTCGCGGCCGTTGCTCACGAGCCGGCCCAGGCCCGGCACGGTGCGGACCAGGTGATGGAATTGCGTCTCGATCGCGGCGAGATCGGGGAAGATGTCGGCGTGATCGAATTCCAGGTTGTTCAGGATCGCGGTCCGCGGCCGATAGTGGACGAACTTCGAGCGCTTGTCGAAGAAGGCGGTGTCGTATTCGTCGGCCTCGATCACGAAGAAGCTCGAATCGGTGAGCCGCGCCGACACGCCGAAGTTCAGCGGCACGCCGCCGATCAGGAAGCCGGGGTTGAGGCCGGCGTCCTCGAGCAGCCAGGCGAGCATCGAGCTGGTGGTGGTCTTGCCGTGGGTGCCCGCGACGGCCAGCACCCATTTGCCGGCGAGCACGTGCCCGCCGAGCCACTGCGGACCGGACGTATACGGCAGCCCGCGGTCGAGGATCGCCTCCATCAGCGGATTGCCGCGCGACACCACGTTGCCGATCACGAACAGGTCCGGCTTCAGGTCGAGCTGCTCGACGCCGTATCCTTCGATCAACTGGATGCCCTGCGCCTCGAGCTGGGTGCTCATCGGCGGATAGACGCCCGCGTCGCACCCCGTGACCGTATGGCCGGCCTCGCGCGCGAGCACGGCGAGACCGCCCATGAAGGTGCCGCAGATGCCAAGAATGTGGATATGCATAGAACAGTCGCGCCGCATCGGCGTAGAGTCGAAGACGTAGGCCCGGCAACGGCGCGCGCCGCCCGCATGGGTGGCGCGCCTGCCGCCGCGCGAAGGCCGTTATTGTAACTGA
Source organism: Burkholderia sp. FERM BP-3421 (assembly GCF_028657905.1). NCBI lineage: Bacteria > Pseudomonadati > Pseudomonadota > Betaproteobacteria > Burkholderiales > Burkholderiaceae > Burkholderia > Burkholderia sp. FERM BP-3421. The sequence continues at coordinate 3,625,517 of NZ_CP117782.1, read as the reverse complement.
CGGTCCCGCCGAGCCGGTCCCGCCGTGCCGGCCTTGCCGCAACGGGCCCGCCGCACCGACCTCGCTGCCGCGGCTTGCCGCCGCGCGGGTTGCGGCGGGCCGATCTAGTATGATGGGCGCATCATGTCTCGAAAACCCTTACTCGATCCGCGTCGCGTGCGCGAGGAAATCGCCCTGGCCGCGGCTCGCCTGATCGCCGAAGATGGGCTCGATTACGCGGGCGCCAAGCGCAAGGCCGCGCGCCAGCTGATCGGCGATACGCGGATTGCGGGCGAATGGCTGCCGGATAACGACCAGATCGAGGCGGAACTGCACGAATACCTGGCGCTGTTCCAGTCGGACACGCAGCCGGCCGAGCTGCTGCGCCTGCGCGAGATCGCGCTTGCCTGGATGGCACGGCTCGCGCAATTCAATCCGTATGTCACGGGCGCCGTGCTGAATGGCACCGCGAACGCACACTCGGACATCCATCTGCAGACCTTCTCCGACAGCCAGAAGGACGTGGCGATCTATCTGCTGAACGAGAACATCCAGTACGACGTATCCGAGACCCGCCACTTCGCGGGGCGCGGCGAAGTCGAGACGCTGAGCTTCCTGTGGCGCGAGCGCCGCGCCGCGGAGCCCGTCGGCCTGCATGTCTCACTGTATACAAGCGACGACCTGCGCGGCGCGGTCCGGGCCGACGCGCGCGGCCGGCTCGCGCGGGCCGACGCGAACGCGCTGCGCGCGCTGCTCGGCGGCGCCGGCACTCCTTTGAACGCGGAATTGAACGGATGATGAATACCAAACGAATCCTGGCGGGCGCCGCGGTCGCGGCGATCGCCATCGTCGGCGGCTTTGCCGCCGGTCACTGGGTGCGCGGCGGCTCGCTCGAGAACACGGCCGAGGCCGCGCCCGCGAAAGGCAACGCGGTCGACATGCTGTGGGCCGCGCCGATGACCGACGCCGACGGCAAACCGCAAGTGCTGACCGCTTTCAAGGGCCAGAAGGTCGTCGTCAATTTCTGGGCCTCGTGGTGCGGCCCGTGCGTCGAGGAAATGCCGGAACTCGTGCGCCTGTCGCACGAATACCGCAAGAAGGGCATCCGTTTCATCGGGATCGGGGTCGATTCCGAGAAGAACGTGAAGGCCTTCCTGCAGAAGGTGAAGGTCGACTACCCGGTGTTCGTCAGCGGCTACGCGGGCGCGGACCTCGCCCGCCAGTTCGGCAACAGCGCGGGCGCGCTGCCCTTCACGGTCGTCATCGACGAAACCGGCAAGGTTCGTGAGACAAAATTGGGGCAAATTCAGCCGGATGCCCTGAAACGCACGCTCGACGCGCTCTGATCGCGTGAATTTTGGTTCTGCGCGTTATGCGCAGAACCAGCCTGATTGACATCAAAATCAATGCAGTTAGCTGATTGTTAAATCGCGAAACGATGCGCCACGCTGGTCGCGCGCCGCGGACCATTCGGCAAAACTAGACAAATTTCTCTAATCAGCGCTAAAGTTCGCGCAATTCCGCAGAAAAAGAAGCGACCATGACACGATTGCTGGTGCTGCACGGCCCCAACCTGAACCTTCTCGGCACCCGGGAACCGGAGGTGTACGGCCGCGTGACGCTTGCGCAGATCGATCAGGCGCTGACCGAGCGGGCGCAGCAGGCCGGCGCCGAACTGGCGTCGTTCCAGAGCAATCATGAAGGCGCGCTCGTGGATCGGATCCAGGCGGCCCGGAATGAGCAGACCGACTTCATCCTGATCAATCCGGCCGCGTACACGCACACGAGCATCGCGATCCGCGACGCGCTCGCGGGCGTCGGGATACCGTTCGTGGAAGTGCATCTGTCGAACGTGCACCGTCGCGAACCGTTCCGGCAACACTCCTATTTGTCAGATCTCGCCGACGGCGTGATCTGCGGCCTCGGCTGGCGCGGTTACCTCTACGCGCTCGACTACGCGCTCGACAAGCTGCAAGGCGCGTCGCGCGGCTGATTGATCAAGAACTCGATTCAACGCCGGTTCAAACCGGCGTTTCACGTATTGAAAAGGGGAACTCCCGATGGATCTTCGTAAGCTGAAAACTCTGATCGACCTCGTCTCCGAATCCGGCATCTCCGAGCTGGAAGTCACCGAAGGCGAAGGCAAGGTGCGCATCGTCAAGAACGCGCCGCCGGTCTATGTCCAGCAATCGAGCGGTTTCGCCCCGCAAGTCAGCATGGCCCCGGCCGCCGCGCCTCTCGCCGCCGAAGCCGGCGCACCGGCCGCGGCCGGCGCGGCCCCCGCGGCCAGCGCGCCGCAGGGCCACGTGGTCACCTCGCCGATGGTCGGCACCTTCTACCGCGCACCGTCGCCGGGCGCCGATCCGTTCGCCCAGATCGGCGACACCGTGAAGGAAGGCCAGACCCTCTGCATCATCGAAGCGATGAAGCTGCTCAACGAGATCGAATCGGACAAGGCAGGCGTCATCAAGGAAATCCTCGTCGACAACGGCCAGGCGGTCGAGTACGGCCAGCCGCTGTTCGTGATCGGCTGACGAGCCGTCGTGCGAACAGCCTCGCGGACCGCCGCGCGCCCTCGCGCTGCGCGACGCCGATCCTCTTAAGGCGCGCCTCGCGCGCGCCCCTTGAAGAGACGAATACTCGTTATGTTTGAAAAAATCCTCATTGCCAATCGCGGCGAAATCGCACTGCGCATCCAGCGCGCGTGCCGCGAGCTGGGCGTCAAGACGGTCGTCGTCTATTCGGAAGCCGACAAGGAAGCGAAATACGTGCGGCTCGCCGACGAAGCCGTCTGTATCGGCCCGGCGCCGTCGAACCTCAGCTACCTGAACATGCCGGCGCTGATCAGCGCGGCCGAAGTCACCGATGCCGAGGCGATCCACCCGGGCTACGGCTTCCTGTCCGAGAACGCCGACTTCGCCGAGCGCGTCGAGCAATCGGGCTTCACCTTCATCGGGCCGCGTCCCGACACGATCCGCATGATGGGTGACAAGGTCACCGCGAAGCAGACCATGATGCGCACCGGCGTGCCCTGCGTGCCGGGTTCGGACGGCGCGTTGCCGGACGATCCGAAGGAGATCGTGAAAATTGCGCGTGCGGTCGGCTATCCCGTCATCATCAAGGCGGCGGGCGGCGGCGGCGGGCGCGGGATGCGCGTCGTGCACACCGAGGCCGCGCTCGTGAATGCGGTCAACATGACCCGCGAGGAAGCCGGCCGTGCGTTCGGCAATCCACAGGTCTATATGGAGAAGTTCCTCGAGAATCCGCGCCACATCGAAATCCAGGTGCTCTCGGATTCGCACAAGAACGCCGTCTGGCTCGGCGAGCGCGACTGCTCGATGCAGCGCCGCCACCAGAAGGTGATCGAGGAAGCGCCGGCGCCCGGCATCGCGCGCCGCCTGATCGACCGGATCGGCGATCGCTGCGCGGACGCCTGCAAGAAGATGGGCTACCTCGGCGCGGGCACCTTCGAGTTCCTGTACGAGAACAACGAGTTCTACTTCATCGAGATGAACACGCGCGTGCAGGTCGAGCACCCGGTGACGGAGCTGATCACCGGCGTCGATATCGTGCAGGAACAGATCCGCATCGCGGCCGGCGAGAAGCTCGGCTTCCGCCAGCGCGACATCCAGTTCCGCGGTCACGCGATCGAGTGCCGGATCAACGCGGAAGATCCGTTCAAGTTCACGCCGTCGCCGGGCCGGATCACGTCGTGGCATACGCCGGGCGGCCCCGGGATCCGCGTCGATTCGCACGCGTACAACGGCTATTTCGTGCCGCCGAACTATGATTCGATGATCGGCAAGCTGATCTCCTACGGCGCGACCCGCGACCAGGCGATCCAGCGCATGCGCATCGCGCTGTCGGAAATGGTGGTCGAAGGCATCCTGACCAACATCCCGCTGCACCGCGAGCTGATGCTCGACGCGAAGTTCGTCGAGGGCGGCACCAGCATCCACTACCTCGAAAACCGTCTGGCGGAACGCCAGCAGGTCGCACGGGACGAAGCGTAAGCCATGAGCTATCGGGAACTCGTCGTCGAACTCGCGCGCGAGCACGCGGAAGCCCTGTCGGACGCGCTGCTCGACCTCGGCGCGCTGTCGGTGTCCGTCGAGGACGCCGACGCGGACACGCCGGACGAGCAGCCGCTCTTCGGCGAGCCCGGCCTCACGCCCGAACGCACCGCATGGCAGCGTTCGCGCGTGGTCGCGCTGCTCGATGCGCAGCGCGAGCCGGCGGTGCTGCTCGCCGCCGCCGCCAATGCGCTGGGGCTGGCGGATACGCCCGCCTTCAGCGTGCGCGAAGTCGCGGAGCAGGATTGGGTGCGGCTCACCCAGTCGCAATTCGAGCCGATCCCCATCGGCGAGCGGATCTGGGTGGTGCCGTCGTGGCACGCGGCGCCGGATCCCGACGCGCTCGTACTCGAACTCGATCCGGGCCTGGCTTTCGGCACGGGCAGCCATCCGACCACGCGGCTCTGCATGGAATGGCTCGAGCAGACGGTGCGGCCCGGCCAGTCGGTGCTCGACTACGGCTGCGGCTCGGGGATCCTCGCGATTCTCGCGCGCAAATGCGGCGCGCAGCCGGTGACCGGCATCGACATCGACCCGCAGGCCGTCGAATCGGCGCGCCAGAACAGCGCGCGCAACCACGCCGACGTGACCTACGGGCTGCCGGACGATTGCCCGGCGGGAGAATTCGACATCGTGGTGGCGAACATCCTGTCGAACCCGCTCAAGCTGATGGCGTCGATGCTCGCGTCGAAGGTGAAACCGGGCGGGCGCCTCGCGCTGTCGGGCGTGCTGGCGCGCCAGGCGGAGGAAGTCGCGAGCGTCTATGCGCGCTATATCGACATTGCCGTGTGGCGCGAACACGAAGGTTGGGTCTGTCTGGCCGGAACGCGACGCGAAAGCCATTAGAATAAGCGCTGTCTTTCACTCAGGCCCAGCTGGCCGCCCGGCTACCCATGCTCCTCGCGACGCGCTGTCCTCATTGTGAAACCGTCTTCCGGCTGCGGCAGGATCACCTGACGCTGCACGGCGGGCTCGTGCGCTGCGGCCAATGCCAGCAGGTATTCGACGCGGCCAGTTCGCTCGTCGAGCCCGGGCCGCTGCTCGACGCCGCCGCGCGCGCGGCGGACAGCCCGGCCGCGCCGATCCCGTCGTCCACCCCGTCGCCGATCGCGCACGAGGTCGCGCTGCCGCGCGATGCGCCGCGGCCGGCCGGGTCGCCCTCCGCCGAGGGCGCCGCCGCCGACGACGCGACAGGCCGCCACTCGCCTGCCTCGGAACCGCCCACGCACGTTGCGCCTGCTGCGCCGGCCGAAACGCACGATAACGCCACGCCCGCGCACGATCCGGCCGCGACACGCACCGCCGCCGATGAGATCGAGACGCCCGCCGGTATCGCGGCAACGCACGACGAGATCGCCGCGCCGGTTGCCGATGCGCCCGTAGCAACCGCACACGCTCACGATTCGGCCACGGCAAAGTCCGCCTTCGATGAAGCGTCCGCGCCCGACATCGCGGCAACGCACGACGAGATTCCCGCGCCCGTTGCCGATGCGCCCGTAGCAATCGCACACGCTCACGATTCGGCCACGGCAAAGTCCGCCTCCGATGAAGCGGCCGCGCCCGACATCGCGGCAACGCACGACGAGATTCCCGCGCCCGTTGCCGATGCGCCCGTAGCAACCGCACACGCTCACGATTCGGCCACGGCACGATCCGCCTTCGATGAAGCGTCCGCGCCCGGCGTCGAAGCAGCGCGCGGCGAGATCGCTGCGGCAACCGACACGCCTGCGGCACACACACCCGACGCCGACGCATCGCCCGAGACGCCGACGCCACATGACACCCTGGCCGTCGAGCATACGGCGGCGTCCGACGTCCCGCCCGCCACGCAACACCCGCTCGCGCCCGACGCAGCGCCGCCGGCCGAACACGAACCAACGCATGCTGCGCGGCCTGCCGTGCCCCCCGTGGTCATCCCGAATCACACGTTCGCGACGACCGAGTCGACCGCCTCGCCCACTCACGAGCAGGATTTCGCGCCCGGCGCGTGGGACATGTGGGCGCCCTGGCTCGACGGCGGCATCGACCCGGCCCTCCAGCACAGCGGCGCGAACGTCAGCACCACGCCGCTCGTGCCGCTTGCGCTGCCGGACCGCAGCGGCCCCGGCGCCGACGGCGCGAGCGCCGTTGCACGCTTCTCCGGCGCGCCGGTGCCGCTCGTCGCCGAACCGGCACACGCCGAACCCGATCCGCTTCCGGCCGCGGCCGGACGGCAGCGTTCCTCCGAATCGGCCCCGCCTGCGGCTGGGCACGACGCCTCGCCCGCCGCGCTGGAACCGACCCTCGCGGCCGGCGCCGCTGCAATGGTCACGCCCGACGGCGATCGCGATCACCGCGAGCCGCACTTCACGTCGCCGCCGGAGGTTCCGTTCGCAACCGCGCCCGCCGACGATGCGCGCGAACACTTCGCGATGACGCGCGAGACCCGCGCGCCGCAGCGTCGCGGCGGCTTCCTGCGGGTGCTGGGCGGCTTCGTGATCGGGCTGGCGCTGACGCTCGCGCTGCTGCTGATCGTGCAGCTCGCGTGGTGGCAGCGTGAAAAGGCGATGGTCTACTGGCCGACCAGCCAGACGCTGTTCGCGCGGGCCTGCGCGACGCTCGGCTGCCACGTCGCGCCGCCGCGCGCGATCGACGGGCTGCGGCTCGACGCGTCCGACCTGCGCCAGCTCGACGGGCCGCACGTGCTGGAGCTGAAGGTGCCGCTCACCAATCATTATTCGGTCGCGCTCGCCTATCCCGCGATCGAACTGACGCTGCTCGACGAGGCCAACCGCGTGGCGGTGCGCCGCGTACTCGCGCCGCGTGATTATGTCCGCCCCGGCGCGTCGGTCGACGCGGGCATTCCGGCCGGCGCGACGCAGACCATGGTCGTCCGGATCGAGACGGGTGACGTCACCGCCTCGAATTTCCGCGTCCAGATCTTTTATCCGTAAAACGGCGCGCCTTCGCGCGCCAGCCTTCAACCCGTGCGTCACGTCGACGCATCATTCCGGAGCACGAACATGAGCAAAGTCACGCTGGGTGGCAACCCGATCGAGATCGCCGGCACCTTCCCGACCGTCGGTTCACAAGCCCCCGATTTCAAGCTGGTCGGCAAGGATCTCGCCGACCTGTCGCTCGCCAGCTTCGCGGGCAAGCGCAAGGTGCTGAACATCGTGCCGAGCCTGGACACGCCGACCTGCGCCACCTCGACCCGCAAGTTCAACGAAGCGGCGAGCAAGCTCGCGAACACGGTGGTGATCGTGGTGTCGGGCGACCTGCCGTTCGCGGCCACCCGCTTCTGCACGACCGAAGGCCTCGCGAACGTCGTCACCGCGTCGACCTTCCGCGCCGGCCGGGCCTTCGCCGGCGCCTACGGCGTCGACGTGACGAGCGGCCCGCTCAATGGGCTGACCGCGCGCGCCGTGGTGGTGCTCGACGAGCACGACAAGGTCGCGCACGCTGAACTCGTGGGCGAGATCAAGGACGAGCCGAACTACGAGGCTGCGCTCGCCGCACTGAACTGACCCCCATCCACTCCGAGCGACCGCCGTACGCCGCGCATCCGTGCGCGGCGTACGCGCATCCGGGCCGACAAAAAACTACTGATATCTAAGGACGCTATCTTGGCTACGCTTATCTGCGGTTCGATCGCCTACGACAGCATCATGACGTTCGAAGGGCGCTTTCGGGAGCACATCCTGCCCGACCAGGTGCACATGATCAACCTGAGCTTCCTCGTGCCGACGATGCGGCGCGAATTCGGCGGCTGCGCGGGCAACATCGGCTACGCGCTGCACCTGCTGGGCGGCGACGCGCGCATCATGGGCACGCTCGGCGCGGTCGACGCGCAGCCCTACCTCGATCGCCTCGACCAGCTCGGCATGTCGAAGGAACACGTGCGCGTACTGCCCGAGATGCACTCGGCGCAGGCGATGATCACGACCGACCTCGACAACAACCAGCTCGCCGCATTCCACCCGGGCGCGATGATGCAGTCCCACCTGAACCATGCGGGCGAGGCGAAGGACATCAAGCTCGCGATCGTCGGCCCGGACGGGTTCCAGGGCATGGTCCAGCACACCGAGGAACTCGCGGCTGCCGGCGTGCCGTTCATCTTCGATCCGGGCCAGGGCCTGCCGCTGTTCGACGGTGCTACATTGCGCCGCAGCATTGAACTTGCGTCTTACGTTGCTGTCAACGATTACGAAGCCAAGCTGGTGAGCGACAAAACGGGTTGGTCCGAAGACGAAATCGCCGGCCGGGTTCAGGCCCTCATCATCACGCGCGGCGAGCACGGCGCGACCATCCGCCTCAAGGGCGGCGACGAGCAGATTCCGGTCGTTCCGGCCGAGCGCATCGTCGATCCGACCGGATGCGGCGACGCCTTCCGCGGTGGTCTGCTGTACGGCATCGAGCACGGGCTGGACTGGGCGACCACCGGCCGCCTCGCCAGCCTGATGGGCTCACTCAAGATCGCGGCCCAAGGGCCGCAAACCTATGCACCGAGCCGCGCGGAAATCAACGCTCGCTTTGAAACCGCGTTCGGTTACAGTCTCAAATGAACTGAAAGAGTTGGAGAGCACGACACATGTTGAACAAGAAAACCCTGACGCTCGCGGCCATGCTGGTCGCATCGGTAACGCTGACCGGCTGCTTCACCCCGCCGGGGTCGGCCGACGTCTATAGCGTCGGCCAGGCGCAGCGCGAACAAACCGTGCGCCTCGGCACGGTCGAAAGCGTGCGCGCGGTGAAGATCGAAGGCGAAGGCGGCGGCGCGGCGATCGGCACGCTCGGCGGCGGCGCGCTCGGCGCGGTGGCCGGCAGCGCGATCGGCGGCGGCAAGGGCTCGATCCTGACCGCGATCGCGGGCGGCCTCGCCGGCGCAGTCGCGGGCAATGCGCTCGGCCAGGGTTTGAGCAATGCCAACGGTGTCGAAATCACGGTGCGTCTCGACAACGGCGACCTGCGCTCGATCACGCAAGCGGCGACGGCGGAAGTATTCCGCGCGGGCGAACGCGTGCGACTGCTGTCGAGCGGCGGCGTGACCCGCGTCACGCACTGAGCGGACTGACCTCAGCACGCGGCGCGAGCCGCGATCCGACGCATGCGCGTAACTCGCGCATGCGTTTTTTTATGCCTGCGCGCGAAGCGCGCCCGCCTGCGCGCAGGCATAAAAAATCCCGCCGACGGCACGCCGTGGCGGGATTTCGGTTTGAGTAGGCCTACTCAATCCGCGGACACGCTATATAGATAGCAGCGTCCGACAGGACAGCGATTACGGACGGCTGCCGGTCGGGAACGGCCATGCAGCAGCCGGGTTCAGCGCGGTCTTCACGCCCGATGCCGGTGCGACCGATGCCGTCGACGCCGTCGTTGCCGGCGCAGCCTTCTTCACGACAGCCTTCTTCGGAGCGGCAGCCTTCTTCGCGGGCGCAGCCTTCTTCGCGGCGGGAGCGGCCTTCTTCGCAGCAGGCGCAGCCTTCTTCGCGGGCGCAGCCTTCTTGGCTGCAACCTTCTTCGCTGCCGCCTTCTTGGCCGGCGCTGCCTTCTTCGCGGCAACCTTCTTCACCGCGACCTTCTTGGCTGCAACCTTCTTCGCCGCCGCCTTCTTGGCCGGCGCTGCCTTCTTCGCGGCAACCTTCTTCACCGCGACCTTCTTGGCTGCAACCTTCTTCGCCGCCGCCTTCTTGGCCGGCGCTGCCTTCTTCGCGGCAACCTTCTTCACCGCGACCTTCTTGGCTGCAACCTTCTTCGCCGCCGCCTTCTTGGCCGGCGCTGCCTTCTTCGCAGCAACCTTCTTCACCGCGACCTTCTTGGCTGCAACCTTCTTCACCGCAACCTTCTTCACGGCGACCTTCTTAGCGGCGACCTTCTTTGCCGGTGCTGCCTTCTTTGCCACAACCTTCTTTGCCGCTGCCTTCTTGGCAACCGGTTTCTTCTTGGCGAGTGCCATCATGTTCTCCTTCAGGTTCAGATGAGAGTCAGTTCAAACTACACCCTTCGTCAAAACCCGCTTCCCGCGGACGTTTATCAGGACGTGCGCTACGAAGCGGGCTATTCATCGGCGTACGCAGGTGCTGCGCGCTTACGCTAATGAATACGGTATGGCGCGCCGTGCTCAACGGCACGGAGCGCCAAATCAAGTCGGCGGCCGGCGCGTGTCGCGCCGCCGCCCCTAATCGCTTGATCAAGCCGGGGGCCACGTGGCAGCCGGCTTTTTCCGGAGGGAAGTTTGCCCATCCCACTGAAGGGTTCGCAAAGTGCCTATCATGTTTGTGGGCCGTTAAGGCACCGGGCATGCTTTGCATCAGGCGTTCTTGCTCCTAAAACCTTGTGCCGGGCAAGTCGCCCGGCCTGTTCATCGTCGTGACTCGACAGCGCCGCAGGGTTATTCCCAGGACAGGGCGCCACCCGTCTGATACTCGATCACACGCGTTTCGAAGAAGTTGCGTTCCTTCTTCAGGTCGATCATCTCGCTCATCCACGGGAACGGGTTTTCCTCGTTCGGGTACAGCGGATCGAGGCCGATCTGCTGACACCGGCGATTGCAGATGAAGCGCAGGTAGCCCTTGAACATCGATGCATTCAGGCCCAGCACGCCGCGCGGCATCGTGTCCTCCGCGTAGCGATACTCGAGATCGACCGCCTGCTTGAACAGTTCGCGGATCTCCGTACGGAACTCGGGGGTCCACAGGTGCGGATTCTCCAGCTTGATCTGGTTGATCAGGTCGATGCCGAAGTTGCAGTGCATCGACTCGTCGCGCAGGATGTACTGGTACTGCTCGGCGGCGCCCGTCATCTTGTTCTGGCGGCCGAGCGCGAGAATCTGGGTGAAGCCGACGTAGAAGAACAGCCCTTCCATGATGCACGCGAACACGATCAGCGACTTCAGCAGCTTCTGGTCGGCGTCGAGCGTGCCGGTCTTGAAGGCCGGGTCGGTCAGCGTATGGATGAACGGAATCAGGAACTCGTCCTTCGCGCGGATCGACGCCACTTCGTGATACGCGTTGAAGATCTCGCCTTCATCGAGGCCGAGCGATTCGACAATATATTGGTACGCGTGCGTGTGGATCGCCTCTTCGAACGCCTGGCGCAGCAGGAACTGCCGGCACTCGGGCGCCGTGATGTGGCGGTAGGTGCCCAGCACGATGTTGTTCGCGGCCAGCGAGTCGGCGGTCACGAAGAAACCGAGGTTGCGCTTGACGACCCGGCGCTCGTCCTCGGTAAGGCCGTTCGGATCCTTCCACAGCGCGATGTCGCGGGACATGTTGATTTCCTGCGGCATCCAGTGGTTCGCACAGCCCGCCAGGTATTTTTCCCACGCCCACTTGTACTTGAACGGCACCAGCTGATTGACATCGGTCTGGCCGTTGATGATGCGCTTGTCGGCGACATTGACGCGCGTCTCGCTGCCCGCAGGGGCATCCGCCGGGAGATCCGGCGCGACGGCGAAATCACCCGCGAAAATATCGCGGACCGACGAAGCCTGATGAACGGCAGACCCTTCGGCCTGCATTCCGACGGCCTCTCCTGCGGAACTGCGCATCGCGTTTTGCTGTGCGCCGGTCGCGGGAGTCGCGGCAGTCTTCTCGTCATCCCAATTGAGCATAAATTCTCACCATCGATTTAGATCGGTTTGTACCATCTTTTCCCGAGCGATAAAAGGGTTCGCTCACGAAAAATCCTTTTTTCGATTCGCGTTGCGACCTCGATACAACACTTTGAGCAACGCATCGTCGTTCATGAAGCGCGCGGCATGCGCCGCATCTGTGTCGCGAGGTGCGCTCGACGCATCGAACGCGGATCGAAACGCGACGTCGTCGGGGAAGTTTCGATCGCTTCTTGTGGTCGTCTGCAACGCAGGCGTGCGTTACAGAATCCTTATCATTTTTTTAGTCGAGCGCGGCGCGCACTTCAACCTCGATCGGTTGCCGGCGCGCGCCGCGTGATGCTCAGTTCAGGCGCGCCGTGTTACTGGCAAGCCTCGCACTCGTCGAAGCCCGCGTCGCCCGGACGCATCGTGCACACCGGACCGTCGGCCTCGAGCGGCGCCGCGTTCAGCGCACCCGAACCGGCGTCGCCGCCCGCTGCACCGAAGCCGCCCGCCGCGCCCTGCGCACCGCCCGCCGAGCCGCCGCCCGTGGGCACCGCGTTCAGCGCGCCGTGCGCGACCGTCGACTTCTCGACGTGCGTCGCCGCCATCGTGCGCAGATAGTAGGTGGTCTTCAGGCCGCGCAGCCACGCCAGCTTGTAGACCTCGTCGAGCTTCTTGCCCGATGCGCCCGCCATGTAGATGTTGAGCGACTGCGCCTGGTCGATCCACTTCTGACGGCGCGACGCCGCCTCGACCAGCCACTTCGGGTCGACTTCGAACGCGGTCGCGTAGATCGCGCGCAGGTCGGCCGGCACCCGGTCGATGCGCGACAGCATGCCGTCGAAGTACTTGAGGTCGGCGACCATCACCTCGTCCCACAGGCCGCGCTCCTTCAGGTCGCGCACCAGGTACTCGTTAACCACCGTGAACTCGCCCGACAGGTTCGACTTCACGTACAGGTTCTGGAAGGTCGGCTCGATGCACGCCGACACGCCGATGATGTTCGAGATCGTCGCGGTCGGGGCGATCGCGACGCAGTTCGAGTTGCGCATCCCGTGCGCGCCGATCCGGCCGCGCAGCGTCGACCAGTCGAGCGACGCGCTGGTATCGACCTCGACGTAGCCGCCGCGTGCTTCCGCGAGCAGCTTCAGGGTGTCCTGCGGCAGGATCCCGCGGTCCCACAGCGAGCCCTGGTAGCTCGAGTAGCGGCCGCGCTCTTCCGCGAGTTCAGTCGATGCGTAATACGCGTAGTAGCAAACCGCTTCCATCGAGCGATCGGCGAACTCGACCGCCGCCTCCGACGCGTACGGCGTGCGCAGCAGGTGCAGGCAGTCCTGGAAGCCCATGATGCCGAGACCGACCGGACGGTGCTTCAGGTTCGAGTTGCGCGCCTTCTCGACCGCGTAGTAATTGATGTCGATGACGTTGTCGAGCATCCGCATCGCCACGCTGACGGTGCGCTTGAGCTTGGCGTGGTCGAGCGCGTAGCTGCCGTCGGCCTGCTTGACCAGGTGGGCGACCAGGTTCACCGAGCCCAGGTTGCAGACCGCGATTTCGCTGTCGCTCGTGTTCAGCGTGATTTCCGTGCACAGGTTCGACGAGTGGACGACGCCGACGTGCTGTTGCGGCGAACGCACATTGCACGGATCCTTGAACGTGACCCACGGGTGGCCGGTCTCGAACAGCATGCCGAGCATCTTGCGCCACAGCTGCTGCGCCGGGATCTTCTTGAACAGCTTGATCTCGCCGCGCGCGACCTTGTCCTCGTAAGCCGTGTAGGCCGCCTCGAACTCGGCGCCGAACTTGTCGTGCAGGTCCGGGCAGGTCGACGGCGAGAACAGCGTCCAGTCGGTGCCTTCCATCACGCGCTTCATGAACAGGTCGGGAATCCAGTTCGCCGTGTTCATGTCGTGGGTGCGGCGGCGGTCGTCGCCGGTGTTCTTGCGCAGCTCCAGGAATTCCTCGATATCGAGGTGCCAGGATTCCAGGTACGCGCACACCGCGCCCTTGCGCTTGCCGCCCTGGTTCACCGCGACCGCCGTGTCGTTGACGACCTTCAGGAACGGCACCACGCCCTGCGACTTGCCGTTCGTGCCCTTGATGTGCGAGCCGAGCGCGCGCACCCGGGTCCAGTCGTTGCCGAGACCGCCCGCGAACTTCGACAGCAGCGCGTTTTCCTTGAGCGCTTCATAGATTCCGTCGAGGTCGTCCGCGACCGTCGTCAGGTAGCACGACGACAGCTGCGAGCGGCGCGTGCCGGAATTGAACAGCGTCGGCGTGGAGCTCATGAAGTCGAAGCTCGACAGCACGTTGTAAAACTCGATCGCGCGCGCCTCACGGTCGGCTTCGTTGAGCGCGAGGCCCATCGCGACGCGCATGAAGAATGCCTGCGGCATCTCGATGCGGGTGCCGTCGACGTGCAGGAAGTAGCGGTCGTACAGGGTTTGCAGGCCGAGGTAGCCGAACTGCAGGTCGCGGCCCGCGTCGAGCGCGGCGCCCAGGCGCGCCAGGTCGAAGGTGAGCAGCTTGTCGTCGAGCAGCTCGGCCTCGACGCCGCGCGTCAGGAACTGCGGGAAATACTCGGCGTAGCGCGTCTGCATCTGCGCCTGGGTCACTTCCCCGCCGAGGATTTCGCGGCGGATCGTGTGCAGCAGGATGCGGGACGTGACCTGGCTGTACGCCGGGTCCTTCTCGATCATCGTGCGCGCGGCCAGGATCGCCGAGTCGTAGACCTGCGTCATCGGCACGCCGTCGTACAGGTTCTTCACCGTCTCCTCGACGATCGGCGCCGGGTTGACCGCACTGCCGAGGCCCTCGCAGGCCGACACGATCAGCGCGCGCAGCGCGTTCAGGTCGAGCGGACGCGAAACGCCGTTGTCGATCACGTTGAGGCCGCTCGACGTATCCGGGGCGGGCGCCTCGGCGACGTGGCTGCGCTCGAGGTGGCGCTTCTCGCGGTACAGCACGTATGCGCGGGCGACGTTGTGCTCGCCGGTGCGCATCAGCGCCAGCTCGACCTGATCCTGAATGTCTTCAATATGGAACGTGCCGCCCGTCGGGCGGCTGCGCACGAGCGCGCGCACCACGTTCTGCGTCAGTTGTTCGACCAGTTCGCGCACCCGCGCCGACGCCGCACCTTGCCCGCCATTGACGGCCAGGAACGCCTTCGTCACCGCGATCGCGATCTTCGACGGTTCGAAGGACACCACGCTGCCATTGCGGCGGATCACCTTGTAGTCGACGAGGGTCGCCTGCGGCGCGAGCGCCTGCGCGCCCTGTGCGGTCCCGCCGAGAGGGCCGCCGGATGCGCTCTCGAATTGGGACGTCGCGTTGTCGGTGGTTTGCATGTGCAAAGCTCCTGGTGAAGATGATGCGGGAGGTACCGCGGATTAACACGAACGCCGCGCCAGGGATGGCGCGGACAATTGGATACGGGAAAAGCGGCGGGGTTGGGTGGACCGCTGCGACACAATCGATTCGACACGGTGCTGCTTCACGTCGCGCCCCCTGCTGCTCTTCCGCGCTTGATCGCGACGTCACCGGCCGCCGGCCGAATGCGTCGCACTCTGAGGAATTTCCGCACCGGCAAGGCCTGCCGGGTGCTGCGCGGAAGCGGTAAATGCTTCCTGCGCCGTACACTATATCTAGTGAGAAACCGCTCAACTCACACCAAGTATAGTGGAGCTTCCCGGCATCTCAAAAGGAAATATTTGCGCCGGACCTATTGACATCGCACACGCTCGGACGCGGCAAGGCAGGGCCTGGGAAAGCGGCCGACGCGCGTCAAAAAGCCGCTCGCTCAATCCTTCCGATAGGGAAAGTATCCGGCCGCGAAGCCGGCATCGCCAGCGAAACGTTGCCAATCGAAGTGCGGCCCGGGGTCGGTCTTGCGCTCGGGCGCGATGTCGGCGTGGCCGGCGAACGCATCGACCGGATAGCGGGCCGCGAGGCCGCGCGCGAGCCGCGCGAGCGTCTCGTATTGCGGCGTTTCGAACGCGATGTCGTCGGCGCCCTCGAGTTCGATGCCGATCGAGAAATCATTGCAGCGCACGCGGCCGAAGAAATTCGACGTTCCCGCATGCCACGCGCGCTCGTCGCACGACACGAACTGCAGCAGCGCGCCGTCGCGGCGGATCAGGAAGTGCGAGGAAACCCTGACGCCGCGCAGATGCGCGTCGAAATACGGGTGCACGTCGCAGTCGAGCCGGTTCAGGAACAGGTCGACGATCGCATCGCCGTTGAATTCGCCGGGCGGCAGGCTGATGTTGTGGATCACCACGAGGCTCGGCACCGCGCCTTCCGGGCGCGCCTCGAAATTGGGCGACGGCACGCGCTGCGCGCCGTTTACCCAACCGTCGGCGTCAACCGCTAGACTCGGCGCCGCGCTCATCGCGCGTCGCGGCCCGTGCGCGCCGCATGGCGGGCGGCGTGTTCCGCGCTGCAATAGAACGCGCCGCCCGCGGCCACCGCGTCGCCCTTGGGCGCGTGCACGCCGCACTCCGCGCAGCGGACCATCGGTTCGGCGAGCGCCGTGCCGGCGCGCGCGGCGCCGGCCTCGCGCTCGCCGGGCGCGCCCTCGGGGCGGCCGGCGCCGGGGAACGGCCCGGCACGCTCACCGCGCGCCTGGGCCTGGCGGATCTTGCGCGCCACCCAGGTGCTCGCGAAGAACAGGAGTATCAGCAGGAAAATTTGTCGCATCGCAATCAAACCATCAAACCACGGAGCGGTGCAGCAGCACCTCGAACACGAACCGGCTGCCGACATACGCGAGCAGCAGCGCGGCAAACGAAACGAGCACCCAGCGCGCGGCCCCGCGGCCGCGCCAGCCGGACAGCTTGCGCGCGACCAGAAGCCCGCCGAACATCAGCCACGACAGCAGCGCGAACACCGTCTTGTGATCGAGCTTGAGCGCGCGCGCCTCGAGCTGCTCGCTGAACAGGATGCCCGACGCGAGGGTCAGCGTGAGCAGCACGAAACCCGCGCCGATCAGGCGGAACAGCAGCTTCTCGAGCGTCAGGAGCGGCGGCAGCGTCTCGAGCCAGCCGGCCAGCCAGCCGCCGTCGCCAAGCTGGTCGCGGCGCGGCGCATGCAGGCGGCGCTCGACCATCAGCATCAGCACCGCGTGCAGCGCCGCGATCGCGAACAGCCCGTAGGCGATGTTGGCGATCAGGAAGTGCGTCTTGAAGAGCGGCGCGGCCGCGTACGGCAGCACGCGCACGCCGCCGAACACGAGCGGCAGCAGCGACGCGGCGCAGGCAAGCGGCATCACGAGAAGCCGCAGCCCGTCGAGCGGGAAGAAAAAGCTCTCGATCCAGTAGATCCCCGCGCCGAGCCAGAACATCGCCGACAGCGCGAACGCGAAACCGAACACCATCGCGTCGCGCGGGAAGATCGTCGTGTGCAGCAGCACGCCGTGCGCGACCAGCGCGACGAACAGGAGCGCGCGCCCGGCGCCGCTCATGCCCGAGGCGGCGGACACGCGCGCCGCCTGCGCGCCGGCCGGCCCGTTCGCGACGAGCGGCGACCCGCCGTCCTGGCGGTGGGCGCGCCAGCCGGCCACGGCCAGGCCGCCATAGAGGAACGCAGTGAGGGCATACAGTACAATATCCATGTTCGAAGTTTACACTAGGCCCCCTGCCCGCGACGGCTCGCCTTGCGCCCCGCTCGCGCCTTCGGGCCCCACTGTCCATCGCTCCCCATGCTCGACAATCTCACCCAACGGATGGCGCGCGTCGTCAAGACGCTGCGCGGCGAAGCCCGCCTCACCGAGGCGAACACCCAGGAGATGCTCCGCGAAGTGCGGCTCGCCCTGCTCGAAGCCGACGTCGCGCTGCCCGTGGTCCGCGAATTCATCGCGAAGGTCAAGGAAAAGGCGCTCGGCGAGGACGTGGTCGGCAGCCTGTCGCCGGGCCAGGCCCTCGTCGGCGTGGTCCAGAAGGAACTGACCGCGGTGATCGGCGGCGACTACGAAGGCAAGGCCGTCGAGCTGAACCTCGCCGTCACGCCGCCCGCGATCATCCTGATGGCCGGCCTGCAGGGCGCGGGCAAGACCACCACGGTCGGCAAGCTCGCGAAGCTGCTGCGCGAGAAGTACAAGAAGAAGGTGCTGACCGTCTCCTGCGACGTCTACCGCCCGGCCGCGATCGCGCAGCTGAAGACGGTGAGCGAGCAGGTCGGCGCCGACTTCTTCCCGTCCGAACCCGACCAGAAGCCCGTCGACATCGCGCACGCCGCGGTCGACTGGGCGAAGCGCCACTACCACGACGTGCTGATCGTCGACACCGCCGGCCGGCTCGGCATCGACGAAGCGATGATGCAGGAGATCAGCGCCCTCCACGCGCTGCTGAAGCCCGCCGAGACGCTGTTCGTGGTCGACGCGATGCTGGGCCAGGACGCCGTCAATACCGCCAAGGCCTTCAACGACGCACTGCCGCTCACGGGCGTCGTGCTGACCAAGCTCGACGGTGATTCGCGCGGCGGCGCGGCGCTGTCGGTGCGGCACATCACCGGCAGGCCGATCAAGTTCGTCGGCGTCGCCGAGAAGCTCGACGGCCTCGAGGTGTTCCACCCGGACCGGATGGCGAACCGGATCCTCGGCATGGGCGACATCCTCGCGCTGGTCGAGGAAGCGCAGCGCGGCGTCGACGTGCAGGCCGCGCAGAAGCTCGCCGACAAGGTCAAGAAGGGCGGCGACTTCGACCTGAACGACTTCCGCGCCCAGATCTCCCAGATGAAGAACATGGGCGGGCTGTCGTCGCTGATGGACAAGCTGCCGGCCCAGTTCCAGCAGGCCGCGTCGGGCGCCGACATGGGCCAGGCCGAAAAGCAGATGCGCCGCATGGAGGGGATCATCAACTCGATGACGCCCACCGAGCGCGCGAAGCCGGAACTGATCAAGGCGACCCGCAAGCGCCGCATCGCCGCGGGTGCCGGCGTGCCGGTGCAGGAAGTCAACCGGATGCTGAACCAGTACGACCAGATGCGTACGATGATGAAGAAGCTGAAGGGCGGCAACCTGCAGAAAATGATGCGCGGCCTGAAAGGCATGATGCCCGGCATGCGCTGAGCGCCACCGACCCGGCGCGCGGGTTTATGCTAGGCCGCGCGCCGCCGTTTTTGTTTCATTCTTATTTGTACCCAGACTGCTCGCCAGAACCATGAATCGCGAAGAAGCCCTCCACATTTTCAAACATTCCGAAGAGATCGTCTCCGCCGACGAAGTCAACGCGTCGATCGGCAAGATGGCCGAGGAAATCCGCGGCCAGGTCGGTGAGGAATTCCCGCTCGTGCTGTCGGTGATGGGCGGCGCGGCGGTCTTCACCGGCATGCTGCTGCCCCACCTCGACTTCCCGCTCGAGTTCGACTACATCCATCTGACCCGCTATCGCAACACCACGCAGGGCAGCCCGGAGATGCAGTGGCGCGTCGCGCCGCGCGAATCGGTCAAGGACCGCATCGTGCTCGTGCTGGACGACATCCTCGACGAAGGCGAGACCATGGCCGCGATCCGCGACCGGATCCTCGACATGGGCGCGAAGCGCTTCCTGTCGGCCGTGCTGTGCGAGAAGACCCTCGCGAAATCGAAGCCGCTGCATCCGGACTTCTGCGGCTTCGCCGTGCCGGACCGCTACGTATTCGGCTGCGGGATGGACGCGAAGGGCTACTGGCGCAACCTGCCGACGATCCGCGCGCTGACCGCGGGCGCCTGACGCGCCACGCGGCCGGCACCCGACCGGCCCACGCCCGAAAACAGAACGGCTCGCCTGCGCGAGCCGTTCTTGCATGGAAACCGCACCGGGAACGCTACAGCTGATGCACGAACGCGCGGATCCCGGCCAGCAGCATCTCGACCGAGATCGCCACCAGCACGAGCCCCATCAGGCGTTCGAAGGCCATCACCGTCCGCTCGCCGAGCCACGTCTGGATCCGCTCCGCGAGCACCAGCACGATCGCGCAGGCCGCCATCGTCACGGTCAGCGCGCCCGCCCATTCGAGCGTCTTGCCGGGCGCCTGCGAGGTCAGCAGCATCACCGTCGCGAGCGCGGACGGGCCGGCCAGCGCGGGAATCGCGAGCGGCACGATGAACGGCTCGCCGCCCGCGCGCGGATCGTTGCCGAGCGCGCCGTCCGGATGGGGAAAGATCATCCGCAGCGCGATCAGGAACAGCACGATGCCACCGCCGAGCCGCAGCGACAGGTCGGTGAGGCTCATCATCCGCAGGAAGCGATCGCCGATCAGCATGAAGAACAGCAGGATCACGAACGCGATCGCCACTTCCCGCAGGATCACCCGCACCCGCCGCTCGGCCGGCACCTGCCGCAACGCCGCGATGAACAGCGGGATGTTGCCGAGCGGATCGGTGATGAGGAGCAGCAGCACCGTCGCCGACACGAAGTTGTATTCCATCCCGCCTCCGGGTCGCGAGCGCCGCTGACGCTCAGTGCGCGAGCGCCGCGCGCACCTTGTCGATGACCGCGGCCGCGGCGGTCTCGGCCGGCAGCAGCGTCGCTTCCGCGTCGCGGCGGCCCTGGTACTCGAGCTTGCCGTCCTTCAGGCCGCGCTCGCCGATCACGAGACGGTGCGGCACGCCGATCAGCTCCCAATCGGCGAACATCACGCCCGGGCGCTCGCCGCGATCGTCGAGGATCACGTCGACGCCGGCCGCCGCCAGCGCCGCGTAGAGCGCGTCGGCTGCTTCGCGCACCGCGTCGCTGCGATCGTAGCCCATCGGGCACAGCACGACCTCGAACGGCGCGATCGCCTCCGGCCAGATGATCCCGCGCTCGTCGAAGTTCTGCTCGATCGCCGCGCCGAGGATCCGCGACACGCCGATCCCGTAGCAGCCCATCTCCATCGGCTGCGGCTTGCCCGACTCGTCGAGGAAGGTCGCGTTCATCGCCTTCGAATACTTGGTACCGAGCTGGAACACGTGGCCCACCTCGATCCCGCGGCAGATGTCGAGCACGCCCTGCCCGTCGGGCGACGCATCGCCCTTGCGCACGTTGCGCAGGTCGGCGACGGTCGGCTCGGGCAGATCGCGGCCCCAGTTCACGCCCGCGATGTGGTAATCCACCTCGTTCGCGCCGACCACGAAGTCGGCCATGTTCGCGACCGTGCTGTCGGCGATCACGCGCACCGGCTTCTTCGTGCCGACCGGCCCCAGGTAGCCCGGCGGCGTGCCGAACCACTCGACGATCTCCTGCTCGGTCGCGAACCGGAAGCCCGCGAGGCCGGGCTGCTTGCCCGCCTTGATCTCGTTGAGCTCGTGGTCGCCGCGCAGCATCAGCAGCCAGATCGTCGGCTCGGCGCCTTCGTTGTCGGTCGCGAGCACGATCGACTTGATGGTGCGATCGAGCGGGATCTCCAGCAGGTCGGCCACCGCCTCGCACTTCGCCTTGCCGGGCGTCGCGACCTTGCGCATCGCCTCGGCGGGCGCCGCGCGGCTCGCGAGCAGCGGCAGCGCCTCGGCCGCCTCGACGTTCGCGGCGAACGCGGAGGTCGGGCAGTAGGCGATCGCGTCCTCGCCGGTCTCGGCGATCACGTGGAATTCATGCGAGCCGCTGCCGCCGATCGAGCCGTTGTCGGCCGCCACCGCGCGGAACTCGAGGCCGAGGCGGGTGAAGATCCGCACGTAGGCGTCGTACATCTTCTGGTACGAGGCCTTCAGGCCGTCGCTGTCCTTGTCGAACGAGTACGCGTCCTTCATGATGAACTCGCGGCCACGCATCACGCCGAAGCGCGGCCGGATCTCGTCGCGAAACTTGGTCTGGATCTGATAGAAGTTCACCGGCATCTGCCGGTAGCTCTTGATCTGGTTGCGCGCGATATCGGTGACCACTTCCTCGTGCGTCGGCCCAATCACGAAATCGTTCTGCTTGCGATCCTTGAAACGCAGCAGCTCGGGGCCGTACTGCTCCCAGCGGCCCGACTCCTGCCACAACTCCGCGGGCTGCACGGCGGGCATCAGAAGCTCGATCGCCCCGGCCCGGTTCATTTCTTCACGCACGATCGCCTCGACCTTGCGAATCGAACGCAGGCCGACCGGCAGGTAGTTATAGATGCCGCCGGCGACGCGGCGGATCATGCCGGCGCGCATCATCAGCTTGTGACTGACGATCTCGGCGTCGGCGGGTGCTTCTTTCAGGGTGCCGATGAAGAAACGGGAAGCTTTCATGCGAAGGGTTCCAAAAACGGCGGCTCCACGGGAGCCGCCCGAAAAAGGCCAAGAAGGATTAAAGGCTGCGCGCGACGAACGACGATGGCGCAGACGACTGACAGACAATTCGGGGACAGTTTAGTTGACGCACCCCGCCCGGAATCGCTCCGTTCCGGTGCGCGGCGCCCGTTATCTGTTTATAATCAAAGCAATTTTAAAGGATTCGAAGGTGGTTGTATGCTGGATCGTGAAGGCTTTCGCCCGAACGTCGGCATCATCCTCTTGAACGCGCGCAACGAGGTGTTTTGGGGCAAGCGGCTCCGCGAGCATTCCTGGCAGTTTCCTCAAGGGGGGATCAAGTATGGCGAGACCCCCATGCAGGCGATGTACCGGGAATTGCACGAGGAAACCGGGCTGCATCCGGAACACGTCAAGGTGATCGGCCGCACACGCGACTGGTTGCGTTATGAGGTGCCTGACAAGTTCATCAAGCGCGAGGTGCGCGGCCATTATCGCGGGCAGAAACAGATCTGGTTCCTGCTGCGCATGGTTGGCCGCGATTGCGACATCTGCCTGCGGGCGACGGATCATCCGGAGTTCGATGCATGGCGCTGGAACGAGTACTGGGTACCCCTTGACGCGGTGATCGAGTTCAAGCGGGATGTGTATCAGCTGGCGTTGACGGAACTGTCGCGTTTTCTGCGCCGACCGGCGCAGCGGCCCGACAAGCCGCGCCATCCGCGCGGCTCCCATGCGCCGCACGATGCGGATGCGTTGGCGGTCGATGTGAGCGTGACCGTGATCGACACGACGGTGATCTGTTCCGAAGTCGAGATCGGCGCGAACACGCTGGACGAACCGCCCCGGCTGACCCTGCGCGACTGACGCGCGGGCCCAATCGAGTTGAACCTGCATGACCGGGCGCGGCGCCAATGCCGCGCCCTTTTTTACGAGGAATGCATATTGAAAGCGATGGCTCTCGCCGTGGCGTCGGTCGCCGCGGTCGCGGTTCTGGCCGGCTGCGCGCACTCGAACACCCCGTCCAACAAGGATGACAGCGCGTTCGTCTACCTTCTCGACCGCCAGCCCCAGTGGACCGAGAACAAGGTCGACTCCCTCCCGCCCCTGCCGCAGAACGGCAATCTGCTGCCTTTCAACGTCTCGCAGAACACCCCGCTCGCGTTCGCCGTCGACGCGAAGTCGCTCGAGGTCGGCACCGACGGCGTGGTGCGCTACACGGTGGTCGTCACGAGCCCGGCCGGCGCGCGCAACGTGAACTACGAAGGGATTCGCTGCGACACCTACGAATGGCGCCAGTACGCGAGCCTGAACGCCGACCACGACGGCTGGGACCGCACCGTCGAGAACGACTGGCGGCGCATCGAGAACGGCGAGCTGAACGCGTACCACGCGGCGCTCTACCAGGATTACTTCTGCGCGAACAAGATGCCGCTCGGCAAGACCGCGACGATCATCGAGAACATCCGCTATCACCGCACCGCGCTGAACCAGATCCGCTGAAGCGCAAAACCGGCTGCGCCAGCAAAAAGCCCGCACTAGCATGCGGGCTTTTTTTCGTGTCGCGCCGACGCTCGCCTGCGCGCCGCTAGACGAGCACGAGGTTGTCGCGATGGATCAGCTCGGGTTCGAGCATGTAGCCCAGCACCGACTCGATCTCGCCGCTCGGCCTGCGCTGGATCAGCTTGGCCTCGGCGCTGCTGTAATTGGTGAGCCCGCGCGCGACCTCGCGGCCGGCATCGTCGACGCAGGCGATCACCTCGCCGCGCGCGAACACGCCCTGCACCGCCACCACGCCGATCGGCAGCAGGCTCTTGCCGCCCGCCGTCAGCTTGTCGACCGCGCCCGCATCGATCACGACGTGGCCGCGCACCTGCAGGTGATCGGCCATCCACTGCTTGCGCGCCGCGAGCCGCGCCGTGCGCGCGATCAGCTGCGTGCCGATCGCCTCGCCGCCCGCGAGCCGCACCAGCACGTCCGCCTCGCGGCCGCTCGCGATCACGGTGTTCGCGCCGCTGTGCGCCGCGCGCTTCGCGGCGAGGATCTTGGTCAGCATCCCGCCCCGGCCCAGGCTCGAACCGGCGCCGCCCGCCATCGCCTCGAGTTCCGGCGCGCCCGCGCTCGCCTCGGCGACCAGCGTCGCGGCCGGATCCTTGCGCGGATCCGCGGTGAACAAACCCGACTGATCGGTGAGGATCACGAGCGCGTCGCCTTCGATCAGGTTCGCGACGAGCGCGCCCAGCGTGTCGTTGTCGCCGAACTTGATTTCGTCGGTGACGACCGTGTCGTTCTCGTTGATGATCGGCACGACGCCCAGCCGCAACAGCGTCAGCAGCGTCGAGCGTGCGTTCAGGTAGCGTTCGCGGTCGGCCAGGTCGGCGTGCGTGAGCAGGATCTGCGCGGTGCGGATGCCGTGCTCGGCAAAACGGCTCTCGTAGACCTGCGCGAGCCCCATCTGCCCGACGGCCGCCGCCGCCTGCAATTCGTCGATCTCGCGCGGCCGCTTGCTCCAGCCGAGACGCTGCATCCCCTCGGCGATCGCCCCCGAACTCACCAGCACGACTTCCTTGCCGTTCGCGCGCAACGCGGCGATCTGAGCGGCCCAGCGGCCGATCGCGGCATGGTCGAGCCCCCGTCCGTCGTTGGTGACGAGACTGGACCCCACTTTCACTACCAGCCGCTTCGAATCGGCAATGATCGAACGCATCGTGCTTGGTCTCCTTGGATGATGCGCGATTGAATCGGGCAACCGCCCGCCTGGCCGGCGCGGGCCGTCAGGACGTGCCGCGGACGATCGGGTCAGGAGGCGTCCGGCTCCGCATCGGGCTTGGCCGCGCCCGGCTCGTCGCGGAAACGCACGTCGGATGCGAGGTCTTCCGCCTCCGCCGCGCGATGCGCGTCGGAATGGGCCGCCACGTAGTCGTACACCGCGTAGACGAGGTTCTCGCAGCCCTGCCCGGTCAGCGCCGAGATCTCGAACACCGGGCCTTGCCAGCCGAAGCGCTCGACGAAATCGGCGACCCGCGCGCGGCGCTCGTCCTCGGGCACCATGTCGAGCTTGTTCAACACCAGCCAGCGCGGCTTTTCATACAGCGCCTCGTCGTACTTGCGCAGCTCGCCGACGATCGCCTTCGCCTCCGCGACCGGGTCGACGCTCTCGTCGAACGGCGCGAGATCGACCAGATGCAGCAGCACGCCGGTGCGCTGCAGGTGACGCAGGAACTGGTGACCGAGCCCCGCGCCTTCCGCCGCGCCTTCGATCAGGCCCGGAATATCGGCGATCACGAAGCTCTTGCTCGGACCGACGCGCACCACGCCGAGATTCGGCGCGAGGGTCGTAAACGGATAATCGGCAATCTTCGGCTTCGCGTTCGACACCGACGAGATAAAGGTCGACTTGCCCGCGTTCGGCATGCCGAGCAGGCCGACGTCGGCCAGCACCTTCAGCTCGAGGCGCAGCATGCGGCGTTCGCCGGGCTTGCCCTCGGTCTTCTGGCGCGGCGCGCGGTTCGTGCTCGACTTGAAGTGCAGGTTGCCGAGGCCGCCCGCGCCGCCCTGCGCGACCTGCACCTTCTGCTCGTGCTCGGTCAGGTCGGCGATCAGCTCGCCCGTGTCCATGTCGGTGATCACGGTGCCGACCGGCATGCGCAGCGTGATGTCGTCGCCGCCCTTGCCGTAGCAGTCGGAACCGCGGCCGTTCTCGCCGTTGCGCGCGAGGTGCTTCTTCGCGTAGCGGTAGTCGATCAGCGTGTTGATGTTGCGATCGGCGATCGCGTACACGCTGCCGCCGCGCCCGCCGTCGCCGCCGTCCGGTCCGCCGAACGGAACGAATTTCTCGCGGCGCATCGACGCGCTGCCATCGCCTCCGTCGCCGGCGATGACTTCGATTCGCGCTTCGTCAATGAACTTCATTCGTTACTCCGTCCAGTATTTCCAGATATTGTGCCGCGAGCCGCCGTGCTTGACCAATCGGTCGCGGAAGCGCGCCTGCGGGCGCGCCAATGAAAAAGGCCCCGCCAAAGCTGCGGGGCCTTTCGGCTTCGAAGCCCGGGCTGCCTGACTTAGGCAGCGACCGGAACGACGTTGACCATGTGCTTCTTGTCTGCGCCCTTGGTCCCGAACGTCACGTGACCATCGACCAGTGCGAACAGCGTGTGGTCCTTGCCCATGCCGACGTTGTCGCCGGGATGCATGCGCGTACCGCGCTGACGCACGATGATGCCGCCGGCGTTGATTGCCTGGCCGCCGTACACCTTCACGCCGAGACGCTTCGACTCGGAGTCGCGGCCATTCCGGGAAGAGCCGCCTGCCTTTTTGTGTGCCATCTGTTTGCTCCTTGCCCGAGGCGCTTACGCGTTGATCGCGTCGATGCGCAGCTCGGTGTAGTTCTGGCGGTGGCCAGCGTGCTTTTGGTAGTGCTTCCGGCGACGCATCTTGAAGATGGTGACCTTGGCATGACGACCGTGCGATACGACGGTAGCCTTGACGGAAGCCCCACTGACCAGCGGCGTACCGAACTTAATCGATTCGCCTTCGCCCACTGCGAGAACCTGGTCGAGCGTGATTTCAGCGTCAATGTCTGCCGGTATCTGTTCTACTTTCAATTTTTCGCCAACGGCAACCTTGTACTGCTTGCCGCCGGTTTTTATGACCGCGTACATTGAGAACCTCACTCTGGATCTATTTTTCCGCGCACCACGCACGGAAAACGCGTGATTATACATAGAGTTAGCACCGAGGTCAAAACCTGCCGACGGCTCCCATTCCCCGGCCCTCGGCGGGGGCCGGGGAATGGGACTGCGCGCGGGCGCCGCGCGCGCAACAGCCCGGTGAACGGGTGATTCGCCTTATAATCCGCCGCACTACCCATTTTCATCATCATGTCGTCGACCGCCACCCCTTCCCTCAGCGCCGCCCACCTGCTCGCTCCGATCGCCAGCGATATGGAACAGGTGAATCGCGTCATCCGGCAAAGCCTCGCGTCCGACGTGCTGCTGATCAACCAGATCGCCGAGTACATCATCGGAGCGGGCGGCAAGCGGCTGCGTCCGGCGCTGCTGCTGCTCGTGGCCGGCGCGCTTGGCGACAGCACGGCGCATCGCCACACGCTCGCGGCCGTCGTCGAGTTCATCCACACCGCCACGCTGCTGCATGACGACGTCGTCGACGAATCGGAGTTGCGGCGCGGCCGCAAGACCGCGAACGCGCTGTTCGGCAACGCGGCCAGCGTGCTCGTGGGCGACTACCTGTATTCGCGCTCGTTCGAGATGATGGTCGGCGTCGGCAAGATGCGCATCATGGAGATCCTGTCGGAAGCCACGACGATCATTTCCGAGGGCGAGGTGCTGCAGTTGCTGAACATGCACGACGCCGACGTCGACGAGACCCGCTACATGCAGGTGATCCGCTACAAGACCGCGAAGCTGTTCGAGGCCTCGGCCCGGCTCGGCGCGGTGCTCGCGGGCGCCGACGCGCCGACCGAGGCCGCGGCCGCCGAATACGGCCGCCGCATCGGCACCGCCTTTCAGATCATGGACGACTGGCTCGACTACACGGGCAGCGCGGAATCGATGGGCAAGAACGCCGGCGACGACCTGCGCGAAGGCAAGCCGACCCTGCCGCTCATCTATCTGATCGAGCGCGGCACGCCGGAACAGGCGGCGCTCGCGCGCGAAGCGATCGAACAGGGCGGCACCGACCGCTTCGACACGATCTTCGACGCGATCACGCGTTCGGGCGCGCTCGACCATACGCTGGAATGCGCACGGCAAGAGGCTCAGGCAGCCGCTGAAGCAATTTCTTCATTTCCCTCTTCCATCTTTAAAAATAGCCTGCTAGAATTATGCTCTTACTCGACGTCACGGCAGTCTTGAACGAGACTGAAGCGACGAAAGAGTCCAAATCGGGGTGTAGCTTAGCCTGGTAGAGCGCTACGTTCGGGACGTAGAGGCCGGAGGTTCGAATCCTCTCACCCCGACCAGATTTAAGGCCCGGAAAGCCTGTCAGATAAAGAGATCTCTTGTCTGGCAAAGCTTTCCGGGCTTTCTCGTTTCTGGGTGTGCCAGTTTGGTGTGTCAATTCCACCGTGCGAAAATGCGGGGAGTGACTGACTTGGCATCCCTTCCCTCCGGCGTCCATCTGCGCCCTGGCTCATCCGTGTTCCAACTGCGGATCGGCGTACCCAAAGACCTTCAGCAACACTTCCGCAACCCGAAGACCGGCAAGCCGAAGGCCGACGCTTTCCGCGCGAGCCTCAGAACGAGCAATCGCGCCGAAGCCGGCACGCGGGCGCACGAGATCATCGCGGAGTGGCAACGGAAATTCGATGCGCTCAGGGCGAAGGATCAACCTGCCCCGATCGTGCCGTTTCTGGACCCACAACCCCGATTACGTCAAGGCAACTGGATGCCTACCCTACAAATGAGAACTGGATCCCTTCTTTGTGCTGCGGCTCTCACGCTTTTGGCATCCGCCGCGTGCGCCAGCGACGCCAAGATATTTGATGGCTACGACTCGTACTACACCTCCCTTCCGAATGCGATCTTTCACAAGGCCACCAAGGAAGGTTTCGAGTCTTCGTTTTATGACGAGAAGGATGGCCTGGAGGTCGAGTTGGATACGACCGTGGGCGGCAGAAAGATGTCCATCGTCATTGGGGATGGCTTCTTCGAACTGAATGGCGTCAGACATGCATTCAAGGATGCGGTGACGTTTCAGGGCGAATCCAGCTCGGGCACCATCCCACCCACCGGCTTCAACGTCTATATCTCGGTCAAACAGAGGGATGCGAAGCCGCTTATTTGCCTCGAAGGTGTCGCCAATGGGTCCGGAGAGTACGACCGCTACAAGCAGGTGTACCTAATCGTCAATCCAACTGCCCCGAAGAGAGCGGCGGTGTACCACTTGGCGAGCTTGTTCGCATCTTGCAAGGCGCTGGTCCGCACTGGCAGCAATGGCATTGCGTTTCCGGCCAATGATTATCTGACCAACGCCACTGACAAGAGCCGAATCGGAGTGATTTCGCGCTACTACAAAATAGCCGACGGGGTGTTCGTGCCGACAGGCGAGGCCACGCGCCTACTCTTCGAGGCCCCGGACAGTGGAAACGTGTTTAGATTTTCCGTGGGAACGCCCTGACACCTCGATCTCCTTCGCGCTCCTAGGCCATCTAGTCCGGATCGACACCGGCTGATGTGATCTGCAACCATTGATCTGGTCTACCGAGAGGTCAGTACACGCATGAATGCCCGAAGACCCGCTCATCGGAGTATCTCCGGGCTGCCGCGCTTTGAGTTCGCTGCGGCATGTAGCGGCAATGAGCGAGCCGGCTACTGGGCCCGGGGGCAATGAGGAAGTCCTCACGGTTACGGCCGGCAATCCATCGGGGCACTCGCCCGCGCCCGCTCCATGTCGCTCCTGACAATGGATCACGGTACTTCTGAATGGCGCGACCTCTCGTAGAGCGCCGGACCAGTTTTGCCCGTGCGCCGAATACGTCGTCGGGCGTAATGCCGAATTCGAGGATGGCAGCGCGAAGTTCGGCAATGACCACGCTTGCCTGCTCCCTCCGCATCGTCTCCGCCTGTTGCTGCAATTGCCGGATCTGGTTTTGTAGTTCTTGGAAAGTCGTCACTGTTGGCCCTCGACAATAGATACCTGATTGATGAAGGCACGGCTACGCCGCAACCCGACATGACCGTCGCTCCACATCTGCCGAACCGGCTTCCGGAGCTTCAAGCATGCAGAACTGAACGAGAAGCGAATTGCCTATGGCAGTCGGAAATCTGAACAACCTGTAGATCAACATCGCAGCTAGGCGATATGACGAACTGAAGCCTGATCACGCGGCAGCAACATGGCCATCCATCCCCTTTTACCACAACAGTGGTCAACGCCCCCCAACGCCGGCCAATCGCACGCTTCGTTCGCCGAGTGTTATAATTGCGGCTTAGCCCATCCGGCCTTGAAAAAGCCGTCCAGCGATCTGGACGGCTTTTTTGTTTCCGGTGCTCAGGGGACGTGGCCCGCGTGACACAATCCACTCCCGCCCCTCTGCTATAGTTCCTTTCCATTCCTGCCCTTCACTGCCTGCACTGACCTGACGCGTGGACCAAATTCCCTTATGGGCGCAAATCAGCGCCGTCTTCCTGCTTCTCCTCTGCTCCAGCTTCTTCTCCATCTCTGAAACGGCGATGATGGCGCTCAACCGCCATCGGCTGAAACATCTCGCGAGCCAGGGCGCACTCGGCGCCAAGACGACGCAGCGGCTGCTCGCGCGCACCGACCAGCTGCTGAGCGTGATCCTGATCGGCAACAACCTGCTCAACACGATCATCCCGGTCCTGACCACCTCGATCGCGCTGCATACCTTCGGCCGCGACAACTTCGTGCTGTCGATCGCGACCGGCCTCGTTGCGTTCCTGATCATCGTGTTCGCGGAAATCACCCCGAAGATCGTCGGCGCGAGCTTTCCCGAGCGGATCGCGCTGCCCGCCAGCGTCGTGATCGCGCCGCTGATGCGCCTCCTGATGCCGCTCGTGTGGTTCGTCAATGCGCTCGCCGGCGCGATCCTCGCGCTGCTGCACATCAATACCAAGGGCGCCCGCGACCAGCGGCTGTCGGCCGAGGAGCTGCGCACCGTCGTGCTGGAGTCGGGCAGCTTCATGCCGACCCAGCACCGCAGCATCCTGCTGAACCTGTTCGACCTCGAGAACATCACCGTCGACGACGTGATGATCCCGCGCCGTCAGATCGAGTCGCTCAACTTCTACGCGCCGCTCGACGACGTCCTGCACCAGCTCGAGACCTGTTATCACAACCGCCTCGTGGTCTACGAAGGCGACATCGACAAGGTGCTCGGCGTGCTGCACGTGCGCAAGACGCTGACCGCGCTGCACAACCAGGACTTCGACCGCGAGACGCTGCGCGAGCTGCTCGCCGAGCCATACTACGTGCCGTCCGGCACGCCGGTGTTCCAGCAGCTCAAGTACTTCCAGGAAAGCCGCCAGCGCACCGCCCTCGTCGTCAACGAGTACGGCGAACTGGAAGGGCTCGTCACGCCCGAGGACATCATCGAGGAACTGATCGGCGAGTTCACCACGTCGATGCCGCGCACCGAAGGCGCGAACGGCGGCTGGAACGCCGACGGCGAATGCATCGTGTCCGGCAGCATGCCGCTGCGCGAGCTGAACCGCTGGCTGGGCCTGAGCCTGCCCACCGACGGCCCGAAGACGCTCAACGGCCTGATCCTCGAAGTGCTCGAGGAGATCCCGGACGACGACGTATGCCTGAAGATCGGCGACGTGATGCTCGAGGTGATGCGCAGCGACGACCAGGCCGTGCGCACGGTCAAGCTCTTCAAGCCGCGCGCGCCGCGCGCCGGCCGCACGCTGCGCGCCTGACCGAACGGCCGACTGCCGCGCGCGGCGCACGCGCGCGATGATCGACGCATCGCCCCCAGCAGGCGGCCGCGAGGCCGGTTCCGATGTCGTCCATTCCGTTCGCGCCGGCCGCCTCGCCGGCCACGCCCTCCCTCCATCCGGTTCAGGCCGCCGCCGCGCGCGCCGACGACGCGCCGGCGGTCGCGCTGCTGGCCGGCCTGCTGCAGGCCGCGCACCAGCGCAACGCATCCGATCTCCATCTCGAACCGTCCGAGCACGCCTGGCGCGTGCGGCTCCGCATCGACGGCGTGCTGCACGAGTTCGCGCATCCGCCCGCGCACCTGCGCGACGCAGTCGTCACGCGCGTCAAGGTGCTCGCGCGCATGGACATCGCGGAGCGCCGCGTGCCCCAGGACGGCCGCCTGCGTCTCGCGCTCGCGCCCGGGCAGCGCGGCGACTACCGCGTCAGCTCGCTGCCGACGCTGTACGGCGAAAAGCTCGTGCTGCGCCGTCTCGACACGCTGCCCGCCGTCCTGTCGCTGCCCGCGCTGGGCATCGCGCCGGCCGGCGCACGCGCGATCGAGGCCGCGCTCGATGCGCCGCACGGGCTCGTCCTCGTCACCGGGCCGACCGGCAGCGGCAAAACACGGTCGCTCTACAGCTTCCTGCAGCGGCTCAACCACACCTCGCGCAACCTCTGCACGGTCGAGGACCCGGCCGAGATCCAGCTCGACGGCGTCAACCAGGTCGGCGTGCGCGACAAGGCCGGGCTCACCTTCGCCGTCGCGCTGCGCGCGCTGCTGCGCCAGGATCCCGACGTGATCATGGTCGGCGAGATCCGCGACTTCGAAACCGCCGACGTCGCGCTCAAGGCCGCGCAAACCGGCCACCTCGTCCTCTCGACGCTGCACACGCACGACGCGCCCGCCGCGATCACCCGCCTGCTCGACATCGGCGTCGCGCCCTACAACCTCGCCGCCGCCCTGCACCTCGCCACCGCCCAGCGGCTCCTGCGGCAGCTCTGCACCGGCTGCCGCACGCCATCCGACGCCCCGCCCGCCGCGCTGCGCGAAGCCGGCCTCGACGCCGCCGCGCTGGCGGCCGGCTGGCGGCCGTTCCGCGCGGTCGGCTGTGCGGCCTGTCACGGCATCGGCTACCGGGGACGCATCGGCATCCATCAAGTGATGCCGCTGTCGCCCGCGCTGCGCGAGTTGATCGTCGCGCGCGCGAGCCATCACGCGCTCGCCCGCCAGGCCCGCGACGACGGCATGCGCTCGCTGCGCGACGCGGCGCTCGCGCGCGTCGCCGACGGCTCGACGAGCCTCAGCGAAGCGCTTGCGGCCACGGCGGCGCCATGAGCGCGCCCGAGCCGCCCCCGCTCGAATCGCGCTTTCGCTGGTCGGGCTTCGGCGTCGATGGCGCACGGCGACGCGGCACCCTGATCGCCGCGACGCCGGGCAGCGCGCGCGCCGCGCTGCGGCGCGACGGCATCACCGTGGTCGCGCTGGAAGCGCGCGGGGCCGCGCCGCCCCCGCGCGTGCGCGCACACGACGTCACCCGCTTCGCGCGCCAGCTCGCGAGCCTGCTGCAGGCGGGCCTGCCGCTCGCGCCGGCGCTCGACCTGTTCGCGCAGGCCACCGCGCGCGACGGCATCGCGCGCATCGCGGACGGGCTCGGGCGCGACATCGTCGCGGGCCGCCCGCTGTCGGACGCGCTGCGCCGCTATCCGCGGCAATTCGGCCCCCTGTTCCGGCAACTGATCCTGATCGGCGAGCAATCGGGCACGCTCGCCACCGTGCTCGCGCGCCTCGCCGACGACCGCGAACGCGCAGCGGCCCAACGCAGCCGGGTGCGCGCGGCGCTCGCCTACCCCGGCGCGGTCCTGTCGTTCGCGTGCGCGCTCACCGCCGCGCTGCTGCTGTGGGTCGTGCCAACCTTCGCACAGATCTTCGAAGGTTTCGGCGCCACCTTGCCCGCGCCGACACGCATCGTCCTCGCGCTGTCGGGCGGGCTCGCGCGCTGGGGCCCGCCCGCCGCGCTCGGGGCGGCGCTCACCGTCGTCGCCGCCGGTCACGCACGGCGGCGCTCGGCCGCCGCGCGGCTCGCCGCGGCCCGGCTCGCCCTGCGGATTCCGCTCGCGGGGCCGCTGCTGCGCACCCTCGCCGCCGCCCGCTGGAGCCGCGCGCTCGGCACCCTGCTCGGCGCCGGCACGCCGCTCGTCGACGCCTTCGCGTCGCTCGCGCAGGCGAGCGGCAATCCGGTCTTCGATCAGGCCACGGCCGATATCGCGCGGCGGCTGCAGCGCGGCGAACGACTCGCGAATGCGATGCGCGCCGCGGCCTGCTTTCCCGATCCGGTGGTCCAGCCGATCGGCGTGGCCGAGGAAACCGGCACGCTCGATGCAATGCTGGTCGATATCTCGACCCTGTGCGATCGTCAGGTCGACGAGCGCATCGACCTGCTCGCGAGCGTGTGCGAGCCGCTCGTGATCGTGGTGCTGGGCGCGCTGGTCGGCGCGCTCGTGATCGCGATGTACCTGCCGATCGTCCAGCTCGGCAACGTGGTGTAGCATCGCAGCCGAATCTGTCTCCTATTTGCCATGGCCCTTTCATCGATGATCTTCACGCCGCTCTACGCCGACCCGTTCGCGCCCGCCAGCGGGCCGTTGGCCGCCTTCGCCGCGCTGCCGGCCGGATTCCGCTACGGCTTCGCGATCATGCTCGGGCTCGTGATCGGCAGCTTCATCAATGTCGTCGCGCACCGCCTGCCGATCATGATGAAGCGCGCCTGGCAGGCCGAAATCGGCGAGGCGACCGGCGAGCCCGTCGAGCCCGACGACGGCCTGCCCGCGCGCTACAACCTGTGGGTGCCGCGCAGCGCGTGCCCGCATTGCGGCCATGTGCTGCGCGCATGGGAGAACGTGCCGGTGCTCGGCTACCTGGCGCTGCGCGGCCGCTGCGCGCAATGCCGCGCGCCGATCGGGGCGCGCTACCCGCTCGTCGAGCTGGCGAGCGGCGCGCTCGCGGCCGGGTCGCTCGCGGTGTTCGGCCCGGGCGGCGCGGCGCTCGCCGCGTTCGGTCTGTGCGCGACGCTGCTCGCGATGAGCGCGATCGACATCCAGACCGGCTTCCTGCCCGACTCGCTGACGCTGCCGCTGCTGTGGGCCGGGCTCACCGTCAATCTGTGGGGCACCTTCGCGAACCTGCACGCAGCCGTGATCGGCGCGATCGCGGGCTATCTGTTCCTGTGGGGCATCTTCTGGCTGTTCAAATGGCTGCGCGGCATCGAGGGCATCGGCTACGGCGACCTGAAGCTCCTCGCCGCGCTGGGCGCCTGGCTCGGCTGGGAAGCGCTGCCGCAGGTGGTGCTGATCTCCGCGGTCGCGGGCGCGGCCATCGGGCTCATCGCCACCTGGCGCGGCCGGATGCGTTTCGAGGAACCGCTGCCGTTCGGCCCGTTCCTCGCGCTCGGCGGCGTGGCCACGCTGTTCGCCGGCACCCCGTTCTATCTCGTGCTCGGAGGCTGACCGCATGTATTCGATCGGACTGACAGGCGGCATCGGCAGCGGCAAGACGACCGTCGCCGACCTGTTCGGCGAACAGGGCGCCTCGCTCGTCGATACCGACGAGATCGCGCACCGGATCACCGCGCCGCACGGCGCTGCGATGCCGCACATCGCGCGCGAGTTCGGGCCCGGCTTCGTGACGCCCGACGGCGCGCTCGATCGCGCGAAGATGCGCGCACTCGTGTTCAGCGACGAACCCGCGCGCCGCCGGCTCGAAGCGATCACGCACCCGCTGATCCGCGCCGCCACCGACGACGCGGCGCGCGCAGCGCAGGGGCCCTATCTCGTTTATGTGGTGCCGCTGCTGATCGAATCCGGTGCATGGCGGGCGCGCGTCGCGCGCGTGCTCGTCGTCGATTGCGAAGTCGAGACCCAGATCCGCCGCGTGATGCAGCGCAACGGCTTCGCGCGCGCGCAGGTGGAAGCGATCGTCGCACGCCAGGCGACGCGCGCCGCGCGGCTCGCCGCGGCCGATGACGTGATCGTCAACGAGGACGCGCCGCGCGCGCAACTCGCGGCGCGCGTCGCGGCATTGCACCAGCGCTATCTCGCGTACGCCGCCGCCACAAACTGACGCGGCCGTCAGCTTGTTGCGCGCCATGCGGCGCATGCGGCCCGAAAAGGCGCGATTGCTAGGGTAGGTCGCGGGCATTAGAATGTCCTGCAGTTCCGTCACCCCCATCGCGAGAGGCATGCGCGCTTGATCCTTTACGAGTATCCGTTCAACGAACGAATCCGCACGCTGCTGCGTCTCGAAGATTTGTTCGAGCGCTTCGCGTTCTTCATGGCACAAGAAGACGCGAGAGAGCACCATGTCGCGCTGACGACGCTGTTCGAAATCGCCGAGGTCGCCGGCCGCGCGGATCTGAAATCGGATCTGATGAAGGAACTCGAACGCCAGCGCCAGACACTCACGCCGTTTCGCGGCAATCCCGGCATCGAGCAGAACGCACTCGAAGCCGTGCTGGGCGAGATCGAGCAGACGCTCGCGCATCTCGCGCAGATGCAGGGCAAGACCGGCCAGCATCTGACCGACAACGAATGGCTCGCCAGCATTCGCAGCCGCGCGGTGATTCCCGGCGGCACCTGCAAGTTCGACCTCCCGTCCTATTACGCATGGCAGCAATGGCCGGCCGAGCAGCGCCGCCACGACATCGCGAAATGGGCGATGCCGCTCCTGCCGCTGCGCGACGCCGCGACGATCGTGCTGCGCCTCGCGCGCGAATCCGGCCAGGCGTCGAAGGTGATGGCGATGCAGGGCAGCTATCAGCAGATGCTGTCCGGCCGCTCCTACCAGCTCATGCAGGTCAGGGTGCCATCCGAGCTGCGCGTGATTCCCGAGGCCAGCGCGAACAAATACATGCTGTGGGTGCGCTTCACCGTGCAGGATGGCGACGTCCGGCCGCGCGCGGTCGATATCGACGTGCCGTTCCAGCTCACGCTTTGCAACCTGTAGCGGCCTCGCGCCGCACCGACCGTTTTTCTTTCGTATGACTACCGTCGTGAAATGTCCGTCCTGCGGCGCCGAAGTGCGCTGGACGCCCGAGAATCGCTTCCGTCCCTTCTGTTCGGCCCGCTGCAAGCAGCTCGACCTCGGCGCCTGGGCCGCGGAAAAGTACCGGATCGGGACGACGGACGACGAGCCGTCGTCCGAGGAAACGCCGTCGTCCGAACCGGACGACCGGCACAACTGACGCCGCCGCATCGCGCGGCGGCGCGGCGCCGCTTACCGGCGCGCCTCGTCCTGCGCGAGCCGTTCGAGCACCGGCAGGGCCGCCGGCAGCAGCGGCGCGACCTCGACCGGCAGCCGCTGCCAGACGAACGCCTGCCCTTCGCGGCTGTGCGGTTCGCCCGTCCAGCCCGTCACCTTGCAGAAGTAGAGCCGCACGTACGCGTGCGGATAATCGTGTTCGAGCGTGTGCCAGCGCGCGCTCTCGGTCACGACGATGCCCAGTTCCTCGTGCAGCTCGCGCGCGAGCGCCTCCTCGACGCTTTCTCCCGCTTCGAGCTTGCCGCCCGGGAATTCCCAGTAGCCTTCATACGGCTTGCCCTTGAGCCGCTGCGCGAGCAGGTAGCGGCCGTCCGGCTGCACCAGCACGCCCACCGCCACCTCGGTCACCTTGCGGCCGTCCGGCGCGGCCGGCTTCGATCCTTCGG
Source organism: Burkholderia sp. FERM BP-3421 (assembly GCF_028657905.1). Classification (NCBI taxonomy): domain Bacteria; kingdom Pseudomonadati; phylum Pseudomonadota; class Betaproteobacteria; order Burkholderiales; family Burkholderiaceae; genus Burkholderia; species Burkholderia sp. FERM BP-3421. Next base: position 3,588,613 of record NZ_CP117782.1, on the reverse strand, counting down.
TCATGCATTCTCCTTGCGGCCCGACCAGTCGCGGGCGAATTGCCATGCCACGCGCCCCGAACGCGACCCGCGCTCCAGCGCCCACACGAGCGCATCGCCGCGCGCCGCCTCGACTTCGTCGCCGCCGCAGCCGAAATGGCGCAGCCAATGGCCGACGATCGCCAGGTAATCGTCCTGCTTGAACGGGTAGAAGCTCACCCACAGCCCGAAACGCTCCGACAGCGAGATCTTCTCCTCGACCACCTCGCCCGGATGGATCTCGCCGTCGGGCAGGTGCTTGTAGGTCTCGTTGTCGCTCATGTACTCGGGCAGCAGGTGCCGGCGATTCGAGGTCGCGTAGATCAGCACGTTGTCCGACTGCGCGGCCACCGAGCCGTCGAGCGCGACCTTGAGCGCCTTGTAGCCCGACTCGCCTTCCTCGAACGACAGGTCGTCGCAGAACACGATGAAGCGTTCCGGACGCGCCGAGATCAGGTCGACGATGTCGCCGAGGTCGTGCAGGTCGTCCTTGTCGACTTCGATGAGGCGCAGGCCGTCGCCCGCATAGGCGTTCAGGCAGGCCTTGATCAGCGACGACTTGCCGGTGCCGCGCGCGCCCGTCAGCAATACGTTGTTCGCGGGCTTGCGCTGCACGAACTGGCGCGTGTTCCGCTCGATCAGGCCCTTCTGGCGATCGATGTTCTGCAGGTCGTCGAGCGCGATCGCCGACACCGCCGGCACCGGCTGGAGATAGCCGCGCCCCTGGCGCTTGCGCCAGCGGAACGCGTGGGCCGCGCTCCAGTCGATCGTGGCGGGCGACGGCGGCAACAGCGCCTCCACGCGGGCGAGGAGCGCGTCCGCGCGCGCCAGGAATTGATCGAGCTTGTCCATCCGGGGGTCCTCGCGACGCTTACGAGCGATAGTCGGCGTTGATGCTCACGTAGTCGTGCGACAGATCGCAGGTCCACACGGTCGCCTGCGCGTCGCCGCGACCGAGCAGCACCCGGATCGTGATCTCGCTCTGCTTCATCACGCGCTGGCCGTCTTCTTCCTGGTAGGCCGGGTTGCGCCCGCCCGCCTTGGCGACGAGCACGTCGTCGAGATACAGGTCGATCGTGCCGACGTCGAGATCCGTCACGCCCGCGTAGCCGATCGCCGCGAGGATCCGGCCCAGATTCGGGTCCGACGCGTAGAACGCGGTCTTCACGAGCGGCGAGTGGCCGATCGCGTAGGCGATCTGCCGGCATTCGGCGACGTCGCGGCCGCCCTCGACCTGCACGGTCATGAACTTGGTCGCGCCCTCGCCGTCGCGCACGATCAGCTGCGACAGCGTCTGCGCGACCTCGGTGACGGCGTCGCGCAGCGCCGCATAGGCGGGCGACGCGGTCGAGGTGATCGCGGGCAGGCTCGACTTGCCCGACGCCAGCAGGATGAACGAGTCGTTGGTCGAGGTATCGCCGTCGATCGTGATGCAGTTGAACGAACGGTCCGCCACTTCCTTCACGAGCGTATCGAGCACCGGCTGCGCGACCGCCGCATCGAAGGCGAGAAAGCCGAGCATCGTCGCCATGTTCGGCTTGATCATCCCGGCGCCCTTGCTGATGCCCGTCAGCGTGACCGTGTGGCCGTCGATCGTCACCTGCCGCGACGCGGCTTTCGGCAGCGTGTCGGTGGTCATGATCGCCTGCGCGGCTTCATACCAGTGCGCGCCCGCCCGGCTGCCCAGCGCGGCGGGCAGGCCCGCCATCAGGCGCTCGATCGGCAGCGGCTCGAGAATCACACCGGTCGAGAACGGCAGCACCTGCGCCGGCTCGAGGCCGGCGAGCCGCGCGAGTTCCTCGCAGGTCTCGCGGGCATGCGCGAGACCCGGCTCGCCCGTGCCCGCATTCGCGTTGCCGGTATTGACGACGAGCGCGCGGATGCCGGCGCCGCCGGCGCGCACCTTGGCCAGGTGCTCGCGGCAGACCGTCACCGGCGCGGCGCAGAAGCGATTCTCGGTGAACACGCCCGCGACGGTCGCGCCGTCTTCGACGGACACGACGAGGACATCCTTGCGATTCGGCTTGCGGATCCGGGCCTCGGCCCAGCCCAGCGTGACGCCGGCGACGGGATGCAGTTGCGCGGGATCGATCGGGGGGAAGTTCACAGCCATGTGAAACACCTGCCGGAAAGCGCGATGCCGGCCCGGGCCGGCATCGCAGGATTGAACGGACCGGCGGCCCGCCTGGGCGGGCCGCCGCTCATACTTCGGATGGCGGACGCACGCACGGCGCGCCGCCCACGATCATGACAGCTTGCCGTGACAGTGCTTGTACTTCTTGCCGCTGCCGCACGGGCACGGATCGTTGCGCCCGACCTTCGGCACGTCGCCGTCCACCGCCGCCGCGCCGCCCACCGCCGCCGCGATCTCGGCCACCGCGATGCCGCCGACCGCAGCAGCAGCCGCGCCGGTATCCGCATAGTCGGCGTGCCGGAACTCGACGTTCTCGAGATGGCCGCCCTGCTCCTCGAGCTGCTCGGCCGCCTCCTCGAGTTGCTCCGGCGACTGGATCTGCACGTTCATCACGACCCGCGTGACTTCCTGCTTGACCGCATCGAGCATCGCGGCGAACAGTTCGAACGCCTCGCGCTTATATTCCTGCTTGGGGTTCTTCTGCGCGTAGCCGCGCAGGTGGATGCCCTGGCGCAGGTGGTCGAGCGCCGCCAGGTGCTCGCGCCACAGGCGATCGAGCGTCTGCAGCATGATCGAGCGCTCGAACGCGCTGAACGATTCACGGCCGACCAGCGCGACCTTCGCCTCGTAGTGCTCGTCGGCGGCCGTCGTGACCGCGTCGAGGATCTCGTCCGCGCTGATCGACGACGATTCGTTCACCATTTCCTGAATCGCGAGATCGAGCTGCCAGTCGTTGCGCAGCGCCTCTTCCAGCTCGGGCAGGTCCCACTGTTCCTCGATGCTGCCCGCCGGCACGAACTGGCGCACCACCTCGGTGACCACGCCATGACGCATCGCGCCGATGGTCTCGGCGATGTCGTGCGCCTCGAGCAGTTCGTTGCGCTGCTGGTAGATCACCTTGCGCTGGTCGTTCGACACGTCGTCGTATTCGAGCAGCTGCTTGCGGATATCGAAGTTGCGCGCCTCGACCTTGCGCTGCGCGGATTCGATCGAACGGGTCACGATGCCGGCTTCGATCGCCTCGCCTTCCGGCATCTTGAGGCGATCCATGATCGCGCGCACGCGGTCGCCCGCGAAGATGCGCAGGAGCGGATCCTCGAGCGACAGGTAGAAGCGCGACGAACCCGGGTCGCCCTGGCGGCCGGCGCGGCCGCGCAGCTGGTTGTCGATCCGGCGCGATTCGTGGCGCTCGGTGCCGATGATGTGCAGGCCGCCTGCGGTCTTCACCTGCTCGTGCAGCGCTTCCCATTCGTCGTGCAGCTGCTGGATCCGGCGCGCCTTCTCGTCGGCCGGGATCGCGTCGTCGGCATCGATCAGGCTCGCCTGCTTCTCGGCATTGCCGCCCAGCACGATGTCGGTGCCGCGGCCCGCCATGTTGGTTGCGATCGTGATGCGCTTCGGCCGGCCGGCCTCGGCGACGATCGCCGCCTCGCGCGCGTGCTGCTTCGCGTTCAGCACCTCGTGCGGCAGCCCGGCCTGCTTGAGCAGGTGCGACAGCAGCTCGGAGTTCTCGATCGAGGTCGTGCCGACCAGCACCGGCTGGCCGCGCTCGTAGCACTCGTGGATGTCGCGGATCACCGCGTCGTAGCGCTCCTTCGCGGTCTTGTAGATCTGGTCCTGGCGATCGATCCGCTTCGGCACGCGGTTGGTCGGGATCACGACCGTCTCGAGGCCGTAGATCTCGTTGAACTCGAACGCCTCGGTGTCCGCCGTCCCGGTCATCCCGGACAGCTTGACGTACATCCGGAAGTAGTTCTGGAACGTGATCGACGCGAGCGTCTGGTTCTCGCTCTGGATCTTCGCGTGTTCCTTCGCCTCGACCGCCTGGTGCAAACCATCGGACCAGCGGCGGCCCGCCATCAGGCGGCCCGTGAATTCGTCGACGATGATCACCTCGCCGTTCTGCACCACGTAATGCTGGTCGCGGTGGAACAGCGTGTGCGCGCGCAGCGCCGCGTACACGTGGTGCATCAGCGTGATGTTCTGCGGTGCGTACAGGCTCTCGCCCTCGCCGATCAGGCCCCATTCGGAAAGCAGGCGCTCGGCCTTCTCGTGGCCCGATTCCGTCAGGAACACCTGGCGGGCCTTTTCATCGAGCGTGTAGTCGCCGGGCTTCTCGACGCCCGTGCCGTCGGCCTTCTCCTCGCCGATCTGGCGCTCGAGCAGCGGCGGCAGCGCGTTCATGCGCACGTACAGCTCGGTGTGGTCTTCCGCCTGGCCCGAGATGATGAGCGGCGTGCGCGCCTCGTCGATCAGGATCGAGTCGACCTCGTCGACGATCGCGAAATTGAGCGGCCGCTGCACCCGCGCCTCGGTCTCGTAGACCATGTTGTCGCGCAGGTAGTCGAAGCCGAATTCGTTGTTGGTGCCGTAGGTGATGTCGGCCGCGTAGGCCTGCTGCTTCTGGTCGTGCTCCATCTGCGACAGGTTGATGCCGACCGAGAGCCCGAGGAAGTTGTAGAGCCGCCCCATCCACTCGGCGTCACGCTGCGCGAGGTAGTCGTTCACGGTGACGACGTGCACGCCGCGCCCGGACAGCGCGTTCAGGTAGGCCGCGAGCGTCGCGACGAGCGTCTTGCCCTCGCCGGTGCGCATTTCCGCGATCTTGCCGTAGTGCAGCACCATGCCGCCGATCAGCTGCACGTCGAAGTGCCGCATCTTCAGCACCCGCCGGCTCGCCTCGCGGCACACGGCGAACGCCTCGGGCAGCAGCTTGTCGAGCGACTCGCCGCCCGCGACACGCTGGCGGAACTCATCCGTCTTGCCGCGCAACTGGTCGTCCGTCAGCTGCTCGATCTGCGTTTCCAACGCATTGATCGTAGCGACGGTCTTTTGGTATTGCTTGACGAGCCGCTGGTTGCGGCTGCCAAAAATCTTCTGGAGAAAACCGGTTGTCATCGGATCGGGTGTGCGTCGCTGCAACGGCCCCGGAGTACGGCTGACCTCCCCCGGCGCGCCGAGCCTCGGCGGCTTAACGTATGAGTGAATTCAAACGAGGAATTTTAGCACGCGCGCCCGCCCGCGCCGCGGTCCTCCGCCGACGCCTGCCTCGCGCGGTACAATCGCGTCATCTTTGCCGCTCCACGCCGTCACCGAGTCCATGAACCGTTCCTCGTCGCGCTTCCCGTCGAGCTTCTCGCGCCCGCAGGCCGCAGCCGACGTGCTGAACCGCAGCGACGCCTATGCGGCGCTGCGCGCGGGCGTCGAGCAGGTGGCCGCGCTGCGTCGCGATCTGGCCAGCCTGCTGCCGGACTACCTCGCGAACAATATCGAACCCGGCTTCATCAAGGAAGGCGTGCTCACGCTGTTCGCCGCGCACAACGCGCTCGCCGCGCGCCTGCGGCAAGTCGAGCCGCGCCTGCTCGGCGACCTGCAGGCGCGCGGCTGGCCGGTCACGGCGCTGAAACTGCGGGTGCGCCCGCAGCACGCGCCCGAACCGCCACGCATCAAGGAGGCGCGCCTGTCGGCGGCGGGCGCCGATGCGCTGCGCACGCTCGCCGACGCGCTCGAACCGTCGCCGCTGCAGATCGCGCTCGCGCGCATGGCCGCCCGGCACGCGAAACCGCCGCGCTGAGCGCCGCCGGGACAAAAAAAAAGCGACCCTCGGGTCGCTTTTTTTCATGGCGCGGCGCCATGGCGCGGCGCGCGTCACGCGAACGCAGCCTGCGCGTCGAAGCCGAAGCCGCGCGGCGCGGCCTTCGGATCGTCGAACGACACGATCTCGTAGGCGCTTTCGTCCGCGAGCAGTGCGCGCAGCAGCTGGTTGTTCAGGCCGTGGCCCGACTTGTACGCGGTGTACGACGCGAGGAGCGGATGACCGACCACGTACAGGTCGCCGATCGCATCGAGCATCTTGTGCTTCACGAACTCGTCGTCGTAGCGCAGGTTGTCGTTGTTCAGGATCCGGTACTCGTCGAGCACGATCGTGTTGTCCATCGTGGCGCCGCGCGCGAGGCCCAGCTCGCGCAGCATCTCGCCCTCGTGCGCGAAGCCGAAGGTGCGCGCACGCGCGATCTCGCGCACGTACGACGTGTTCGCGAAATCGACTTCCAGCTCCTGCCCCGTCTTGTCGACGGCCGGATGGCGGAAATCGATCGTGAACTTGAGCTTGAAGCCGAAGTACGGGTCGAGGCGCGCGAACTTGTCGCCGTCGCGGATCTCGACCGGCTTCTTCACCTGGATGAAGCGCTTCGGCGCGTTCTGTTCCTCGATGCCGGCGGACTGGATCAGGAACACGAACGAGGCGGCGCTGCCGTCCATGATCGGGATTTCCTCGGCCGTCACGTCGACGTACAGGTTGTCGATCCCGAGGCCCGCGCACGCGGACATCAGGTGCTCGACCGTCGACACGCGCGCGCCATCCTTCTGCAACACCGACGCGAGCCGCGTATCGCCGATCGACATCGCCGAGGCCGGGATGTCCACGGGCGTCGGCAGATCGATGCGCGAAAACACGATGCCCGTGCCGGCGGCAGCGGGGCGGAGCGTGAGTTCGATTTTGCGACCGGAGTGAAGACCGATGCCTACGGTCTTGACGATCGACTTGATGGTGCGCTGCTTCAACATGGTGATCTTCTTCGCGATTGAAGATTTCAATCGGGAGTTTTATTCAATAGACGAGAGTATAGCGTAATTCCCTATTTCACGTCGGCTGCATCGCCGTATCAAACTGTTTCGACACGTTACCCGCGCGGATGCGGGACGGGCCGATGCCCGGAACGGAGGCGTTTCCGGTCATCGGCCCGTAATAAAGCCACGTTGTCGGGGAGCCCGGGCGTTGCCGTCGAGCAACGCCGGCCCCGATTTCACCGCATCATGCCTGCCAGCACGCTGGCTGCATCGCTGACTTCGAACTTGCCCGGCGCTTCGATCGCCAGCGTCTTGACCACGCCGTCGTCGATCACCATCGCATAGCGCAGGGATCGAACCCCCATGCCACGCGCGGACAAATCCTGCGTAAGTCCCAGCGCATGAGTGAAAGCCGCGCTGCCGTCCGCCATCATGCGCACCTTGCCCGCGGTGTGCAGATCGCGTCCCCAAGCGCCCATCACGAATGCGTCGTTGACGGCCACGCACCAGACCTCGTCGATGCCCGCCGCGCGCAGCGCGTCGGCGTGCTCGAGATAGCCCGGTACATGCTGCGCCGAACAGGTCGGCGTGAACGCGCCCGGCAATCCGAAGATCACCACGCGCCTGCCCGCCGTCTGCTCGCGCACGCTGCAGGCGTTCGGCCCCAGCGTGCACCCTGCGCGCGCTTCGTCGATGAACTCGAAGAGCTGCGCGTCGGGCAGCGTGTCGCCCACTTGAATCATGCCTGGTCCTTCATGGCGATACCTTGATCAACCGCGACAGACGGCACGACGCCTGCCCGCTTCGCAGCCGCGAAGAGGGCACGATGCCCGGCCCGGCGTCGCATGCGACGCGGCCTGTCATGCGCCGTTTCCATCCGTCACGTCGGCCCGGCCGCGAGGCGGCCCGGCCTGCCCGTGCGTCAGTCCGCCTGCTTGCGCAGGAAGGCCGGGATGTCGTACGTGTCGACGCCCTTTTCCTGCAGCGCCTGCACGTGCGACGCCGCCGTCTCGCGCGAATTGCGCCACACGGCCGGCGTGTCGAGCGCGCCGTAGTCGGCCGCGCTCACGTGCGCCGGCGCGTAGCTGTGCGCCACCGCGCTGATCGGCTGGTTGTCGGTGCCGGTGCGCAGCAGCGTCATCGGCGCCGACTGCTGCTTCTTCGCCGCGCGGCCGAGGCCCGTCGCGACCACCGTCACGCGCAGCGCATCGCCCATCGCGTCGTCGTACACCGCACCGAAGATCACCGTGGCGTCGTCGGCCGCGTAGCTCTTGATGGTGTTCATCACTTCGCGGGTTTCCGACAGGCGCAGCGAACGGCTCGACGTGATGTTCACCAGCACGCCGCGCGCGCCCGACAGGTCGACGCCCTCGAGCAGCGGGCTCGCGACCGCCTGCTCGGCGGCGAGGCGCGCGCGATCGACGCCGGCGACCGTCGCCGTGCCCATCATCGCCTTGCCCTGCTCGCCCATCACCGTCTTCACGTCCTCGAAGTCGACGTTCACCAGACCATCGACATTGATGATCTCGGCGATGCCGGCCACGGCGTTGTTGAGCACGTCGTCAGCGCACTGGAAGCACTTGTCCATCTCGGCGTCGTCGCCCATCACCTCGAACAGCTTGTCGTTCAGCACGACGATCAGCGAGTCGACGTGATCCTCCAGTTGCTGCGCGCCGGCTTCCGCCACGCGCATCCGCTTGCCGCCTTCGAATTCGAACGGCTTGCTCACGACACCCACCGTCAGGATGCCCATTTCCTTCGCGATCTGCGCGACCACGGGCGCCGCGCCCGTGCCCGTGCCGCCGCCCATGCCTGCGGTGATGAACACCATGTGCGCGCCGCGCAGCGAATCGGCGATGCGCTCGCGCGCCTCTTCCGCCGACGCACGGCCCATCTCCGGCTTCGCGCCGGCGCCGAGGCCGGTGCCGCCGAGCTGGATCACGTTCGGCGCGCGCGAACGCGACAGCGCCTGCGCATCCGTGTTCATCACGACGAAGTCGACGCCCTGCACTCCGCGGTTGATCATGTGCTGCACGGCATTGCCGCCAGCGCCGCCAACGCCGATCACCTTGATGACCGTGCCGTTGGTTTCGGTTTCCAGCATTTCGAATTCCATTGTTGCCTCCGTCAAGAAAAAAACTCTGGCGTTATTCGGCAGAAGATCGGGCAACCCTCTGTCGCGCGCCGGCCACCAGTACCGGCGCGAGTTTCAAATCGATTAGAAGTTGCTCAGGAACCAGTCCTTCATCCGCGTGAAGATCTGGCCGGCCGAGCCGGACTGCACCGCGACCTTGCGGCCGCGCGTGCGCTGTGCGCTGCCTTCGACGAGCAGCCCCATCGCGGTCGAGTAGCGCGGATTGCGCACCACGTCCGCGAGACCGCCCGCGTATTCCGGCGCGCCGATGCGCACCGGTTTGAGGAAAATGTCTTCGCCGAGTTCGACCATTCCCGGCATCATCGCCGCGCCGCCAGTCAGCACAACACCGGAACTGAGTAACTCTTCGTAACCGGATTCGCGCACGACCTGTTGAACGAGCGAGAACAGCTCCTCGACGCGCGGCTCGATCACCGCGGCAAGCGCCTGCCGCGACAGCGTGCGCGGACCGCGCTCGCCCAGCCCCGGCACCTCGACCATCTCGTCCGGATCGGCCAGCGCCTGCTTCGCGATGCCGTAGCCCACCTTGATGTCTTCCGCATCCGGCGTCGGCGTGCGCAGCGCCATCGCGATGTCGCTCGTGATCTGGTCGCCCGCGATCGGGATCACGGCCGTGTGGCGGATCGCGCCTTCCGCGAAGATCGCGATGTCGGTCGTGCCGCCGCCGATGTCGACCAGCACCACGCCGAGGTCCTTCTCGTCCTCGGTCAGCACCGCGAGCGACGACGCGAGCGGCTGCAGGATCAGGTCGTTCACCTCGAGCCCGCAGCGGCGCACGCACTTCACGATGTTCTGCGCGGCGCTGACCGCGCCCGTCACGATATGCACCTTCACCTCGAGGCGGATGCCGCTCATGCCGATCGGCTCGCGCACGTCCTCCTGGCCGTCGATGATGAATTCCTGCGTGAGGATGTGCAGCACCTGCTGGTCGGTCGGGATGTTGATCGCCTTGGCGGTCTCGATCACGCGCGCGACGTCGGTCTGGGTGACTTCCTTTTCCTTGATCGCGACCATCCCGCTCGAATTGAAGCTGCGGATGTGGCTGCCGGCGATCCCGGTGAAGACGTTGGTGATCTTGCAGTCGGCCATCAGCTCGGCTTCCTCGAGCGCGCGCTGGATCGACTGCACGGTGGCCTCGATGTTCACCACCACGCCTTTCTTCAAGCCCTTCGACTCGCTCTGGCCGAGGCCGATGACCTCGTAGTGCCCCTCGCCCTTCAGTTCCGCGACGACGGCCACCACCTTCGACGTGCCGATGTCGAGGGCAACCAGCAGATCCTTGTAGTCTTTGCTCATAAAGTGCTCTTGCGTGTGATGTCCTGTTACTTCTTGCCCTTGTCGGGTTCGCTCAGGAAGCGCATGCCCGCCGCACGAACCGCGAACCCGTTCGGGTAACGCAGGTCCGCATACTCGATGTCGCCGCCCCAGCGCTGCGTGACGGCCGGCCACGCGGCGACGAGGCGCTGCGTGCGGTCGAACAGCGTCCCGCCGTTGCGCTCCTTGCCCAGCTCCACCTGCATGCCGTTCGACAACTTGACCGTCCACGCGTAGCGCGGCGACAGCGTCACCTCCTCCGGCGTCGCCTTGAGCGGCGCGAACCACTTCTTGAAATCGCGATAGCGCGCGACCACCTCCTTCGCGCTGCCTTCCGGACCGTCGAACGCGGGCAGGCCTTCCTCCAGCTCGCCCTGGTTCGCGGTAAACAGCTCGCCGTCGGTGCTGACCAGCTGATCGCTGCCCCAGGTGCCCAACGGTTTGTACTCCTCGAGCGTGACAGCGAGCGCGTTCGGCCACACTCGCCGCACGCTCGCGTGCCGTACCCACGGCATCTGCTCGAACGCCACCCGCGCGGTGTCCAGGTCGACCGTGAAGAAATTGCCCTTGAGCCGGCCCACCACGCCCGCGCGCACCGTCGGCGCGTTGATGTGCTCGGTATCGCCGTCGATCTGGATCGCGCGCAGCGCGAAAGTCGGACGCTGAATCAGCCAGTAGCACCCCGCGGCCGCCAACGCGAGCAGCAACAGCGCGTACAACGCGCTGGCGGCAAGGTTCAGTTGGCGAACGTTATTCCACATGACTCACATCCGGTTCCGCTTCAGTCTTCCAGGGTCAACGACAGGATCTTCACCACCAGCGCCGAGTAGCTGATGCCGACCGCGCGCGCCGCCTTCGGCGGCAGCGAATGATCGGTCATCCCCGGCGCCGTGTTCACTTCGAGGAAATACGCGTCGCCCGCCGCGTCGAGCATGAAATCCGCGCGGCCCCAATCGGTGCAGCCGAGCACGTCGAACGCGCGCCGCGCGAGCCGCTTCAGTTCCGCCTCGCGCGCCTCGCCGAGGCCACACGGGATCAGATACTGCGTGTCGTCGGCGACGTACTTCGCGTGATAGTCATAGAACTCGCCCGCCGGCACGATGCGGATCAGCGGCAGGTCGAGATCCGCCGCGATGCACGCGGTGTACTCGCCGCCGCCTTCGATGCTCTTCTCGACGATCACGATTTTGTCGTGTTGCGCCGCTTCGGCCAGTGCGACAGGCAACGCAGCGGCGTCCTTCACCTTCAGCACCGCGACGCTCGAGCCTTCGCTCGCCGGCTTCACGAACAAGGGCAGGCCCAGCTTCGCGACGATCTCCTGCGCGCGCGCATCGTAGGCATCGCCGCGCAGCACCGTCTCGAACGGCGGCGTCGGCACGCCGGTCTGCTGCCACACCAGCTTGGTGCGGAACTTGTCGAGCCCGAGCGCCGAGCCGAGCACGCCGCTGCCGGTGTAGCGGATCCCGTAGAAATCGAGCGCGCCCTGGATCTGGCCGTTCTCGCCGTAGCCCCCGTGCAGCGCATTGAACGCGCGCGCGAAACCCTCGTCCTTGAGCGCCGCCAACGGCCGCTCGGACGGATCGAACGGATGGGCGTCGATGCCGGCATCGCGCAGCCCCTGCACGACCAGCCGGCCCGAGTTGAGCGACACCTCGCGCTCGGCCGACTCGCCGCCGAGCAGCACCGCCACCTTGCCGAATCGTTGCGGATCGATCGCGTTCATCTCATGCCTTCCGTTGCGTGTCCTGCACGAGCTTGCCCGGCACGCCGCCGATCGAGCCCGCACCCATCGTGATCACCACGTCGCCCGGCTGCGCGACCTGCGTGAGCGCCTCCGGCAGCGCGTCGACGTGCTCGACGAGCACCGGCACGACCTTGCCCGCCGCGCGCACCGCGCGCGACAGCGCGTCGCCGTTGGCGGTCGGGATCGGCGCCTCGCCGGCTGCGTAGACCTCCGTCAACACCAGCGCATCGACCGTCGACAGCACGTGGACGAAATCCTCGAAGCAGTCGCGGGTGCGCGTATAGCGGTGCGGCTGGAACGCCAGCACGAGCCGGCGGCCGGGGAACGCGCCGCGCGCGGCGGCGATCGTCGCGGCCATCTCGACCGGGTGATGGCCGTAGTCGTCGATCAACGTGTACGCGCCGCCCGCCACCGGGATCTCGCCATGCCGCTGGAAGCGCCGGCCGACGCCGTTGAATTCCGCGAGCGCCTGCTGGATCGCCTCGTCCGCGACGCCCAGGTCGGTCGCGATGGCAATCGCGGCGAGCGCGTTCTGCACGTTGTGCAGGCCCGGCAAATTCAGCACCACCGCGAGCGGCGCGCGCCCTTCGCGCTGCACCGTGAAATGCATGCGGCCGTCGCGCGCGTCGATGTTCTCGGCGCGCACCTGCGCGTCGGCCGCGAGGCCGTAGCGCACCACCGGCTTCGAGATGAACGGGATGATCTGGCGCACGTTCGGATCGTCGACACATACCACCGCGCTGCCGTAGAACGGCAGGCGCTGCGTAAACTCGATGAACGCCTGCTTGAGCCGCGCGAAGTCGTGCCCATAGGTGTCCATGTGATCCGCATCGATGTTCGTGATCACCTCGATCACCGGATACAGGTTCAAGAACGACGCATCCGATTCGTCGGCCTCGGCCACGAAGAAATCGCCGGTGCCGAGCCGCGCGTTCGCGCCGGCGCTGATCAACCGGCCGCCGATCACGAAGGTCGGATCGAGTCCGCCCGCCGCGAGCACGCTCGCGACGAGGCTCGTCGTCGTGGTCTTGCCGTGCGTGCCGGCGATCGCGATCCCCTGCTTGAGCCGCATCAGCTCGGCGAGCATCACCGCGCGCGGCACGATCGGCACGCGCTGACGGCGCGCCGCGAGCACTTCCGGGTTGTCCGAGCGCACCGCGGTGGACACCACCACCGCGTTCGCACCCTCGATGTTGGCCGCGTCGTGGCCGATCGCAACCCGCGCGCCGAGCGCCTGAAGCCGCTCGGTCACCGCATTGCGCGACAGATCCGAGCCGCTGACCTCGTAGCCGAGATTGACGAGCACTTCCGCGATCCCGCTCATGCCCGCGCCGCCGATCCCGACGAAGTGAATATGTTTGACGATGTGTTTCATTGCATTCCTTTCAGGTTCGCGCCCGCCACCGCCGCGCATGCGCGCGCGACTTCATCGGTGGCATCGGGCTTGGCCAGCGAGCGCGAACGCTCCGCCATGATCGCGAGCGTTGCCCGCGACTGGCTGCGCAACCAGTCGGCCAGCAATTCGGCCGACAGGTCGCGTTGTTGCACCAGCACCGCCGCGCCGACATCGGCGAGGAAGGCGGCATTGGTCGTCTGATGGTCGTCGACCGCATGCGGGAACGGCACGAACAGCGCCGCGACGCCCACCGCCGCGATCTCGGCGACGGTCATCGCGCCGGAGCGGCAGATCACCAGGTCCGCGGCCGCGTAGGCCGCCGCCATGTCGTCGATGAACGGCGCGAGCTGCACGTCGCTGCCGAGCGCGAGGCCCGCGGCTTCATAGTTCGCCTTCAGCGTGTCGATGTGCTTCGCGCCCGCCTGATGCACGACGTGCGGCCGCTCGCCGGGCGCCATCAGCGCGAGCGCGCGCGGCACCACTTCGTTGAGCGCGGCGGCGCCGAGGCTGCCGCCCACCACCAGCAGGTTCAGCCGGCCGTCGCGCGCCGCGTAGCGCTGCGGCGGCGGCGCGGTGCGCGCCAGCTCCGCGCGGATCGGGTTGCCGGTCCACTCGGCATGCGGCAGCGCATCCGGGAACGCGACGAGCACGCGCTTCGCGA